>NZ_WVUG01000410.1 GCF_017614965.1 Streptomyces griseorubiginosus | reverse complement strand
CCCCCGGCGCGCCCACCCCCACGGAGATCGCCCGCTGTCTGCCGGTGCCCCGCCGCTACCCGGACGACCCGCAGACCGCCCGGTTCGAGGTCAGCAGCGGCTACGACCCCGGCCATCTCCTCGGCCAGGACGGCGAGAAGCCCACCTCGGTGGAGATCTGCCTGCACAACGTGCGCGTCCTGCTGGGCCGCGACACCCCCGAGGACCTGGAGAGCGCCCAGGAGGAACTCGACACCGCCGACTCCATCCCCGGACCGCGTGCCGTACGTCAGTGGCGGCTGCAGTGGCACCGCGCCCTGGTCGCGCTGCGCCGCGCCGACGTGGACGGCGACCCCCGCCAAGTGGCCGAGGCCAAAGCCCACTTCACCCGGGTCCGGCTCGACCTGCCCGGGGAGTACGCGCCCAAGCTCGCCCTCGCCTACTGCGGGGAGTGGCTCGGCGACGACACCGCCGGGCCCACCGCCAAGGAGCTGTACGAGGCCGTGTTCGCCCGCAACCCCTCGCACGGCGGCGCCGCCCTGGGCCTGGCCCGGCTCGCGCTGCGCGACGGCGACCGCGGCGCCGCCCTCGACGTCCTCGGCCGGGTCCGGGCGGGCTCGCTGGACCACACCGTCGCCCGGATCGCGGCCCTGCGCATCCGCGCCGCCCGGCTGCCCGACGTCGACGACCCGCTGCCCACGCCCGCCGAGGTCGACGCGGCGCTCGAGGAACTGCGCGGTCTCGGGCGGCGCACCCCGGGCGCGGGCGAACCCGGCCTCTCCGAGGACGAGGTGCTGCGGCTCAGCACCGAACTGCACGAATGGAAGCTGGACGCGCTGCACAGCCGCGGTGACGGACCCCGCCGCCCGGGCCGCGGCGCCCGCCGCCTGAGGCGACCGTCCCCCGAGGAGCGCGAGGTCCGTGCCCGGCTGGAGCGGCACTACCGGCAACTGGCCGCGCACCACCGGGAGTCGGCCGCCGCCCATGAACACCTGGTGGACCTCTCCCACGCGGTACGACCCCAGACGGTGATCTGACCCATGGACACGGCGGCGCCCACCCGGCGCCGAGGAGACGAAGGCGAGGGACCGGTGACGTACGAGACGAGCAGCCCCGTCCGGCCGCCGCACCTGGACGTCCGGCTGCACGTCGACCTGGACGGCGAGGTGCGCCCGCACCGCAGCGCCAAGATCGAGGCCCATCTGCGGGTCGACGTGGCCGCCACCGGCGCCGCCGCGGAACTGCCGGCCGTCGAACTCGCCGTGATCATCGCCGTGGACGTCGCCGAGACCCACCGGACAGCGGTACGGCACGCCCTGCCCGCCGCGCTGCGCGCGCTGCCCGACGACATCTCCTTCGCGGTCCTCGGCGGCGGCCCCGAACCCGCCCCCTGCTATCCCCTGCGCGGGGGCGAGTGGGCCGTCGCCGACCACGACCACCGACGGCGGGCCGCCTTCGCCGCGGGCGCGCTGCCCCTGCACCGGGACGGCCCGCGGCCCGCCGGATACGCCGCCTGGGTGGCGCGGGCCCGCGAACTGCTCGCCGCCCGCCCGCTGTCCGTACGTCATCTGCTGCTGATCACCGACGGCAGCAGCGCCCCCGGCGAGAGCCGGCTGCGGCAGGAACTGGAGGCCTGCGCCGGGCAGTTCACCTGCGACGTGCTCGCCGTGGGCACCGACTGGCCGCCCGAACCGCTGCTGACCCTCGCCGAACGGCTGCACGGCACGGCCGAGTTCGTCGAGGAGGGCCTCGGCTCGGCGATCACCGCGGCCGTCCGGCGGCTGCGCCGGGTGCACACCCCGCAGCTGCCCATCGCGGTGACCGTGCGGCCCGCCGTGCGCCAGGTCTCCCTCAACGAGAAGGCACCCCGGCCGCACCGGCTCGGCGGACTGCGCGAGCCCGGCCGCCCGTACACCTGGCTCTTCCCCACCTACCAGTGGGAGCCCGGCTCGCGCGACTATCTGCTCACCCTCGTCGCCGACGCCGACCACGATCCCCAGGAGACCGAGCTGCAGTTCGCCATGGTCTCCGTCGGCGACGTCCATGCGCCCGTCACCGCCCGCTGGCACCGGCCCGACCCGGCGGCACCCTACGGCCAGGGCGGTGACAGCGTGCTCTCCCTGAACGCCGGCACCGCCATGCGCACCGCCCTGCGCAAGGGGCTCCTCGCCCTCAGGGAGGACCGACGGGAGGACGCGGAACGCCAGTTGGGGCGGGCCGCGCGCCTCGCGGCCGGCCTCGGCACGGACTGGGTGCTGGAGGAGATCCGCGCCGTCGCGGTCGTCGAGGACGCGGCCGGGGGAGAGGTACGGCTGCGCACGGCCGTCGACACCGACACGCTGGCCCCGATGATCCTGCGCGTCGGTTCCGGGCCGGTCGAACCCTCCGCCGAGGCGGCCGGACCACCGCCCGGCCCGCGCTGCGCGGGCTGCGGCACCCCGGCCGGCGTCGAGGCCCGCTACTGCATCAGGTGCGGGGAGGAGCTGCTGTGAGAACGGGACGCACCTGGCACGACCACACCCCCGCCGCGTTCTGGCGCCGGCGCCTTCGCCCCTACCGGACCCGGCGGCTGCTGGAGGCGCACGCCCTGGTCCTCACCCTCTGCGCGGCCGTCGCCGTCAGCGCCCTGCTGGTCTCCTGCCGCCAGACCCAGCAGGCCACCCAGGCCCTCGCCGCCCGGCAGGCGCCGGCGGTGCAGGGCCTGGCCGCCACCCGGCTCGCCCTGATGCGCGCCGACTGGGGCGCCAACGACCTGGTGAAAAGGGGACTGGCCGACATCGTGGGCCCCGGCGAGACCTACCGCGTCCAGCTCGCCGCGGCCGACCAGGGACTGTCCCGGATCGCGGACCGCATCGACCAGGACCTCGGCACCGTCAACGGCCTGCTCGCCTCCTACAGCACCTCCATCTCCCCAGGCGCCTTCCAGTACGGGCACCAGCCGCTCATGCGGCAGCAGAAGCTCGTGGAGGCGGCCTCGCTGCTCAGCCGTCCGCAGACCGGGATCGCCCCGCGGCTGGACAGGCTGCAGGTCAACCAGATGGGGCGCGCCGCGGCCACCGCCGGCATGGGGTGGGTGCAGCGCGGGGGCTGGTGGCTCGCCGAACTCTCCCTGGCCGTCCTGGGAGTGACCCTGCTGTCCGCCCTGTTCGTGGTCCGCGACCGCTGCGGCCGGGACTTTGACGTGTGCCTGCTGCCCGCGCTGGCCCTCACCGTGCTGCTGGCCGTCTTCCCGCTGCTGGCGGCGTCGTCGGCGCAGCACGACCTCGACCGGGTCGGCGGAGGTCTGAGCGGCATCACCGAGGTCTCGCGTCACACCGCCCGGTGCGACCCCGCTCTGTCTCCGGCCGCCTGGAAGAAGTGCGGCGACCACCTGACCCGTGTGCAGACGGCCGTCACGAACAGGTCCGAGCAGGTACGGCGGGAACTGGCCGGCGCCACCTGGACCGACGGGGTGTACCGGGCCACCCTCATCGTCGGGCTGCTGGTCTTCGTGCTGCCCGCGACGGGGCTGGGCTACCGGCTCGACCGGGACTACTGGAGGCAACGATGACCCGGCCGTTCCGGCTGCTGGTGTTCCTGGTGGCGCTGCTGCTGGTCGCCGCGGGCGGACTGGTGGCGGCCTGGACGCAGCGTGACGAGGCGCCGGTGACCATCCTCGGGACCTGGACCGGCACCCAGGAGAAGCACTTCGAGAAGGTGCTGCGCGGCTTCGGCATCCCCTTCACCTACCAGGGCACCGCGGCCCAGCGCGAGGTCCTGCTCTCCAAGGTGCAGTCGGGGGAGTCCCCGGACATCGTGATCATGCCCGGCGTCGGCGAACTCGGCGAGTACGCCGACCAGCAGCGCCTGCACCCCCTGGGCGACCTCTACGACCAGGCGGACTACGGCGCCCCTTGGGGATCGGCGGGCAAGCGCAAGAAAAAGGTGTACTGGGTGCCGGTGAAGGCCGACCTGAAGAGCGTGGTCTGGTACCGCTCGGGCCACCGACCCGCCCCCTCCCCGGCGCCGCTCAAGAGCTGGTGCATCGGCATGGGCGACGACGGCGCCTCCGGCTGGCCCGGCAGCGACTGGATCGAGGACCTGGTGCTGCAGCGGGCCGGCCCGGGCGTGTACGCGCGCTGGGCGTTGGGCGCCCGCAGCGTGCCGTGGACCGACTCGCGGGTGCGCGGCGCCTGGGAGGCCTGGGGCCGACTGCTGACCCAGAGCCCCTCGGCTGCCCGGCACGCCCTGCTCACCGACCATCGGGGCGAACAGGGCGGCGACGGGCTGCTGTTCGACGGCTGGAACGGGTGCGCCCTGGAGCACCAGGGCTCGTTCGCCCGCTCCTTCTACAACAAGAGGTCCGCCGAACTGACCGATTCCGCCCCGCTGTTGCCCGGCGGCCCCTACCCGGTGCGGGCCCATGAGGTGACCGGCGACTTCGCCGCACTCTTCAGTGACCGCCCCCAGGCGAAGAAGCTGATCGAGAAGCTCGCCTCCCGGGAGGGCCAGCGCGCCTGGGCAGGCTTCCAGGACGTCTTCTCGGCGAACCGCCGGGTGCCGCCGAAATCCGACCGGGTCGGCCGCGAGATCTCCCGACAGCTCACCGGCGGGGGCACCCGGTGCCTGGACGCCTCCGACGTGATGGCCCCGGCCGTGCGGGACGCCTTCTACGAGGCCGCCCTGATGACCCTCTCCCGGGCCGCGACGGGCGCGGACCTCGGCATACCGGGTCTGCTGAGGGGTCTGCAGCGGGTGCAGGACGCGCAGTCCCCCAGCCCGGCGGGCCCGGAGACGGTGTGCAGCACGCCCTGACCGCCGCGCGGCGGGCCGCGGTACGGTGACCCGCGTGCCACCGGAGCCCATCAGCGTCGACGCGCCCGGCGCCATCGCCCGTCCGCTGCTCACCCAGTCCTGGCTCGACCTCGCCTTTCTGCACTGGGCCGCAGATCCCGCCGACGTGGCCCCGCTGCTGCCCGCCGGGACCGTCCCGGACACCCTGGACGGGGTCACGTACGTCGGGCTGGTCGCGTTCCGGATGCACCGGGTCGGCTGGTTCCGGCTCCCCGGCGTTCCCTATCTGGGGACCTTCCCCGAGACCAACGTCCGGCTGTACTCGGTGGACGGGCACGGGCGGCGGGGCGTGGTCTTCCGGTCCCTGGACGCCTCCCGGCTGCTGCCGGTGGCCGTGGCGCGGATCGGGTTCCGGATGCCGTACGTGTGGTCCCGGATGAGCGTCCGCGCCGACGGCGACACCGTGACCTACACCAGCTCCCGGCGCTGGCCCGGACCGCGCGGCGCGCACAGCCGCATCACCGTGCGGGTGGGGGAACGGATCGGGGAGCCCACGGAGTTGGAGCACTTCCTCACCGCGCGCTGGGGCATGCACGGCACGTTCTTCGGCCGGCCGATGTACCTGCCGAACGCCCACCCGCGCTGGTCCCTGCACCGGGCCGAGCTGCTGGAGTGCGCGGAGGACCTGGTGGCCGCGGCGGGGCTGCCGACGCCGGTGGGCGAGCCGGTGAGCGTGCTGTACTCACCGGGCGTCCCGGCCCGCTTCGGCCGGCCCGCCCGCCCGGCGGGCATCCCGACGCCGTGACCGGGCCGATGCCCCGGTAACGGGAACCCGCCCCGCTCACAGCACCTTTCGCTGCACCAGTGCCGACAGCACCAGCGCGCCCGGCAGCAGCGGCAGCCACACCGTCAGCACGCGGTAGCCGATCAGGGTCGCCGCGGCCAGCTCCACCGGGGCGCCGAGCGCCGACAGC
Source organism: Streptomyces griseorubiginosus (assembly GCF_017614965.1). Lineage (GTDB taxonomy): Bacteria > Actinomycetota > Actinomycetes > Streptomycetales > Streptomycetaceae > Streptomyces > Streptomyces griseorubiginosus_B. The sequence continues at coordinate 881 of NZ_WVUG01000410.1, read as the reverse complement.
GTGAACACCATCGCCGCGTCCACCGGGCCGATGCCGCCCGGCGCGGGCACCGCGCCGACCGCACTGCTGGCGGCGAGGAACGCGAAGGCGACCTGGGCCCAGGACAGCGTCAGGCCCAGCGAGGCGCCGACCGCGTGGATCACGCTCGCCTGGAGCAGTGGCGCGGCGGCCGCCCCGCCCCACAGGGCGAGCACCCGGGACGGGCGGCTGTGCAGCAGCCGTACGTCGGTCAGGGCGGTGCGGACGCCGTTCAGCAGCGGACGGCGCAGCGGTCGTACGGTCGTCACGAGGACGCCGGTGACGGCGAGGCCGGCGGCGGCGCCGGCGACGATCAGCAGCAGCGTCCGCCCGTCCGGGGCGAGCCCGTCGAGGCCCAGCAGATCGGGGAAGGCGAGCAGGAAGACGAGCAGGACCGCGGTCTTCGCGATCGGCCTGACCAGGGAGTACAGGGCGAGGGAGGCGGTGGCGCGGGCGAACGGGATGCCGCGGCGCAGGAGGAAGCGCAGGGTGACGGCGTGCGCGCCGAGACTCGCCGGCAGCACGTGGTTGGCGGCGCCGGCCGCGAACTGCGAGGCGATCAGCAGCCCGGCCGGCAGCCGCTCGGGCAGGGCGCCCTGCCGTACGCAGGCCGAGGAGAGCCAGCACAGACAGGTGAAGAAGAACGCCACCAGCAGCCATCCCGGGTCGGCGGACCCGAGCCGCGCGGTCCCGTCCCGCAGCGTCCGCCAGTCGACGACCGCCCAGACGCCGATCAGCAGCAGGGGGAGGAGGACGAGGGCGCGCCGGGTGAGCGTGGCGAGTGGATGGCAGGGAGCGGGGGAGTCCGTGGACTCGTCCGCCGAAGGTGGCCGGAGGAGGGCCGACACGGCCGCGGCGAGGGC
>NZ_WVUG01000040.1 GCF_017614965.1 Streptomyces griseorubiginosus | reverse complement strand
GCACCGGGGGTTCGGCGGGGCGGCAGGGGAGATCGGCGCGCTGCATCTGCTGGGCCGTGAGGCCACGCCGGAGACGCTGCTGTCCACGACCGACGAGCCCCTCCATCCCCTCGACGAGCAGGCCGTCGCCAAGGTCTTCGCGCAGGCCCGGGAGGGCGACCAGCGGGCCCGTGCAGCCGTCGAACGCTTCATCCAGCGCCTAGTCCACGACGTCGCCGCCCTGGTCCTCGCCCTCGACCCCGAGCTCGTCGTCATCGGCGGCTGGGCGGCCGGCCTCGACGGCGTCCTGGATCCCCTGCGCCGCGAACTGGCCCGCTACTGCCTCCGTCCCCCGAAGGTGACCCTCTCCCTCCTGGGCGAGGTCGCGGTGGCGACGGGCGCCCTCCGTCTGGCCCTCGACCACGTGGAGGAACAGCTCTTCGCGGTAGAGGCCACAGCAACAGCCCGCCGCGGCCCCGGCCCGGGCAAGGCCCTGGGCCCGTGACAGACCTGTGGATGCCCTGAGGCACTGGGCTCCTGCGGCACCGGACGCCACAGCGGGAGCAACAGCACCGCCAGCACCGCCAGCACCGCCAGCAGCAGGCATCCCAGCCGCAGCGGCAGTAACACCCGGAGGCGCGCCAGCCACAGGGCCATACGGCGGCTCAGGGCGGCCACGCCGCATCCGACGCCGACTGGGGCGACGCCCCAGCCTCTTGCCGCTCGGCGCCGGCGCCGAGCCGCAAGCACCGAACGCGAGCGCAGCACCCGCGTGCCCCCCGAGCGACGAACTCGAGCCGATGCCCCACGGTCCACGCCCCCCGCCCGCCGCGGAAACGCCGTGCGCCCCGGCGTAGTTGCGGGGCGCACGGCGTGGGTCGGTGGGGTGGGGTCAGGACGCCTGGCGTTCGGGATCCTGGTGGATCTCCACGTTGCCCGAGTCGCCGAACGTCAGCCGGCAGGTGTCGGCGCGGTACGTGGCGACGGAGTACGCGGCGATGCGGCCCGCCGCGAGGTAGCGGGTGGTGACGACCAGGACGGGCGCTCCCGGCAGCCGGTCCAGCTCCTTCGCGTCGTCCGCGCGCGCGGAGCCCAGCTCGACCGAGCTCTCCTGCCCCTCCAGCTCCAGCCGCTGCAGCTCACGCAGCACCGCACGCGCGCGTGCCGGTCCGGACGGGGCGTCTATGGCGGAGAGGTCCGGCACCGAGAAGGCGGGGACGTAGAGCAGTTCGGCGGCGACGGGCTGGCCGTGCGAGACCCGGGAGCGGCGCACCGTGTGCACGGCCTCCTCCGGCCCGGTCTCCAGCGCGGCGGCGACGGCGGCCGGCGCTGCGGCCAGGGCGCAGTCGACGGCCTGCCAGACGTCACCGGCGGCCCCCGGCCAGGCGTGCTGCTCCGTGCCCACGGCGACCCCCACGCGCGGCGGGGCGACGGTCGTACCGACCCCGCGGCGGCGCTGCAGCCTGCCCTCCAGTTCGAGCTGCTCCAGGGCCTGGCGGAGCGTCGCGCGGGCGACGCCGAAGCGGGCGGCCAGGTCGCGCTCGTTCGGCAGGATCTCACCGACGGTGAACTCGGAGTCCAGTGCCTCACTGAGCACGGTCTTGAGATGCCAGTATTTCGGTTCCGGCACCGATTCCAGCTGCGTGGTCCCCACCCTGTCCTCCGCAATCGCCGTGGTCCGGCGGCGTTTTAGCGCCCTTGTTTATTAAAGGTTGTTGCACTTCTCTGCGACCATAGGGCGGCCCAAACCCTTGGTCAAGACCAATCCTCGATCCCATAGGGACCACATAGAGAGCGGTTACCTAATCGACGGGCAGAGACCGCAACTTGTCGGGGTTGCGCACGATGTACACCGCTTGCACACGGCCCTCGAAGACGTCCAGCTGGAAGACGCTGTCGGGCTTGCCGGCGGACAGCGCCACGATCGCGGGACCGCCGTTGAGCTCCATGATGCGGAACGACGGGTCCGGTACGCCCTTCGCCGCGGCGCCGACGAGGAAGCGGCCCACCTTGTCCGCGCTCTCCAGCACCCGCAGCGGCGCCCGCGCCTTCCCGCCGCTGTCGCCCACCAGCCGTACGTCGGGCGCGAGCAGCGCCATGAGACCGTCCAGGTCACCCTCCCCGGCGGCGGCGAGGAACCGCTCGGTCAGCTCCCGGCGCCGCTCCGGATCGACCTCGTAGCGGGGCCGCCGTTCCTCCACGTGCTTGCGGGCCCGCCCGGCGAGCTGCCGTACGGCCGGTTCACCGCGGTCGAGCATGGCCGCGATGTCGGCGTAGGGGTAGCCGAACGCCTCCCTGAGGACGAAGACGGCGCGCTCCAGCGGGGACAGCGACTCCAGGACGACCAGGACGGCCAGGGAGACGGAGTCGGCGAGCACGGCCCGCTCGGCGGTGTCCGGGACGGTGGCCCCGAAGTCGGTCACGTACGGCTCGGGCAGCCACGGGCCGACGTACGTCTCGCCCCGCGCCTTGACCTGGCGGAGCCGGTCGATGGCCAGGCGGGTGGTGATCCGCACCAGGTACGCGCGCGGCTCGCGCACCTCGCCGCGGTCCGCGCCGGACCAGCGCAGCCACGCCTCCTGGACCACGTCCTCCGCGTCGGCCACCCGGCCGAGCATGCGGTAGGCGACGCCCAGCAGGACGGGCCGGTGTTCTTCGAAGACATCGGTCGCGGTGTCGGTCGTCACGGCCCCATCCCATGCGACGCGTGCGGACATGTCCAGCGGAAATGGGCGTGTCCCAAAGGAGAACCCGGAGCAGAATTGGCCGCGAGCCGCCGAGGCGGTCGGCGGTCCGGACGGACGGAGGTGGCCATGCGGTACGCGGTTCTGGGCACGGGCGACGTGGGCCGGACGCTCGGCGGCAAGCTGGCGGAACTCGGCCACGAGGTGACACTGGGGTCCCGTACGAAGGACAATCCGGCCGCCCTGGAGTGGGCGCGGGGCGCCGGCGCGGGCGCGCGGGCCGGCACGTTCGCGGAGGCGGCCTCGTCGGCCGAGGTGGTCGTGGTCGCCGTGGGCGGACGGGTGGCGCTCGCCGCGCTGGATGCGGCCGGGGCGGAGAACCTGGACGGCAAGGTCGTCGTCGACGTGACGAACCCGCTGGCGTTCGAGGACGGGCAGGTGCGCCTCGACCCCGTGGGGTCGGACAGCGTGGGCGAGCAGATCCAGCGGGCGTTCCCGCACGCGGGCGTGGTGAAGTCGCTGAACACGGTCAACTGCAAGGTGATGGTGGAGCCCTCGCTGGTGCCCGGTGAGCACCAGGTGTTCGTGTGCGGGGACGACGTGGGCGCAAAGGAGCAGGTGACCGGCATGCTCGGCGAGTTCGGGTGGCCGGCCCACCGGGTGCTCGACCTGGGCGGCATCCGCTCGGCGCGCGGCGTGGAGATGTTCCTGCCGCTGTGGCTGGAGCTGTTCCGGCACACCGGGCACGCCGATTTCAACCTGGAGGTGCGCAAGGGACATTGAGCGCGAGGGTTCGAGTCCGGCGGACGGCCTACGAGGGGCTACCCGTCGGTAGCAATTGCTGACAAGCTGTCTACAGCGCGTCCGTCAGTGAGCACCGAGCGAGCCCCAGTCGAGGAGCACCCATGTCCGCCACCGTCTCCTTCAAGGTCCCTTCCCCACGCGGCCCGCAGCCCGTGACCGTCGCCTACACGCGCGTGGGCCGCGGTGCGCCGCTGCTCCTGCTGCACGGCATCGGTCACCACCGGCAGGCCTGGGACCCGGTGGTGGACATCCTGGCCACCGAGCGCGACGTGATCGCCGTCGACCTGCCCGGCTTCGGCGCCTCCCCGGGGCTGCCGGAGGGGCTGGACTACGACCTGCCCACCACCACGGCCGTGTTCGGCGCGTTCTGCGAGGCGCTGGAGCTGGACCGGCCCCATGTGGCGGGCAACTCGCTCGGCGGCCTGCTCGCCCTGGAACTCGGCCGCGAGCAGCTCGTACGGTCCGTCACCACCCTCTCCCCCGCCGGGTTCTGGTCGGAGGCCGAGCGGCGGTACGCCTTCGGGGTCCTGCTCGCGATGCGCCGTATCGCGCAACGTCTGCCGCTGCCGCTGGTCGAGCGGCTGTCCCGGTCGGCGGCCGGCCGCACGATGCTGACGAGCACCATCTACGCCCGCCCGGGCCGCCGTTCACCGGAGGCCGTGGTCGCCGAGACGCTCGCGCTGGCCGGAGCCACCGGGTTCGACGCCACGCTCAAGTCCGGTGCCACCGTCCTGTTCAGGGACGACATCCCCACGATTCCCGTCACGGTGGCCTGGGGCACCAGGGACATGCTCCTCGTGCGCCGGCAGGGCGTGCGCGCCAAGCAGATCATCCCCAAGGCGCGGCTGGTGCGCCTGCCCGGCTGCGGGCACTGCCCGATGAACGACGATCCGGCGCTGGTCGCCCGCGTCCTCCTCGACGGCAGCCGCTGACCCCCTCCGCCCCCGCGTCAACGCCCCGGACCCGAGGGCGACTCCGGCGCCCACGAGGGCGCTGCCGACGGCCTGGGCGGGCCCGTAGGCGCCCGTTCCGACGAGCGGGGCGGTGCAGGCGGCGGCGACCGGGATCAGGCCGGAGAACAGCGTGGCGCGCTCGACGCCGATGCGCTGCATGCCCATGTACCAGCACACGAAGCCGACGACGGTGACGACGGCCGCCTGCCACACCAGCGCGGCGGCCTCGGCGCCGTCGGGGCGGCGCAGCCACGCCGTGCCGTCCAGCGGGAGTCCGACCATCGCCGACTCGGCCGCCGCGAGCCCGCACACGGTGGCCGACAGCAGCCGGGGTCCCAGCACCCGCAGCACGGGCACGGCCAGGACCGCGAATCCGACCTCGCCGGCGAGCGCGCAGCCCGAGAAGGCGAGCCCGGCCGCGTCCGTACGGCCCCATCCCTGGACGGTGAAGGCGCCGAGGGCGACCAGCGACGCCCCGTACAGCACCCGGCGCCGGGGCCGCCGTCCCGCCAGGAGCGGCACCAGGACGGCGACGATCACCGGCGCGCAGCCCACGAGGACGCCGGGGACCGCAGGTTCCGCGCTGCGTTCGGCGGCGATGACGGCGAGGTTGAAGCCGACCATGCCGATGGCGGCCAGTGCCGCGAGCCGCACCCACTGGCGGGTTGTCAGCGTCCGCAGCCGCCCTGCCGCGTCCGCGCCGGCCAGCGGGAGGAGGAGCAGACAGGCCGCCCCGTAGCGCAGGAACTGCCCGCCCGCGTACGGGTAGTGGCCGAGGACGCTGTTGGCGGTGAAGGAGCCGCCGACGAGCACACAGGCGAGGGTGGCGAGGAGGGCTCCGCGGGCGGTGGTGGCGTTCATGGCGGTGACGCTAGGGAGCCGGGCGGTCTGGTTTAAGGTCCACTTCCATGAGGCCATCGGGGACCAATCCGGACGGCACGGCGGAGTCCGCCGTCTCCCCCGCCTGGGAGCTGCTGCTGCCGGCCGCTTCCGCCCCGGCACGCGCGCGTGGCCGTTCCCTGCAGGCGGCGCTGCGGGAGGCCGTGCGGTCGGGGCGGCTGGCGCCCGGGACGCGGTTGCCGTCGAGCCGGGACCTCGCCGCCGACCTCGGGGTGTCGCGGGGGCTGGTCACCGAGGCGTACGAGCAGCTGACGGCGGAGGGGTACCTGCGCAGCGGCCGGGGTGCCGGCACCTGGGTGAGCGGTGCCGTGCGCGCGGCCCGGCCACGCGCGCGTGACCTCGCGCCCCGGTCGCCCGGCACGGAGGCCGACTTCGTGCCCGGCACACCGGATCTGTCGCTGTTCCCCCGCGCGGCCTGGGCCGCGGCGCAGCGTGGTGTGCTGGCCGAGCTGCCACACCAGGATCTCGGCTATCCCGATCCACGCGGGCTGCCCCGGCTCCGCACGGCGCTGGCGGAACTGCTCGCGCGCCGCCGGGGCGTGGTGGCGGACCCGGAGCGGATCGTGGTCGTCTCCGGAGTGGCGCAGGCGACGACGCTGCTCGGATTCGCGCTCCACGCGCGCGGACTGCGCACGGTCGGCGTCGAGAACCCCGGAAGCCCCCAGCACGACGCCCTGTACACCGCGGCCGGCGTCACCACCGTGCCCGTCCCCCTGGACGACCAAGGGCTCCGCGTCGGTGCGCTGCGCGAGTCGGGCGTACGGGCCGTGGTGACGACCCCCTCGCACCAGTTCCCCACCGGCATCGCCTACTCGGCGCGCCGCCGGGCCGAACTGCTCGACTGGGCACGCTCGGTGGACGGTCTCGTGCTGGAGGACGACTACGACGGGGACTTCCGCTACGACCGCGCCCCCGTCGGCGCCCTGCAGGGCCTCGACCCGGAGCGGGTGGCCTGCACGGGGTCGGTCAGCAAGTCGCTCGCCCCGGGGCTGCGGCTCGGCTGGCTGCTCGTGCCGGAGTCGCTGGCCGACGAGGTCGTCGAGCGCAAGCGCACCATGGACCTCGGCCATCCCACCCTGGATCAGGCGCTGTTCGCCCGGTTCGTGGAGCGCGGCGACTACGACCGCCAGCTGCGACGCTGCCAACGCGCCTACCGCGAGCGGCGGGACGCGCTCGTCGCCGCGCTGGCGCAGCACCTCCCGGGTTCGCAGGTGTCGGGCATCGCCGCCGGACTGCACGTCATCGCGGCGCTCCCGCCCCGCTACGGCCCCGAGGAGCGCTTCCTCGCGCGCGTGGCCGAAGCCGGTGTCGCCGTACGGCCGCTGACGGACTACACGCACGCGCGTGCCCGGCAGGACGACGACGCCGTGCGACTCGTCCTGGGATACGCCCATCTGTCCCCCGCACGGATCCGAGCGGGCGTGCGATTGATGGCCGAGTAGTCGATTCCCGCGCCCCGGCGGTCAGTTGTTCACTTGTGGTTTGCGTGTGCGCTGCGGCGCCCCAGTAGGTGTGGGACCGCTAACACTGGCCGGATCCCGTCCCTGGAGGCGCATCCATGTCGCACCGTCCGTTCCCCGCCCGCCGCAGCGTGCTGCGCGGCTCGCTCGCCGCGTCGGCGGCCCTGACCCTGCCCACCGCCCTCGGCGCGGCGCCGGCGTTCGCCCTGTCGGGGCGGCCGAGGGCGAGCTGGGGTGTGCAGGCGGGAGACGTGACCACCGACTCCGGGCTGGTGTGGGTGCGTTCCGACCGACCCGCGCGGATGATCGTCGAGACGTCCGCGACCGAGTCGTTCCGCAACCCGCGCCGATGGCACGGTCCGCTGCTGGGCGAGGGTTCGGACTTCACCGGCACGACCCGGCTGCACGGGCTCCCCGCGGGCGAGCAGATCCACTACCGGGTACTGCTCGCCGACCCCGACGACCCGCGCCGCACCGGCGAACCCGTCACCGGCACCTTCCGGACGGCGCCCGTCAAGCGCCGCAAGGGCGTCAGGTTCGTGTGGTCCGGCGACCTCGCCGGCCAGGGCTGGGGCATCAACGAATCCATCGGCGGCTACCGCATCTTCGACGCCATGGCCAAGGTCGACCCGGACTTCTTCCTGTGCAGCGGCGACAACATCTACGCCGACGGCGTCATCTCCGCCACGCAGGCGCTGCCCGACGGCACCGTCTACCGGAACGTCACCACCGAGGAGAAGTCGCACGTCGCGACCACCCTCGCCGACTACCGGGGCAACTTCCGCTACAACCTGCTGGACGCGGCCCTGCGCCGGTTCAACGCCCAGGTGCCCAACATCATCCAGTGGGACGACCACGAGGTCCGCAACAACTGGTACCCGGGCGAGGTCATCGGCACCGGCACCGCCTACCCGGCCGGCACGAAGCTCGACGACCTGGCCGTGCGCTCCCGGCAGGCCTTCTCCGAGTACTTCCCCATCTCCACCATCAGCGGCCGCCCGGACGGCCGGATCTACCGCAAGGTCAGCCACGGTCCGCTGCTGGACGTGTTCGTGCTCGACATGCGCACCTACCGCAACGCCAACTCGCCGGACAACCAGACCACCGACCCGGTCGGCATCCTCGGCCGTGAGCAGCTGGAGTGGCTCAAGCGCGAGCTGGCGAGGTCCCGCGCGGTGTGGAAGGTCATCGCCAACGACATGCCGCTCGGCCTCGTCGTACCCGACCCGGTCGAGGGCAAGCCGAACTTCGAGGCCGTCGCGCAGGGCGACCCCGGAGCGCCGCTCGGCCGCGAGCTGCAGATCGCCGAGCTGCTGCGGTACATCAAACACCGGCGGATCACCGGCACGGTCTGGCTGACGGCGGACGTCCACCACACCTCGGCCCAGCACTACGACCCCTCGCGGGCCGCGTTCAAGGACTTCGAGCCGTTCTGGGAGTTCGTCTCGGGCCCGCTGAACGCCGGCGCCTTCCCGGCCAACGCGCTCGACGGCACGTTCGGCCCCGACCGGGTGTTCGTCAAGGCGCCGACCGCCTCGAACGTGTCACCCGCCGAGGGCTACCAGTTCTTCGGCGAGGTCGACATCGACGGCGACAGCGGGGAGTTGACGGTGCGTCTGCGCGAGTACGACGGCACGGTGCTGTTCACTCGGACGCTGCAGCCGGGCCGGGTCGGCCAGTAACTCCCGTACCCTCGTTCCAGGGCCGCGTTCCGGCGTCATCCCTCGGCGCGCGGCCCTGACGAAGGAAAAGATTCAACCAAAAGGTACATAAGCACGCTTTACCCATCAGTCACAGTGCGTTCGTGATCACGCAACACGTTTCCTTCACAGTGGCTGTATGGGTCAAGAAATATCTGATGTGACGCGTGCGAAGCGGAAGAACCTCGTCGGCCTTGCCACGGTGTTCCACAGTTGGTGGTCACGCCGCCACGGTCACGCACCCCCGACAAGCGATACCGACGCCCGGTCGCTGCCGCCCGAGCGGCAGACCGGGCCCCGCGCCGGCGTGCTGTGGCGGATGCGGACGACCGTGAAGGACGAACCCGGATCGCTGGCCGCGCTGTGCACGGCACTGGCCGGACGACAGGTGGACATCCTCAGCCTGCAGACGCATCCGCTGGCCGTGGGCACGGTGGACGAGTTCCTGCTGCGGGCCCCCGGCGAGCTGGAGGCGTCCGAGCTCACCCGGGTGGTCGCGGCGGCCGGCGGCGCGGACACGTGGATCGAGCGGGCCGATGCCCATGACCTGGTGGACGCACCGACCCGGGTGCTGGGCCTGGCCGCCCGCACCGCCCTGGACGCGGCCGAACTGCCGCTGGCGCTGCGGCAGTTGGTGGGCCGGTGCACCATCCGCCAGACGCCCGCCGTGCCGGTCGGCGGCGGACGGGCACCGGAGGGCGTGCCGGTGGAGGGCGTGCTGGAGGACACCGTGATGCGACTGCGGGCGCCGGAGGGTGGAGTGATCACCGTGGAGCGGCCGTACCTGCCGTTCACCCCGACCGAGTTCGCGCGGGCGCGCGCGCTGGTGGACCTGGACGCGCGGCTCGGTCCCCGCCTGCCGCACGGCCACGACGTGCTGACGCTGCCCGAGGGCAACGACATCACCGTACGGCGGGCGGACACGCGGGATCTGGAGGCCGCCCGGGAGATGCACGAGCGGTGCTCCGCGCGGACGCTCGGGCTGCGGTACCACGGGCCGGTCGGGGACGCCGACCGCTATCTGAACCACCTGCTGAACCCGCGGTTCGGCCGGACGCTGGCCGTGCAGACCGCGTCCGGGCGCATCGTCGGACTCGGGCACCTGTTGTGGGACGGCGACGAGACCGAGGTCGCGTTGCTGGTGGAGGACAAGTGGCAGCGGCGCGGAGTCGGAGCGGAGTTGCTGCGCAGGCTGGTCGGGATGGCGTTGGCTGCGGGGTGCGAGAGCGTGTATGCCGTGACGCAGGCGTCCAATACGGGGATGGTCGCCGCCATGCGGGGGTTGGGGGTTCCTCTTGATTACCAGATTGAGGAGGGGACCTTGGTGATCACGGCTCGGCTGGATGTGGACGCACGGGTGACTACGAGGGCCGAAGCGCCGTAGGGGGATCTGATTCAGCGGCCTCTGCGGGTGCGTTGTGGCTGATCGCGCCCCGCGGCGGAGCCGCATATCGACACAGCCCCGCGCCCCTTTCGGGGCGCCGGCCCAACGCCTGATTCAAGTCCAGCCAAAGATCCTCCACATCCTCCAGGCCCACTGACATGCGCAGGAGGTGGTCGCTCACGCCTGCGTGCCGTCTGTCCTGTTCGTCGACTATGCGGTGGCTGATGGAAGCCGGGTGTTGGATCAGGGTGTCCACGCTGCCGAGGCTTACCGCGGGGGTGATCAGGCGGACCGCGGCTATGACCTCGTGGGGGTCGGTCGTGGTTTCGAAGGCGATCATCGCGCCGCCGACTCGGGGGTAGTGGACACGGGTGACGCGGGGGTCGGCGGTGAGGCGGCGGGTCAGTTCGGCGGCGGTGGCGGAGGCCGCGTGGACGCGGACCGGCAGGGTGGCAAGGCCGCGGAGGAGGAGGTAGCCCGCGAGGGGGTGGAGGATGCCGCCGGTGGCGAAGCGGATCTGGCGGAGGCGGCCGGCGAACTCCTCGTCGCAGGCCACCACGCCCGCCAGCACGTCGCCGTGGCCGCCCAGGTACTTGGTGGCACTGTGCAGGACCAGTCGGGCGCCCTGTCCGGCGGGGCGCTGCAGGACCGGGGTGGCGAAGGTGTTGTCGACCAGGAGGGGGACCGAGCCGCAGGAGTGGGCCACGGCCCGCAGGTCGACCTCGGCGAGGGTCGGGTTGGCCGGGGACTCGACCATGACCAGTCCGGTGTCGGGGCGCAGGGCGTCCGTGATGCCGGCCGGGTCGGTCCAGGTCACCTCGGTGCCGAGCAGGCCGGCGGTCAGCAGATGGTCGGTGCAGCCGTAGAGGGGGCGTACGGCTACCACGTGACGCAGGCCCATCGACGCCCGTACGAGAAGGACGGCGCTGAGCGCGGCCATACCGCTGGCGAAGGCGACCGCGGACTCGGTGCCCTCCAGTCGGGCCAGGGCGGTCTCGAAGCGGGCCACGGTGGGGTTGCCGAGGCGGCCGTAGACGGGCGGGCCCTCCGGTTCGGCGCCGGTGGTGGCGAAGGCGTCGATGCGGGCGGCCTCACCACGGCTGTCGTACGACGGGTAGGTGGTCGACAGGTCGATGGGCGGGGTGTGCAGGCCCTGCCGGGCGAGGTCGTCGCGGCCGGCGTGGACGGCCTCGGTGGCCAGTGCTCTCGTGGAGTCCATGCGAGGAAGGGTGAACATCGGGCGGGCGGCGGGAGCAGTGTCCCGTGCTACGTTCGGGTGATGGGTGAATCCGTCGTACTGGATCCGGTGGACCTGCATCTGCTGCGGTTGCTGCAGAACGACGCCCGGACCACGTACCGCGATCTCGCCGCACAGGTCGGGGTGGCGCCGTCGACGTGTCTGGACCGGGTGACCCGGTTGCGGCGGGCGGGCGTGATCCTGGGGCATCAGCTGCGGCTCGATCCGGCCAAGCTGGGGCGGGGGCTGGAGGCTCTGCTGTCGGTGCAGGTCAGGCCGCATCGGAGGGAGTTGGTGGGGCCGTTCGTGGAGCGGATCAGGGCGCTGCCGGAGTCCCGTACCGTCTTCCATCTGACCGGGCCGGACGACTATCTGGTCCATGTCGCCGTCGCCGACATGGCGGATCTGCAGCGACTGGTGCTGGACGAGTTCACGGCACGGCGTGAAGTGGCCCGCGTGGAAACGCGGTTGATCTTCCAGCAGTGGGACTGCGGGCCGCTGCTCCCGCCTTCGCCGTCGGCTCAATCGGGGTGACGTGCGACGGGCCGTCGTACGAGGATGGGCCCATGTCTGAGATCAAGAGCCCGCTGCCCCGTGAGGTCGCCGACGCCTACGTCGACGATCTCGTCGCCCTCGATCCGATCACCGGCACCTTCCTCGGCGTGAAGGAGAGTTCCAGCAGGCTGCCCGACCTGTCGCCCGCGGGTGAGGAGGCCCAGGCGGAGCTGTCGCGCACGACCCTGCTCCGGCTCGCCGAGGCGGAGCGCCTGCCCGACGCGGACAGTGACATCGAGCGCCGGTGCGCGCGTCTGCTGCGCGAGCGGCTGACCGCCGGGCTCGCCGTGCACGAGGCCGAGGAGGGCCTGCGCGCCGTCAGCAACCTCAGCTCCCCCGCGCACGCGGTCCGGCAGGTGTTCACCGTGACGCCGGCGCAGTCGCAGGAGGACTGGGCGGCGATCGCCGAGCGGCTGCGCGCGGTGCCGGCCGCGCTGGCGGGCTACCGCGAGTCCCTGGCCCTCGGGCTGGAGAAGAAGCTGTACGGCGGACCCCGGGCCACCGCCACCTTCGTCCAGCAGCTCGGCCAGTGGGCCGACGCGGACGGCGCGGGGCACGGCTGGTTCGAGCAGTACGCCGCCTCGGGGCCCGAGGCGCTCCGGTCCGAGCTGGACGCGGCGGCCCGCTCGGCCGGCGAGGCCGTCGTCGCCCTGCGCGACTGGGTACGGGACGTGTACGCCCCGGCGGTCGAGGGCGCGCCGGACGTCGTGGGCCGCGAGCGGTACGCCCGCTGGGTCCGCTACTTCAACGGCACGGACCTCGACCTCGACGATGCGTACGCGTACGGCTGGTCCGAGTACCACCGGCTGCTGGGCGAGATGCGGACCGAGGCCGAGAAGATCCTGCCCGGCGCCGAGACGCCGTGGGTGGCCCTCGCCCACCTGGACCGGCACGGCACGCACATCGAGGGCGTCGACGAGGTCCAGCGGTGGCTGCAGTCCCTGATGGACGAGGCGATCGAGAAGCTGGACGGCACCCACTTCGACCTGGCCGAGCGGGTACGGCGCGTCGAGTCCCGGATCGCCCCTCCCGGCAGCGCGGCGGCGCCGTACTACACGCCGCCGTCGGACGACTTCACGCGCCCCGGGTGCACCTGGCTGCCCACCATGGGCCAGACCCGCTTCCCCGTCTACGACCTGGTGTCCACCTGGTACCACGAGGGCGTGCCCGGTCACCATCTCCAGCTGGCGCAGTGGAAGCACGTCGCCGCGGACCTCTCCCGCTACCAGGCGAGCGTGGGCATGGTCAGCGCCAACGCCGAGGGCTGGGCGCTGTACGCGGAGCGGCTGATGGACGAGCTGGGCTTCCTCACCGACCCGGAGCGCCGGCTCGGCTACCTGGACGCACAGATGATGCGGGCCGCCCGCGTGATCATCGACATCGGCATGCACCTGGAGCTGACGATCCCCGGCGACTCCCCCTTCCACCCCGGGGAGCGCTGGACGCCCGCGCTGGCGCAGGAGTTCTTCGGCTCGCACAGCAGCCGTCCCGCGGACTTCGTGGAGAGCGAGCTGACCCGCTACCTGTCCATGCCGGGCCAGGCCATCGGCTACAAGCTGGGCGAACGCGCCTGGCTGCTGGGCCGGGAGAAGGCACGCGAGCGCAAGGGCGACGCCTTCGACCTGAAGACCTGGCACATGGCAGCCCTCTCGCAGGGCTCGCTGGGCCTCGACGACCTGGTGGACGAGCTGGCCGGTCTGTGATCAACGCCGCCAGCCCCCTTCCGAGTTGACGACCTCGCCGGTGATCCAGTCCGCCTCGTCCGTGGCCAGCCACGCAATGAGGCGGGCCGGGTCGTCGGGCATGCCCCAGCGGCCGGCGGGGAAGCGGGCGGCGACGGCCTCGTGGAGCTCCCCGGTCGCGTAACCGGTGTCCACGGGGCCGGGGTTGACGGCGTTCACCGTGATCGCGTGCTCGGCGAGCGTCGTCGACAGGGAGCGGGTGATGGAGGCGAGGGCGCCCTTCTGGAGGGCGTAGGCGATCTCGCCGGGCATACCGCCCGCGAGGTCCTGCCCGGAGGTCATCATCACGACGCGTCCGCCGGGTGTGCGCGGCGGGAGTTGAGCCCGTAGCCGTGCGTACGCCTGGACGAGGAGCAGCACGGAACGGGTGTCGACCGCCCAGTGCGCGTCCAGCATCGCGGCGTCGATCTCATCGAGGGTGCCGTCGCTGCCGCTGAGGGCGTGGTTGGCGACGAGGATGTCGAGCCGGCCGCCGAGCGCGGACGCGGCCGTCCCGATCAACTCGGCCGGCGCGGCAGGGTCGGTGAGGTCGCCGGGGCCCGCGAGGACCCGCGCCTCGGGATCGCCGAGCGCGGAGCGCACGGAGGCGATGACGTCCTCGGGGCGGTCGGCGCCCCAGGGCATGGCCGCGTCGTGCGGCACATGGTGGTGCAGATAGACGCTCGCGCCGTACGCCGCCAGCCGCCGGGCGACGGCATGTCCGATACCGTCGCGTCTGCTGGCGCCGGTGACCAGGGCGGTGCGGCCGCGCAGCGGCAGGGGGTCACGGCGCAGGTCTTCGGGGGCGGGGTGCGGAAGTGGGGGCATGGGCCACCATGATCCGGACGTCGCCCGCGGACCGCACGTGGATTTTCGTGCCGGCTGTCCGGCTGTCAGCCCTTCTCGATCCGACGCAGTTGTACGAGGCCCAGCCAGGTCTCGGGTCCCGGCTGGACGTTGGCCGCGCGGACCGCGTAGCGGCCGGGTTCGAGTGCGACCTTCAGGCTCTCCGTCCGCTCCGTCTCGCTGCCGGGCCAGGCGGAGTCGAACAGGACGACGGTGCCCGGCACGTCCCAGCTCACCTCGTCCTTCCAGTCCGCGGAGGCGAGGGCGGCCGGGACGCCGGCCAGGAGCTCGTCCTCGGAGTTGGCGGCGCACCAGCGCACGAAGGCCGCGTGCTCGGGCAGATAGGCGGTCGAGGCCGGTTCGTCGCCGAGGACGAGGGCGGCCGAGTCACCGACCGGGAGCAGTCCCACCACGCCGTCGACCTCGCAGGCGCGGTCGTAGTCGGAGGCAGCCTCCTCGCCGTCGGCGCCCGCCCAGAACGGCAGCACCGTCTCCGGCACGGCTATGAGCGGACCACCGCCCGACTCGACCCACTCCAGCCTTCCGGGATCCGCGTATCGCACCATGGCGCAGAACCGTACACGCCGGGGGCGTGGGCGGGGATCACCGGTGTTCGCCGTCCGCGAGGGCTCCTCAACGGCCACTTGCGGTGGTCACGCACGGGGGCCAGGCACGGGCCACTCGCGGCGTTCACGCACGGCGCTCGCATTCGTGTCGCTCGCAGCGGCCACACACTGCGACGCGCACGGGCCCATGCATGGCGGGGCGGGCCAGGGCGGTCCGGTCGAAGAAGCCCTCCAGCCGGCTGCGCCAGAGCGAGGGCTCGGTCCAGGCGCCGTAGACCGAGGCGAGCAGGTCGTCCCGGCCGGCCCGCTCCGCGAGGTCGACCGCCCGCTGCCGGTCGCGCACGTGGCCACGCGCGGCAGTCACGCACGGCGGTCGCGCACGGTCGCTCGCAGCGGCACGCACGGGTCGCGCACGGCAGTCGCAAACGGGTCGCTCGGAGCGGCCACGCACGGACCACGCACGGCAGCCACGCACGGGTCGCGCACGTCGGCCACGCACGGGGGGATTCGCGGCGGTCGTCATGGTCACCGCGACGGTCGAGGGGATCAGCAGCCGCAGTCGACCGGTGCCGGTGCCGCGGACGGTGGTATGTGACATAGCGCCGGCTCCCCGCCCCGCACCGGCGCCGTCAGCGGGTCCGCCGGCCGGCGCTCCGAGCCCCCTCCGGTCTCGTACGCGAAGCCCTCCCGTGCCCAGTACTCGAAGCCGCCGAGCATCTCCTTGACCTGGTAGCCGAGTTCGGCGAGGGCCAGCGCGGCGCGGGTGGCGCCGTTGCAGCCCGGGCCCCAGCAGTACGTGACGACCGGCACGGACCTGTCGAGGAGCTGCTCGGCCCGCTCGGGGATGAGCGCGGTGGGCAGGTGGAGCGCGCCGGGGATGTGGCCCTGCTCCCAGGACCCGGTGGAGCGGGAGTCCACGAGGACGAAGCCGGGACCGCCGTCGGCCGCCAGCGCGGCGGCCACGTCGGAGACGTCGGCGTGGAAGGCGAGGCTCGCGCGGAAGTAGGCGGCGGCCTGCGCCGGGGCGGCGGGGGCGACCCTGAGGACGGGGTTCACGGTGTCGGTGGTCATGCCTGAAATCTACGAGCGGACGTCCGCCCTCTGAAGTGCCGTTTCCCGGCGCATCCCTTGATCCGCCGGGGATTCCCCTGCTATCCATCGGTGATGACCGCGTATTCCCCGGACGCAACCGACTGGCGCATCCTGGACGTCCTGCAGCGGGAGGGACGGGCCAGCTACGCCGAGCTGGCGCGGGCCGTCTCCATGTCGCCGAGCGCCGTCACCGAGCGGGTGCGGCGGCTGGAGGAGGCGGGTGTCATCCAGGGCTACGCGGCCGTGGTGGACCCGGAGCGGCTGGGGCTGCCGATCCTGGCGTTCGTGCGCCTGCGGTACCCCAACGGCAACTACAAGCCGTTCCACGACCTCGTCGCCGTGACGCCCGAGATCCTCGAGGCGCACCATGTCACCGGCGACGACTGCTTCGTCATCAAGGTCGCCGCCCGCTCGATGCGCCACCTGGAGGAGGTGTCGGGGAAGATCGGCACGCTGGGCTCGGTGACGACGAGCGTCGTGTACTCCTCGCCGCTGCCGCGCCGAGCGCTCGGTCAGTGACCGCGCTGCCGCAGCGTCGACCCGGATCTGCCCTTCACCACCTCCAACTGGGCGTGGACGCGCCGCCGCAGGTCGGCGACATGGCTGACGATGCCGACGCTGCGGTCCCGTTCGCGCAGTGAGTCGAGCACGTCCAGCACCTCGTCCAGGGTCTGGTCGTCCAGGCTGCCGAAGCCCTCGTCGATGAAGAGGGTGTCCAGGCGGACCCCGCCGGCCTCGTCCGTGACGACGTCCGCCAGGCCGAGGGCGAGGGCGAGCGAGGCGAAGAACGTCTCGCCGCCGGACAGCGTGGAGGTGTCCCGCTCACGGCCGGTCCACGCGTCGACGACGTGCAGACCGAGACCGCTGCGGCCGCGTCCGGTGCGGTCGTCGGAGTGGACGAGGGTGTAGCGGCCGGACGACATGCGCTGCAGCCGCACGGTCGCCGCGGCGGCGACCTGCTCCAGGCGGGCCGCCAGCACATACGACTCCAGGCGCATCTTGCGGTCGTTCTCCGCGGAGGTGCCGGCGGTGAGGGAGGCGAGACGGGCCACCCGGTCGTACTCCTCCCGCAGCGGGGCGAGCCGGCGCAGCCCCGCGGCCGAGCGAGCGGAGAGTCGGTCGAGTTCGGTGCAGCGGCGGGCCGCCGCGTCGCGCGCGGAGGCGGCCTCGCGGACCCGGCGGCCCGCCTCGGCGGCGGCCCGTTCCGCCGAGGCGAGGTCGGCGGGCGGCTGCTGGGCGGCGGCCGCGGTGTCGGCCTCGGCGAGGACGGCGCGTACGGCGGCCTCCTCGGACTGCCAGGCGTCCAGGCGGCGTTGCAGCTCGCGGTGGGCGTGGTCGTCGAGGAGTGCGGCGGCCGCCGCCTGCGGGGTCTCGAAGCCGGCCCGGAAGGCGGCGTCGGCGAGCCGGGCGTCCGCGTCCTTGAGCCGCCCCGCGGTGTCCTCGGCGGCGCGGGCGGTGTCGGCGGCGTCGGTGAGCAGGGCGGCCCGGCGTTCGAGCTGGGCGGCGCGGGCGGCGACGCTCCCGGCGGCACCCCGGGCCTGCGTCAACTCCGCTTCGAGAGCGGCCCGTTCCTGGTCCAGGGCGTCCCGGCGGGCGACCCGGGAGGCGGCGCGTACGGCGGCCTCCTGCTGGGCGGAGACCCGCCGGTCGCGTTCCTCCTCGGCCTGCCGCAGCTGTTCGTGGGCGCCGGACAGCGCGGACGCTCCGGCGCGGGCCTCCGTGTACTGCTGCTCCAACTCATCTGCCTGGAGGGCCAGTTGCTCGGTGGGTGTGTCGCCGGCCTCGCCCTGTGCGGCGGCCAGGGCGCGCTGTACGACACCCAGGCGCCGCTCGGCCTCGGTGCGCTGTTCGTCGGCGTGCTGGTAGGCGGCGAGGGCGCGCTCCTCGGTCTCCCGGCCGACGTGCCCGGCGTCCTTGCGGGCGGGCGCGGGGTGTTCGACGGCGCCGCAGACCGCGCAGGGTTCGCCGTCCGTGAGCTGGGCGGCCAGCTCGGCTGCGATGCCGTTCAGCCGCTGTTCCTTCACGTCGAGCCATTCGGCACGCGCCTTCTGCGCGGACTCCGTGGCGGCCAGGACCTGGCGCTGGGCGTCGTCGACGTCCCGGCCGAGCTGGTCGCGCTGTCGGGCGGCGGCGAGGCGCCTGCGGGCCGGGTCCCGCTGCACCGCGAGCTGTTCGGCCCGGGTGGCGGCTTCCTGCGCGGAGTCGACACCGCTCTGGAGTGCCGTGCGCATCTGGTCCCACCCGGCGAGCCACGCCTCGGCCTCCTGCAGGACGTCCTCGTCGGCCCGTTCCTGCCGCTCCAGCCCCTCCCGCTCCTTCAGCAGCTCGGCCAGCCGCTGTTCGGCCCGTCGCGCGGATTCCAGACCACCCAGCTCCTCGACGGCACGGCGAGCGGCGGCGGCGAGAGCGACGGCACCGGCGTCGGTGAGTCCTGCCGCCGGCTCCAGGATGTTCCGCAGCAGGGCACGCGCGCGTGCCTCCGCCTCCGCCGCCCTGCGGTGCTCGGCGTCCGTGGCCTCCCGGAGGTCCAGCGCCGGTGCCACCGCCTCCGCCTTGCGGGAGCGTTCCATGCGCGCCTGGGCCTCCCGGTGGGCGTCGGCACGCTCCTCCAGCCGCGCGGCACGCTCGCGCGCCTCGGTGAACCGCCGCTGCAGCCGGTCCAGTTCGCGTGCGTCGTCCAGCACCCGCTTGGCTGCCGCGTGGGCCGACTCCGCGGAGGTGAGGCGGAGGTGGGCGATGGTGAGCTGTTCGCGGGCGGTGCTGCGGGCGACGGCGGCGGCCGCGACGACGGCTTCCGCCAGCCCCGGCTCCCCCGGCGTCAGTTCGGGCAGCTCCATCGCACCGCCCGCGGCCTGCTGCATGCGGTGGGCGTCGGCCAGCAGTTCGGCGTCGCCCTCGCGCACCCGGGCCTCCGCGGCGCGCCGGCGCTCGGCGAGGCGCTTCTCCACCTCGGCGAAGCGGTGGGTGTCGAAGAGGCGGCCGAGGAGCTTGCCGCGCGCCTCGGCGTCGGCGCGCAGGAAGCGGGCGAAGTCGCCCTGGGGCAGCAGCACGACCTGGCAGAACTGCTCGCGGCTCATTCCGAGCAGCTGGGTGATCTCCTCGCCGATCTCCTGGTGGGAACGGCTGAGGTCCTTCCAGTCGGCCGTCGTGGTGTCGTACTCGCGCAGCCAGCTCTGCGCCTTCTCCAGCGTCGTGCCGGAGCCGCGCTTCTTGGGCCGCTCCCAGGGCGGCTGCCGGGTGATCTCCAACCGGCGTCCGGCGACGGTCAGTTCGAGGGTGACCTCGGTGCGGGTGGCCGTCGACGCGTGATCGCTGCGCAGGGTCAGGCCCTGACCGCTCTGGCGCGCTCCCGGGACCGTCCCGTACAGGGCGTAGCAAACGGCGTCCAGAACCGAGGTCTTGCCGGCCCCGGTCGGGCCGTGCAGCAGGAACAGGCCGGCGGCCGAGAGTTCGTCGAAGTCGACGGACTGGGCGGCCCCGAAGGGTCCGAAGGCCGTGATGTCCAGCCGGTGCAGCCTCACCGTGCCACCTCCCGCACGGCCTCGTCGGCGCGCACCGCGTCGAAGGCGTCCCGCAGCACGGCCTGTTCGCGCTCGTCGGGTCCGGCGCCGCGCACATGGGCGACGAAGTCCTCGGCGATCTCCTGGTCGCTGCGACCGGCCAGGCGCCGGGCGTAGGACACGTCGGGGTCGTCCGGCGCCCGCTCGGGTTCGAAGACGAGGCTCAGGGTGTGCGGGAAGCGCTCGGTGAGCCGGGCCATGGGATCGGCGGGGCGGACCGCGTCGGTCAGGGTGGCCTCGACCCAGGCGTCCTCGTGCCGGGTGAGGGCGGGGTCGGCGAGCAGATCCTCCAGCCGGCCGCGCATGCGGGCCAGCGGGCGCGGCACCGGGCAGTCGACGCGCTCGGCGGTGACGGCGCCGTGCGCGTCGAGGTCGACGAGCCACATCGACTTGCGGTGGTCGGCCTCGGAGAAGGAGTACGCGAGCGGGGAGCCGGAGTAACGGACGCGCTCGGTGATGGTCTGGCAGCCGTGCAGATGGCCGAGGGCCGTGTAGTCGACGCCGTCGAAGACGCCGGCGGGTACGGCGGCGACCCCGCCGACGGTGATGTCGCGCTCGCTGTCGCTGGCCTCGCCGCCGGTGACGAAGGCGTGGGCGAGGACGACGGAGCGCGTGCCGCGCGCGCGGGTGGCGAGGTCGGCGCGGACGCGCTCCATGGCGGCGGCGAGCACCGCCTCGTGTCCTGCCTTCTCGACGCCGAACTCCTCCTTCACCAGGGCGGGTTCGAGGTAGGGCAGTCCGTAGAAGGCCACGTCCCCGTGCTCGTCCGCCAGGACCACCGGCGTTCCGCTGGCCGCGGGCTCGGTGCGCAGATGGATGCCCGCGCGTCCGATGAGTCCGGCGCCGACACCGAGGCGGCGGGCCGAGTCGTGGTTGCCGGAGATCATCACGGTCGGCACGCCGAGGTCGGCGAGGCGGTGCAGGGCGTCGTCGAACAGCTCTACCGCGGCGAGCGGCGGCACCGCGCGGTCGTACACGTCTCCCGACACGACCACGGCGTCCACGGCGTGCTCGCGCACGGCCGCGACGAGGTGGCCGATGAACTCGGCCTGGGCACCAAGCATGTTCACCCGGTGGAACGCCCGGCCGAGATGCCAGTCGGAAGTGTGCAGCAGTCTCATGATCCCCGAGACTAACGGCCGGGTCCGACATCACGGGTGGTTACTCCCGTATCGGCCCGTCATGAGCCGTACTGCGCCTGTCCGTTACGACCGTTACATCCGGTACGTCAGGCGTCTCCGTAGGCCTCTCCGCCGAGTTCGAAGCCCGCGGTGCCGGCCGTGGCGTCGGCCAGCCATGCACGGAAGGCCTCCACGTCGGCGTCCGGCAGGCCGATCTCGATGGTGACCGCCTCGCCGTAGCGCACGTCCCGCACCTCGCGCCCCGTGGACCGCAGGTCGTTCTGGACCTTGCCGGCGCGCTGGTGGTCGACGGTCACCGTGGCGAGGCGGAAGCGGCGGCGGGTGAGGGTGCCGAGGGTGTCCAGAGCCTCGCCGACCGCGCCGCCGTACGCCCTGATGAGGCCGCCCGCGCCGAGTTTGACGCCGCCGTAGTAGCGGGTGACGACGGCGACGACGTACCGCATCTCGCGGCGCAGCAGCATCTGCAGCATGGGGACGCCGGCGGTGCCGCCCGGTTCGCCGTCGTCGCTCGCCTTCTGGACGGAGGCGTCGGCACCGATGACGTAGGCCCAGCAGTTGTGGGTGGCGTCCGTGTGCTCCTTGCGGACGGCGGCGATGAAGTCCTGCGCCTCCTTTTCGCTGCCGGCCGGAGCGAGCGCGCACAAAAAGCGCGACCGGTTGACCTCGATCTCATGCACACCCACGCGCGCGACAGTGCGGTACTCGTCCTGCATCCGGTCAGCCTAGTCAACCGGGTCGTCACCCAGGGACGACCAGTCCGCGCTCGCGCAGCTGCGGCAGGCAGATCTCCAGGCAGGCTTCCACCGAGGCGGCATCGGTACGCACGAGCAGGTCCTCGTGGAAGGGAGCACCGCTCGCGACGAAGGTCCACGGCCGCACTCCGTCACGCATGCGCTCCGCATCCGCCTTGAACAGCACCGTGACGCCCTGCTCGGCAAGTGCCTCCATGACACCCACGACATCGACCACGGTTCCGCCCGACCCTTTCCGGTAGATCAGTGACGCTACCTTGGCGCCGACGCACAGACTCCCACCTGCCCCGATGTCATCGCCAGCGCTCAGCGGTCCTTCTTGCCGCGTGCCACGATCACCCCGGTCAGCAGCGCGGTGCCGGGGGCGAGGGCCTGCCAGCTGGTGCCGTGCCAGGCCAGTACGGCGATCGCCGAGGTGGGGAACTTCGTCCGTACCTCGTCCAGCGTGTCGTCCAGGCCGTCCCCGGCGAGTTCCAGGACCAGGTCCTCCAGGCCGGGGTTGTGCCCGATCAGCAGCAGCGTCTCCACCTCGGGCGACACCTCGTGCACGACCCCCAGCAGGTCGATGGCATCGGCGGCGTACAGCCGCGGGTCCTGCCGTACGGGCGGCGGTGTGCCCCACTGGGCCGAGGCCAGCTCCCAGGTCTGGCGGGCGCGCACGGCGGTGGAGCACAGGGCGAGGTCGGGCAGGCAGTCGGCCTCGACCAGCGCACGGCCTGCCGCGGGCGCGTCACGTCTGCCGCGCGGCGCGAGCGGGCGCTCGTGGTCCGGGACGCCGTCCGGCCAGGCGGACTTGGCGTGCCGCAGCACCACGAGGCGGCGCAGCGGACCGGCTCCGGCGCGCGCGATCACGACGGGCACCCCAGGTCGCGGGTGAGTTCGAGGCCTAGGAGCCGGTCGGCGTAGGCGTACGTCTCGAAGCGGGCGCCCTCCGGCAGGTCGGCGGAGGTCTCCACCCAGGTCAGCGCCTGGAGCACGGCGGGAATGTCCAGATCGTCCTCCCAGGCGGTACGGAGGCGGGTGCGCGCCTCCTCGGGCACGGGCCGTGACGGCTGCCGCGCCCAGGCGGCGACCGCTTGCCGCCAGCGTACGAGGGTGTCGTGGGCGTCGGCGAGGGCTGCGCGGTCGAGCCGCACGGGTTCGCCGTGGCGCCGGGAGATCAGGGCGAGGCGCAGGGCCGTAGGATCGGCGCCCTCGGTGGCGCCGGGTTCCTCCGGGTCGACCGGGGCGACGACGACCCGGAGCCCCTCGGGGGAGGCGCCGCCCTCGGCGACGACATGGACGACCTGCCCCTCGCCGAGTCCGGAGCCGACGTCCCGGCGGTCCTCGAACGGCCGTACACCGAGCGCTGCGGCCCCGGCCCGCAGCTCCGACTGCTCCCGTTCACCGGTCAGCACCCCCCACGCCGGGGTACCGCCCAGCTCCAGGGCCCGGACGAGCAGATCGGCGACGAGCAGCACGCGCAGGGCGCCGGTGTCGAAGCTCGGTACATGGGCCTCGATCCGGGTCAGCCCCCTGCGGGCGGGGGCGGCGTCGACGGACTGACGGGTTCGGGCGTCGGTGATGCGCAGCACGGGGTGAGCGTAGGCGGGCACACGCGCGTGCGCAGGCATCCGGCGCGGATTCCGGACACGCGCGTGGAAATCAACGCCTCCTCGTCGCCGCCGTCGAAGGGCGGGCCGCGTTCAGGAATGCCCGCGCGAGGGCTTCGGTTGTCGACTGCGACAGCACTTCACGACGGCTCAGGGAGGCCCGGGTGTACGGCGACGAGGCAACGGTTCGCAAGATCCTCACCGGGCTCGGCGACACCTGGGCGGTGGTGGGCCTCTCCTCGAACCAGCGGCGCGCGGCGTACGGCGTCGCCCAGGTGTTGCAGCGCTTCGGCAAGCGGGTCGTCCCGGTCCACCCCAAGGCGGAGACGGTGCACGGCGAACAGGGCTACGCCTCCCTCGCCGACATCCCCTTCGACGTGGACGTCGTCGACGTCTTCGTCAACAGCGATCTCGCCGGAGCGGTCGCGGACGAGGCCGTCGCCAAGGGTGCCAAGGCCGTCTGGTTCCAGCTCGGCGTCATCGACGAGGCCGCGTACGAGCGCACGCGCGCCGCCGGACTGGACATGGTCATGGACCGCTGCCCCGCGATCGAGATTCCCCGCCTCGACTAGCCGGCCCGGCGTCCCGACCCCGCCCCTGTGAACAGCTGCACTGGTCACAGGGGTTTCGTGTGCGTACACGGCGGCTGAAGCGCTGTCCAGGAACGTACCGGGCGTTGGTCAAAACTTCACCATGAGTCTTCTGCCGTCCGCCGGTGATTCGTAATCTGCGACGTCGCACGCACTGAAAAGTTCTATTCAACTCGTGAGAGGTCGCTGAAAATATGGTGAGCGTCGAGCAGACCTCGGCAGAGGGCACCAGGGGTCCGACCAGCCTGCGGCGGGACGTCGGACTGATCGGTCTGATGTGGGCATCCGTCGGTTCGATCATCGGTTCCGGCTGGCTGTACGGCGCCGAGAAGGCCGTGGTCGCGGCCGGGCCCGCGGCGATCATCTCGTGGCTGATCGGCGCGGTGGCCATCGTCCTGCTGGCCCTCGTGCACGCCGAGCTCGGTGGCATGTTCCCCGTGGCCGGCGGCACGGCACGCTATCCGCACTACGCCTTCGGCGGCCTGGCCGGCCTGTCCTTCGGCTGGTTCTCCTGGCTGCAGGCCGCGACGGTCGCGCCGATCGAGGTCGAGGCGATGATCGGCTACGCCGGTCACTGGAGCTGGGCGCAGGGTCTGCAGCACAAGGACCAGACCCTCACGCCCTCCGGTTTCGTGGTC
This sequence comes from Streptomyces griseorubiginosus, assembly GCF_017614965.1. Taxonomy (GTDB): domain Bacteria; phylum Actinomycetota; class Actinomycetes; order Streptomycetales; family Streptomycetaceae; genus Streptomyces; species Streptomyces griseorubiginosus_B. The sequence goes on along the minus strand of NZ_WVUG01000040.1, from coordinate 18,244 downwards.
GCCGTACTGCTCATGGCCGTGTTCGTCGCGGTCAACTTCTTCGGCGTACGGGCGCTGGCACACACCAACAGCGCCGCCACCTGGTGGAAGATCGCCGTACCGCTGGCCGCGATCTTCATCGTCGCCGTGGGCAACTTCCACACGGGCAACTTCACCTCGGAGGGCTTCGCGCCGTTCGGCGCCAAGGGCGTGCTCAGTGCGATCAGCGGGAGCGGCATCATCTTCGCGCTGCTCGGCTTCGAACAGGCCATCCAGCTGGCCGGCGAGAGCCGCAACCCGCAGCGGGACCTGCCCCGGGCCACCCTCGGCTCGGTCGCGATCGGCGCCGTGATCTACGTCGCCCTGCAGGTCGTGTTCATCGCCGCGCTGCCGCACCACACCTTCGCCAAGGGCTGGGCGCACCTCGACTTCCCGGGCATCAGCGGCCCCTGGGCCGGCCTCGCCACCCTGGTGGGTCTCGGCTGGCTCGCCGTCGTCCTGTACGCGGACGCCGTCATCTCCCCCGGCGGCACCGGCCTGATCTACACGACCGCCACCTCCCGTGTCTCCTACGGTCTGGCCAAGAACGGCTACGCGCCGAAGATCTTCGCCCAGACCGACAAGCGGGGCGTGCCCTGGTTCGGCCTGATCATCTCGTTCGTGACCGGCGTGGTCTGCTTCCTGCCGTTCCCGAGCTGGCAGGAGCTGGTCGGCTTCATCACCTCGGCGAGCGTCCTGATGTACGCGGGCGCGCCGCTCGCGTACGGCGTCTTCAGCGAACGGCTGCCGCACCACGAGCGCCCGTACCGGCTGCCCGCGGGCAAGGTGATCTCGCCGCTGTCCTTCATCGTGGCCAACCTGATCATCTACTGGGCCGGCTGGGACACCCTGTGGCGGCTGGGCATCGCGGTCGTCCTCGGCTATCTGCTGCTGGGCGGCTACGCCTGGTGGGCCAACGCCACCAACCAGCCGGACGCGCCGCGGATGGACTTCAGGGCCGCCCAGTGGCTGCCCGTCTATCTGATCGGCCTTGGCCTCATCTCCGCCGAGGGCGGCTTCGGCGGCAGCGGCACCATCGGTCTGTGGTGGGACATCCTGATCATCGCCGTGTTCTCGCTCGGCATCTACTATTGGGCCCGGGCGACCGCCTCCCGGCCGGAGGAGATCGAGCGCAGCATCGAGGAGGTCGTGGTCACGGACGCGCCCGCGCACTGACCCGCCCCCTCCCGATCCGACCGGCCCGCCGGCCGCGGCTCCCCTGCCGTGGCCGGCGGGCCGTCGTCATAATGCTCGGGTGACTCTCCCCGCCCAGGACCCCGACTCGCCCTCCCCGCAGCGCTTTCCGGTCGTGATCGTGGGCGCCGGGCCTGCCGGTCTCACCGTCGGGAACATCCTGCGGGCCGCCTCGGTCGACTGTCTGGTCCTGGAGACCGAGACCCGGGAGTTCATCGAACGGCGGCCCCGGGCCGGGGTGATCGAGGAGTGGGCGGTGCGCGGACTGGAACAACGGGGTCTCGCGCAGAACCTGTTGGACCGGGCGCAGCTGCACACCGAGTGCGAGTTCCGCTTCGAGGGGCAGCGGTACCGCTTCCCGTACCAGGAACTGACGGGGCATCACCACTTCGTGTATCCGCAGCCGTTGCTGGTGACCGACCTCGTGCGCGAGTACGCCGACGTGCGTGGCGGAGCCATACGGTTCGGCGTGCGCGACGTCCAGCTGCACGGCCTGGACTCGGACCGGCCGACCGTGTCGTACCTCGACCCGGGGACCGGGCAACGGGTGCTGGTGCACTGCGAGTTCGTCGCCGGCTGCGACGGGGCGCGCGGGGTGACGCGGACCGTGCTGCCGAAGCGGGCCCGGATCGCCCGGCACGACTACGGCGTCGGCTGGCTGGCGCTGCTCGCCGAGGCGCCGCCGTCCAGCGACTGCGTGGTCTTCGGCGTCCATCCGCGCGGCTTCGCGGGCCACATGGCCCGCAGCCCGGAGGTCACCCGCTACTACCTTCAGTGCCCTCCCGGCGACGACCCGGACAACTGGTCCCACGAGCGGGTCTGGGCCGAGCTGCAGGAACGCCTCGGCGCGGCCGACCGGCCCCCGCTGACCGAGGGCCGGCTGATCGAGAAACGGGTCCTCGACATGCACAACTACGTGGTCGAACCCATGGTGTTCGGCCGTCTCTTCCTCGCCGGGGACGCCGCCCACCTCACCGCCCCCATCGCGGCGAAGGGCATGAACCTCGCCCTGCACGACGCCTTCCTGCTGGGGGACGGTCTCGTGGAGTACCTCACCAAGGGCGAACCGGGCGGCCTGAACGGCTACTCCGACGCCTGCCTGGACCGGGTGTGGGACTACCAGGAGTTCTCGCAGTGGCTGTCGGAGGTGTACCACGGCACGTCGTCCGGCGACGCCTACCGTGCGGGCACCACGCTGGCCCGGCTGCGTCGCCTCTTCGCGTCCCCCGCCGCGGCGGCCGCGTTCGCCGAGCAGTACCTCGGCACGATCCCCCGGTGACCCGCCTCAGTCGTGCAGGGGCCGGTCGCTGAGCCGGTGGTCGGCCACGTTCAGGGCCTCGTCCACCAGCCGCCGCAGATGCCCGTCGGGCAGTGAGTAGATCACCCGCCGCCCTTCCTTCCGTGTGGTCACCAGGCCCGCGAGGCGCAGCCGTGCCAGATGCTGGCTGACGGCGGGCCGGGCCGCGCCGCAGGCCTCCGTGAGGGTCGTGACATCGGCCTCGCCCGAGGTCAGGGCGTGCAGCAGGGTGAGGCGGGTGCGGTCGCCGAGCAGGGCGAGCAGTTCGGCGGCGAGCGCGAACTGCTCCTCGCCCGGGGTGCGCGGATGCGCATCGTGCGCAGTTGATAGGTGCATGCGTGCGCTCATACGCACATAATGGCGTCGTGGGCGTCCCGCGTCCACTCCCGCGACACCGGAAGGGAACCGACGTGAGCGACCGGCACGACCACGCGCATGACCATGACCACGCACACCACCATGGCCACGAGTCCGCTCACGAACACCGTCACGGCCACGACCACCCTCACCGGCGGGCGAAACTGCGCCACCGACTGGGCCATCTGCTCACCCCCCACTCCCACGAGACCGCCGACAAGCTGGACTCCGCCCTGGAGTCCTCGGTTCGTGGCATGCGCGCCCTCTGGGTCTCGCTCGCCGTCCTGGGCGCGACCGCGCTCGTCCAGGCGGTCGTGGTCGTCCTGTCCGGATCGGTGGCGCTGCTCGGCGACACGGTGCACAACGCCGCCGACGCGCTGACCGCCCTACCGCTCGGCGTCGCCTTCGTGCTGGGGCGCCGGGCGGCGACGCGGCGCTTCACCTACGGCTACGGGCGGGCCGAGGACCTCGCCGGGATCGTGATCGTGCTGACGATCGCCGCGTCGGCCGCCTTCGCGGCATGGGTGGCGGTCGGGCGGCTGCTCGATCCGCGCCCCGTGGAGCATGTGCCGGCGGTGGCGGTGGCGGCGCTGGCCGGGTTCGCGGGCAACGAGTGGGTGGCGCGGTACCGGATCCGGGTCGGCCGTTCGATCGGCTCCGCCGCGCTGGTCGCCGACGGACTGCACGCCCGTACGGACGGATTCACCTCGCTGGCCGTGCTGGTGGGCGCGGGCGGCTCGGCGCTGGGGTGGCAACTGGCCGACCCGATCGTCGGGTTGGCGATCACGGCGGCGATCGTGCTGGTGCTGCGGGACGCGGCGCGCGAGGTGTTCCGGCGGGTGATGGACGCCGTCGACCCGGCCCTGGTGGACCGGGCGGAGCAGGCGCTGCGGGAGGTGCCGGGCGTGCGCGGGGTCGGAGAGCTGCGGCTGCGCTGGATCGGGCACCGGCTGCGCGCCGAGGTGGCGGTCGTGGTGGACGGCGAGGCGACGGTACGGCAGGCCCACGGCATCGCCGTCGACGCGGAACACGCCCTGCTGCACGCCGTACCGCGCCTGACGGCGGCCCTGGTCCACGCGGACCCGGCACCGGCCCCGGGCGAGGAGGACCCCCACCGGGCGCTGGCGCACCACACCGCGGCCTGAGTCGGACCATCCCCTTCCTCGCCCGGGGCCTGGTGCTGGAGGGGCCCCGGTCAGGCCACCCCGAGCCCCTCCAGCACCACGGCACCCGGCAGTTCGGCGAAGGCCTTGCCCGGGACCAGCAGTTTGCCCCGGCGGCGGCCGCTGCCCACCAGGACGTACGGCAGGTCCACGACGGCCGAGTCGATCAACAGGGGCCAGCCGTCGGGGAGTCCGATCGGGGTGATGCCGCCGTACTCCATGCCGCTCTCCCCCGTGGCCGTGTCCATCGACGCGAACGACGCCTTGCGGGCGCCGAGTTGGCGGCGCACCACGCCGTTGACGTCGACCCGGGTCGTGGACAGCACCACGCACGCGGCCAGCGTCGTCCCGCCGCCCCGCTTGCCCGCGACGACCACGCAGTTCGCCGACCTCTCCAGCAGCTCCTGCCCGTAGTGCTGGACGAAGACCGCGGTGTCGGCCCACTGCGGATCGGTGTCGACGTACACGATCTGCTCGGCCGGGACGCTGCCGCTCCAGCCGCGTACGGCGGCGGCGACCGGGGCGGTCAGTTCGCCGAGGGCGTCGGGTGCGGGGAGGGCGGTGTCGAAGTGTCCGATGGGTGCGTCCATGACGGCACGCTAACAGGGCGGCCGGTGCCCGATCAGGGGACGGGCGGGACGGAGACCGCCAGTACCAGCCGTGTGGGGACCTCGCCCTGATTGCCGTAGGCGTGCGGGGCGTTGGCCTCGAAGGTGACGCTCGCACCGGCCGGGACGCGGTACTCGGCGCCCTCGACGGTGAGGGTCAGTTCACCCTCGGTGACATGGGCGATCTCCACCGTGCCGGCGGGGTGCGGATCCGAGCTGCTGCCCTCCCCCGGCATCAGCCGCCACTCCCACATCTCCAGCGGTCCCGGCGCCTCGGTGCCGGCGAGGAGCCGGCTGTAGCTGCCGGCGTCGGTGTGCCAGAGCCGGACCACCTGGTCGGCCGGGACGATCCTGACCTTCGGCCCCCGCTCGTAGTCGAGCAGGGTGGTGATGCTGACGCCGAGCGCGTCGCCGATCTTCACGACCGTGCCGATGCTCGGGTTGGTGCGGGCCTGCTCGATCTGGATCAGCATGCCCCGGCTGACGCCGGCGCGGGCGGCGAGCGCGTCCAGGGTGAAGCCGCGCTCATTGCGCCAGCGCTTGACGTTGCGCGCCAGGGACTGGTTCAGCAGGTCGAGGTCCGACACGTTCCGTCCGATGTCCAATCTCGGGAGGTCATTGTCCTGGATGACCGGAAGGCCAATATCTTGAATGACAGGGTCCACTGCACTGGACTACGGTGAGGTGCACCCGATCGTTCACCGAACTGTACTGCGAGGCGAGCCGTGACAGCATTCTTCGCCCTGGCCACGAGCCTGCTCTGGGGCCTGGCCGACTTCGGCGGCGGACTGCTCACCCGGCGCACCCCGGCTCTGACCGTGGTCGTCGTCTCGCAGGCGATCGCGGCGGCCGTGCTGGGCGCGATCGTCGTGGCCACGGGCGGCTGGAGCGAGGCCGGGCCGCGGCTGTGGTTCGCCTTCGCGGCGGGCCTCGCCGGGCCGGTGGCGATGATCTCCTTCTACAAGGCGCTCGCGCTGGGTCCGATGGGGGTCGTCTCCCCGCTCGCGACCCTGAGTGTGGCCGTCCCCGTCGGCGTGGGCCTGTTCCTCGGCGAGCGCCCCGGTCTGACGCAGGTGGCCGGGATCGCCGTCGCCGTCACGGGCGTGGTGCTCGCGGGCGGTCCGCAGCTCGGGGGCGCCGCCGTGCAGCGCCGGGCGATCGTGCTCACGCTGATCGCGGCGCTCGGGTTCGGCACGGTGTTCGCGCTGATCGCTGAGGCGTCGACGACCGTCACCGGCCTGTTCCTCGCCCTGTTCGTGCAGCGCGTGACGAACGTGCTCGGGGGCGGTGCCGCCCTGTACGTCTCCGTCAAGCGGGGCGGCGAGGCTCTCCCGGGTGGCCGCTTCCCCTGGGCCGCGCTCCCGGCCCTCGCCTTCGTCGGGCTCGCGGACGTCGCCGCGAACGGCACCTACTCGGTGGCCGCCCAGCACGGTCCCGTCACGGTGGCCGCCGTGCTCGCCTCGCTGTATCCGGTGGTGACCGCCCTCGCCGCCCGCGGCATCCTCCGCGAACGGCTCCGCGCGATCCAGGCGGCGGGCGCCGGCCTCGCCCTCGTCGGCACGCTGCTGCTGGCCGCGGGCTGAGTCAGGAGGGCTCGGCGTCCAGTTCGGCGAGCCGCGCCACGGCCTCGTCGTCCAGTTCCGAGAGGGCGCACAGCTGCTCCGGCGTCACCCCGTCGGGGATCGGCACCGGCGCGGGCGTCCTGAGCGGCGGCTGCCAGCCGTCCGCAGGTGTCCAGCGCCGTACGACCCGGGCGGGTGCGCCCGCGACCACGGCATGGTCGGGCACGACACCGCGGACCACCGCGCCGGCGGCCACGACCACGTTCCGGCCGATCTTCGCGCCGGGCAGGATCACGGCGTTCGTGCCGACCCAGCAGCCCGGGCCGATCTCCACCGGTTCCATGCGCGGCCACTGCTTGCCTATCGGCTGGTGCGGATCGTCGTACGAATGGTTTGTTGACGTGATGTAGACGTACGGCCCGAAGTAGCAGTCGCTGCCGATGGTCACCGTGGTGTCGGCGATGACATGGCTGCCGCGGCCCAGGACCACGCCGTCGCCGATGCGGAGGATCGGTTCGGGGCCGAGGTCGAGGTCGGGCATCAGACCCGCCGTCAGGGTGACCTGCTCGCCGACGATGCAGTGGGAGCCGAGGTGGATCCAGGGTTCGCCGAAGACGGTGCCGAGCGGGAAGGCCAGACGGGTGTGCGCGCCGAGGGCGCCGAAGCGGAAGCGGCCGGGACTCTCGGCCGTCACCGAGCCCGAGCGCTGCACCCAGGCCCAGCCCGCGTGGACGGCGCGCTGGGCGAGGCTCCGCCGCCAGGATGAGAACGTGTTCTTGCTCTTCGGCACGCAGTCACCGTACTGAGCGTTCGCCGGCCTTATGAGGTCGAGGGGCTGTGATCTTCACCCCACCGCAGCAGTGCGACCCTCGAGGTGCCCGGTATCCGGCCGGACGGCATCACCCTTAGAAGGTGACGCGGAACGGGTGACGGCGGAGTAGGCGTGGAGGAGCAGGGCCGCGACCGGCGGCCGATCCAGGGACGGAGGTCCCAGCCATGGCCACCACCGCTGTGAAGCACCACCGCTCCGAGGGCGTCCAGCAGGCCGCGAGCGGACTGACCGCGCTCGGCGCCGTCCTGCTCATCATGGGCGGCATCCTCGACGTCGTGCGGGGCATCATGGCCGTCGCGAACGACGACGTGTTCCTCAACACCCGCGACTACACCTTCCAGTTCGACCTGACGAGCTGGGGCTGGATCCATCTGGCCGTCGGAACCGTCGCCATCGTCGTGGGTCTCGGGCTCGTCGTGGTCGCGACCTGGGCGCGCGTGCTGGGCGTGGGCATCGCGGCGCTGGCGATCGTCGCGAACTTCCTGGACGTCCCCTACTACCCGTTCTGGTCCCTGACCCTGATCGCGCTGTACGCCTTCGTCATCTGGGCCCTGTGCGTGGTGGAGCGGGACCGGGAGCCCTCCTGACGGGCCGGGCGACCACCATGACGGACGAACGGGCCGAGCGCATCGCCGAGTTCATCGCACCGCTGCGGGTGAAGCCGGGGTCGAAGGTGGATCTCGCCACCGACTTCGACCCCGGCTTCAAGGGCGGGATCGGCGGCAAGAAGCAAGGCCGGGAACTGCTGCGGACGGGCGTCGCCCTGCTGGCCGACTACCAGCGCCGGCTGGCCGCAGAGGGCAGATACGGGGTACTGCTGTGCCTGCAGGCCCTGGACGCGGGCGGCAAGGACGGCACCATCCGGCACGTGATGACCGGGGTGAACCCCCAGGGCGTCCACGTGGCGAACTTCAGAGTGCCCTCCAGCGAGGAACTCGACCACGACTACCTGTGGCGCTACGCCTGCCGGCTGCCCCGGCGCGGTGAGATCGGCATCTTCAACCGCTCGCACTACGAGGAGGTGCTGGTGGTGCGGGTGCACAGCGAGCTGCTGGAGCGTCAGCGGCTGCCGGAGGAGGCGAAGGCCAAGGGCGTGTGGCGGCGGCGCTACCGGGAGATCAACGACTGGGAGCGGTATCTGTACGACAACGGCTTCCGTGTGGTGAAGCTGTTCCTGAACCTCTCCAAGGAGGAGCAGCGCACCCGTTTCCTGAAGCGGATCGACGTACCCGAACGGAACTGGAAGTTCTCGGCCTCGGACGTCCGTGAACGGGCCTGGTGGGACGACTACCAGCACGCGTTCTCCCGCATGCTGTCCGCCACCAGCACCCGCTGGGCCCCCTGGTACGTCGTACCCGCCGACCACAAGTGGTTCGCCAGGATCTGCGCGGCCTCCGTGCTCGCCCACACGCTGATCGACATCGACCCCCAGTACCCGGAGGTCGGCGAGAAGGCCCGGCACGAACTGTCCCTGGTGAAGGAGGATTTGGAGGCCGAGGCGCCGCCCGGCGCACCGGCCGATCCGTACGCCGCCTCGGTGGCCCACCGGAAGGGCGGGCACGGCACATGACCTCCCAGGGCTCCCCGGACTCCCAGAACTCCCCGAACTCCCCGAGCTCCCCGAGTTCCCCGAGTTCCCCGGCGCACGGGGAACAGAGCGGGCCGATGACTGCCGAGCCGTGGTACGCGCAGTCGCCCGAGGCCGTGGCGAGCGCCCTCGGTGTGGACCCCCGGTCCGGACTCAGCGCCGCGGAGGCGGCGAAGCGGCTCACCCGCGACGGTCCCAACGCCCTGCCGGAGGAACAGCCCCGGCCCGGCTGGCGCCGTCTGCTGGACCAGTACCGCAGTTACATGCAGATCATCCTGGTCGCCTCGGCGATCGTGTCGCTGGCCATCCAGGAGTGGGGCACGGCCGTACTCCTGCTGGTCCTGACCGTGCTCAACGCGGTGATCGGCATGCGCCAGGAGGGCAAGGCCGAAAGCGCCATGAACGCCCTGAAGTCGATGATGAAGGCGACGGCCCGGGTGCGGCGGGACGGGACGGAGACGGAGATACCGGCCGAAGAGGTCGTCACCGGGGACGTCGCGCTGATCGCGGCCGGCGACGACGTGCCCGCCGACGGCCGGCTCGTCGCGGCGAGCGCGCTGCAGATCGACGAGTCGGCGCTGACCGGCGAGAGCACACCCGCCGCCAAGGACACCGCGATCGTGCGCGGTACGGGGCTCGGACCCGGGGACCGTACGAACACGGCGTTCATGAACACCCCCGTCACCCACGGCAGTGGCGTCATGCTCGTCACCGGCACGGGCGCCGACACGGAACTGGGCAAGATCTCCGGCATGCTCTCGGCCACCCCGCGGGAGGCCTCGCCGCTGACCCGTGAACTGGACCGGCTGACCCTGTGGATCGCGGGCGCAGCCGGCCTGACCATGATCGTGATGTTCGTCCTGGGCCGGGCCCGCGGCGAGGCGTGGGACGCGCTGTTCGTCGCCGCCGTGTCGCTGGCGATCGCGGCCATCCCCGAGGCCCTGCCCACGGTGACCCAGACCATCCTGTCGCTGGGCGGACTGGACCTCGCACGGCACCACGCGATCGTCAAGGACCTTCCGTCGGTGGAGACGCTGGGCTTCACCTCGGCGATCAACTCCGACAAGACCGGCACCCTGACGCTGAACCAGATGACGGCCGTCGAGGTCGTGGACGCCTTCGACCGCTACACCGTCTCGGGCTCCGGGTACGAGCTGGAGGGCCGGATCCACCACGCCGTCGGCCGTTCCTCGGGCATCGAGGACGCGATCCTGCCCTATCTCATGGCGAACGACGCCGAGCTGGTCGACGGCCGGGTGGTGGGAGACCCCACCGAAGGGGCGCTGCTGGTGCTGTGCCACAAGGCGGGCCTCGACCTGGAGGCGAGCCGGGAGCGGTTCCCACGGCTGGCGACTCTGCCCTTCGACCCCTCGTACAAGCTGATGGCCACCTTCCACTCCGCGACCGACGGCCGCGGCAGGCCGGTCGTGCGGTGCTTCGTGAAGGGGGCCGCGCCCGCGGTGATGGCACGGGCGGCGACGGCGCTGAGCGACGGCGCGAGCATTCCCTGGAGCTCCGAGCTCGACAAGCGGGCCCACGAGGAGATGGAGCGGATGGAACGCGCGGGGCGCCGGGTGATGGCGGCCGCCACCGTCGACGTCGACCCGGACGGCTTCGCCGCCGACGGGGATCTGCTCGCCCTGGTCACGGGGGTGCGGGTGACCAGCCTGGTCGGGATGGAGGATCCGCCGCGCGAGGAGTCGAAGAAGGCGGTGGCCGGAGCGCGGGCGGCCAACATCCGCGTGCGGATGGTGACCGGGGACGACGTGGTCACGGGAGCCGCGATCGCGGAGCAGGTGGGCATCGAGGGCGAGGCCGTCCTCGGCTCCGACTTCGCCGCGCTCGGCGAGCAGGAACGGCTGGACCGCATCGACCGTATCGGTGTGATCGGCCGGGTCGCCCCCGAGCACAAGGTGCTCCTCGCCGACACGCTGAAGAAGAAGGGCGAGGTGGTCGCCATGACCGGGGACGGCGTCAACGACGCTCCGGCCATCAAGGCGGCGGACATCGGGATCGCCATGGGCTCCGGCACCGAGGTGGCCAAGAACGCCGGGCGGCTGATCCTGTCCGACGACAACTTCGCCACGATCGTCTTCGCGGTGGAGCAGGGGCGGAAGATCTACGACAACCTCACCAAGTACATCCGCTTCGTGCTGGTTCTGCTGGTCGTGTTCGTGCTGACCTTCCTCGGGGCGTCCCTGTTCAACATCGCGGGCGGTGAGCCGTTCACGCCGGCCCAGGTGCTGTGGATCCACTTCTTCGTCAACGCGGCGTTCGGCTTCGCGCTGGGCTTCGACCGGGTCAGTCCCGGGCTGATGTCCCGCAGGCCGCGGCCCCGCGGCGAACCGGTGATGACACCGGGTCTGATGGTCACGGTCGGTCTCGCCGGGCTGGCGATCACGATCGGGCTGCTGTCGTTGATCAAGCTGGGCGAGGTCCGCTTCGACAGCGTCGCGATCGGCAACTCCATCGCCTTCACCTCGTTCGCGCTGTGCCTGATCGTCGCCGCCGTCGAGTGCCGCAGCGAGACGGAGACGGCCCTGACCACCGACACGTTCGACAGCAGGCAGATGAACTGGGCGATGTTCGGCGAGTTCGTCCTCGCGGTCCTGGCGACCCAGACGGACGTCTTCAACCGCCTGCTCGGTACGACACCGCTCACCCTGGGCCAGTTCGGCTGGGCCCTGCTGCCGGCTCTGGCGCTGCTGGCCTTGTGGGAACTGGGCAAGGCCGTCGCCCGCAGCCGCATGCCCCAGGCGGGGGCCGCGGGCTGACGAAGGTGGTCCGCACGGAGCAGGACAGGGACGCGGAGTTGCCTTCGCGTCGGTCAGGGCGACGGCGTCCTGCTTTCGCGTCGCAGTGCCGGGCGGCTCAGCCGCAGGAGCCGGCGCCAGGCCGACCGCGGTCGCGCCGCGCGCTTGCCCGGGCGCTGCCGTGGCACCCGTACCCGTAGCGCACGGGGCCGGATCTCGCAGCGCACAGGGGCGGGCAGGGTCAGCGCCTCGCCGTCGACGCCGACCCGGAGGGAGGGCCGGTCGGCGTCGACGACCACGCGCCTGGCCGTTGTCCAGGTCAGTCCGGCGGCGCGCCGCCCGCGCAGCAGCCCGGCGGCCTGGGCGGCGCTGTTCACGTCGACGCCCACGGCTCCCAGCTCCGCGCCGTCCAGACGTGCCCGGCGTCCCAGGCCGGCGATGTCGCTGGTGCCGTAGCGGTTGTTGCTGACCAGCAGGGCCTGCGGTGCGGTGAAGACCGTCCGTCCGGCCTGGGCGAGCAGGACGGCGCCCGGGTGACCGATGAGCAGGTCCGGCAGGAGTTCCAGGGTGGTGCGGGTCTTGCCGTCGCGGTAGGCGGGACTCCGTACGACCTCGGCGTAGGCGCCGAACGAGACGTTGTTGACGAACGGCCGGGCGCCCGCCCGGCCCAGGTCGACCCTCAACTCCACGCCGTCGTGCAGCGCGTCCAGGGCCGCGGACGGATCGGCGAGGTCCAGGCCGAGGTCGAGTGCGAAGTGGTTGCGGGTGCCGGCGGGGATCACCAGGAACGGGATACCGAACGACGCGGCGACATCGGCGACCAGGGCCTGGGTGCCGTCGCCGCCCGCGACGCCCAGCAGGTCCGCGCCTTCCTCGACGGCCTTGCGGGCGAGTCCCGCGACGTCTGTCTCGCCCGGCCCCTCCAGCAGCACCACCCGTGCCCCGAGGGACTGGGCCTTCTCGCGCAACCGGAAGCGTTCGACCTTGCCGTCCCCGGACCGCGGATTCATGATCAACACGGCGTGCCGGGCGGGCGGCGCCGGCCGCTCCGCCAGCGGGAGCGGCGCGTCGGTCCGGGCGAGGGCGTCGCGGCCGGTCGCGATGGCGAGCAGCCACAGCGCCCAGGCCACGGCGACGACCCAGCCCAGATGGGCGCGGTTGTAGACCACCAGCACCCAGACGGGGGCGGCGGAGGCGAGCAGAACGGCGAGCGGGCGGGAGGGGCCCGGTCGGCCGAGTGCCCACCGGACGGCCATGAACGTGACCGCGGTACCGGTCAGTCCGACGGTCAGCAGGCCCACCGTCCGCAGACCGCCGAACACGGCGAGGACGGCGACCGCGGCGGCCCCCGCCACCAGTGATGTCCGTGCCAGCCAGCGCTGCCGCGGAGTCGTGAATTCCATGACACCACGGTCGGCCTCCCGCGGCCCGGCCGGCATCACCCTCCACAGGCGATGTGCCGCCCCCGGCAGCACATCGCGGCCGCTCATCGCCTACGGTGCCGGTACCAGGACGGAAGGTGGAGCGGTGATGGCGGGCAAGGCACTGATCACGGGCATCGGCGGGAAGGAACCGAGGATCGACGGGGAGGCGTTCGTCGCGCCGACGGCGTCGGTGATCGGGGACGTGACGCTGGCGCCGGGCGCGAGCGTCTGGTACGGCGCCGTGTTGCGGGGCGATGTCGAGCGGATCTTCGTCGGGGCCCAGGCCAACATCCAGGACAACTGCACCCTGCACGCGGACCCGGGGTTCCCGGTCCATGTCGGGGAGCGGGTCTCCGTCGGTCACAACGCGGTGGTGCACGGGGCGACCGTGGGAGACGACTGCCTCGTCGGGATGGGCGCGACCGTGCTGAACGGCGCCGTGATCGGCGAGGGGTCGCTGGTCGCCGCGCAGGCACTGGTGCCGCAGGGGATGCAGGTGCCGCCGGGCTCATTGGTGGCGGGGGTGCCCGCCAAGGTCAAGAGGCCCCTCACGGACGAGGAGCGCCAAGGGATCACGCTGAACGGATCGCTCTACGCCGAACTCGCCAAGGCGCACCAGGAGGTGCACGAGAAGCCGTAGTCGGTCGTGGACGTCGGTCGGCGGCAGCCGTAGCCGGTCGTGGACGTCAGTCGGTCCTGGACGTCAGTCGGCGGCGGGGACCGGCTCCGACTCGGCCGCTTCCCGCTCCGCCGCCGCCTTCTTGGCCTTGCGCCGTACGAGCAGCATCGACGCCACACCGACCAGCACCGCGGCCGCCAGACCCACGTACGAGAAGCGCTTCAGCCAGTCCTCGGCGACGACGCCGACGTAGTAGATGACCGCCGTGGTGCCGCCCGCCCAGCAGATGCCGCCGAGGACGTTGGCGATCAGGAACTTCCAGTACGGCATGTGGAGGACGCCCGCGAGGGGGCCGGCGAAGATGCGCAGGAGGGCGATGAAGCGGCCGAAGAAGACGGCCCACATGCCCCACTTCTCGAAGGAGCGCTCGGCGGTGGCGACATGGCCCTCGCTGAAGTGTCTGGGGAACTTCCTGCCGAGCCAGGCGAGCAGGGGCCGGCCGCCCTTGCGGCCGATGGCGTAGCCGATGGAGTCGCCGATGACCGCGCCGAGGGTGGCGCAGGCGCCGAGGACCACCGGGTTGATGCCGGAGTGCTGGGAGGACAGCAGAGCCGCGGAGACCAGGACGATCTCGCCCGGCAGCGGGACGCCCAGGCTCTCGAGGCCGATGACCAGCGCCACCACGGCGTAGACGGCGGCCGCGGGCACGGTGTCGAGCCACTCCTGGACGTGCAACGCAGGTTCCTCCCCGATCGTGAACCCTGACAGCCGTCTTCCCGGCATGCGCCGCACGGGGGCGCATGCCGGGAAGCCTACCGGGTCGGCCCACCCGGGCGCCGTCCCGGAGAGCGCACATCGCGGTGCTCAGGGGTTCCCGCCGTCACCAGGCCACCTCGCCGTGACGGTCACGGAAGGTCCCGGTCGGGCCGTCCGCCCCGATGGTGGCGAGTTCGACGATGGCGTCGGTGCCCTCGGTCACCGTCTGCGGGCCGCTGTGTCCGTTGAAGTCGGTCGCGGTGTAGCCCGGGTCGGCCGCGTTCACCTTCACGTCCGGCCAGGACTTCGCGTACTGCGTTGTCAGCATGGTCACCGCGGCCTTCGAGGCGGTGTAGAGTGGCGCGAGGATCCGGCCCTCGGCGCGCCCGGCGTCGTGGGTCAGCGCGAACGACCCCATCCCGCTGGAGACGTTGACGATGACCGGCTGCGCGGACTTGCGCAGCAACGGCAGGAACGCGTGCGTCACCCGGACGATCCCCACGACGTTGACCTCGAACACCTCGCGGGCGTCGGCGGCGGTGATCTGGTCGGCGGGGCTGTGCGTCCCGAGGACACCCGCGTTGTTGATCAGGACGTCGATGCCGCCCTCATGAGCCGCGACGTCGGCGGCGGCCGCGGCGACCGACGCGTCGTCCGTGACGTCGATCTGAACGAAACGGGCACCGAGTGCGTCGGCGGCCGCCCGGCCACGCTCCGGGTCACGCGCGCCGACCAGGACGGTGTGTCCGGCCTCGATCAGACGGCGGGCGGTCTCGTGGCCGAGGGACCTGTTGGCACCTGTGATGAATGTTGTGGTCATGCGTCCACTCTCGGACCGTGACGAGAGGACAACCAGTGCCCTGGGTGACGGTAGGACTGCCAGTACCAGGTACGACATGGTTCACGCCACGGTCCACCGAGCATCCGCGGCCGGTCGGCCGTCAGGCGGAGCCGGTCAGTTGTGCTTGGTGGCCGGTGGGCCGGCGACGGCGGTGAGGCGGAGCTTGGTCTCGTCCTCGCTGCCGGGTACGGCGGTCATGATGACGATCTTGAGCTCGGTGTCGCCGTCGGTCAGGGTGTCGCAGTCCACGGTGACCGGGCCCACCGAGGGGTGGTCGATCGTCTTGTGGTCCTCGCGGTGCGCGGCGACCTCTCCGGCCGCCCACAGCTCGGCGAACCTCCTGTTGCCCGCGGTCAGTTCACGGATCAGCGCGGCCAGGCGGGTGTCCTGCGGGAAGCGGCCGGTGGCGCGGCGCAGGTCGGAGACGACGGCGGCGTCGGTGGCGGCGCGGTCCGCCTCGGTCACCGGCCAGTGCGCGAGGTGGCCCGGGCCGGCGTCCACCGGGAACCTGTCGCGGGCGAAGTTGCGCAGCCGCGGCGGTGAGGCGGAGGGGTCGCCGAGCAGGGCGGCCCACCCGCGGTTCCACCACACCAGTTGCCAGTCCGCCGCGAACACGGCGACCGGCACGTCCCCGAGCCGGGCGAGCACTCGCTGCATGCCGGGCGGGAGATGGTCGGAGATCGCGCCGTCCGTCGGCGGGACGAGCTGCGCCAGCCGGTACAGGTGGTCGCGTTCGGCGGTGGACAGCTGCAGGGCCCGTGCCAGGGACGCCACCACCGACGCCGAGGGGGTCGTGGCCCGCCCCTGTTCCAGGCGCACGATGTAGTCGACCGAGACTCCCGCGAGGTCAGCCAGTTCCTCACGCCGCAGGCCGGCCGCCCGGCGCCCGCGGGCCGTCGGCAGCGCGGCGGCCGACGGTGGCAGCCGGTCCCGCCACGTGCGGATCATCGCGCCCAGTCCGGTTCCGGATGCCGTCGACATGGCCCCCATTTTCCCGGAAGACATGGCCCCCATTTTCCCGGAGGACAACGGCGTACGGCATCCGGCTGGGGCAGTTCCTCAACCCAGGCCGGCGGGACCCGTTCGGTTCAGGACGGACCCGAGGGTGGCCGTGACCGTATTCAGGGCGTCGGCGGTCAGCGTGCGGACCTGGTCCAGCGGAGGGGCAAGCGGGGCCGGCGGCTCGGCCGGCCGGGGCTCGCTGTGGACCTGGGCGAATTTCGGCCGGTACTGCTCGTCCTGCGGCGCCGGACGCGGGGCGCGGCCGGGGGGCGGCGCAGGCGGGGTCGCGCCGGGCACGGGCTGCTCCTCCGAGGGCCGCTTCCCGGGGTCGTCCGGGGTGCGCACGTCGCCGCCGGTCTCCAGCTCCCAGCGCTGCCCGGCCGAGCCGTTCCGCTCGGCGACCTCCAGGCGCGTGCCCCGTCCGGCCGCGACGAGCAGTCCGCCGCCGCCGCGCAGCAGCAGCTCCCCGCGCACCGTGAGGTCGTAGCGCACCTCCCCCGCGTGTACGACACAACCGGCGAGGACCAGCGAGCGCTTGTCGGCGTCCAGGCACAGGGTCGGGTCGGCGTCGCTGCGCAGCAGCCCGTCGTCCTGGTACGACCACTGCTGGGACGCGGCGGAGGAACAGGCCGCAAGCACCGCCGCCACCCCCGCCCCGGCCCGGCCGCCCTCGGCGTCGAGACACAGGCCCCGGTCGGTGTTGCGGAGCCGCCCGCGGCCGACCTCGACGGACTGCCCGGCGGAGGCGGGCGAGGGTGATCCGGCCGACGAGGTGTCGCCGGCGGACCTGGCCGGATCGAGGGACCTGCTGCTCACCGCGCTCCAGGTGGCCCGCACGTTCGGGACACCGCTGTCCTCGGACCAGCCCTTGGTGACCAGAACGGTGAGGAGCAGGGCGAGGGCGGTCAGGCCGACCCCGACGACCACGGCTTTGGTGCGCCTGTGAGGCGTGGCGGGCCGGTGCCGGCCGCCGCTGTTCGGACGGCCGGGGCGTCCCGCGCGGTCCCCGCCGCGGCCGGGGCGGGAGTCGAGGTAGCGCTGGGCGCCCCAGCCGAGGACGGTCTCGGCGAGAAGCACCTCGAGCCCGCTCTCGAAGTGGCTGAGCTGCTCGGCGGCGTGGCGGCAGTAGCGGCACTCCGTCAGATGCTGCTGGACGTCCGGGAGCAGGGCGCCGCCCCGGCGGATGGGGACGTCGAGGAGGCGGTTGTAGAAGCGGCATTCCCTGCCGGGTGCCAGTTCCCGGTGGGCGCGTACGCAGCCGGTGCGGAATTGCTCGCGCGCCTGCTCCAGCGCGGCCGTGGCGGTGGGCGCGTCCACACCCAACAGACCGGCCGGTATGGTTATCGATTCCGCCTCCACCTCGGTGTGCCACAACAGGCATTGCGAGGCTCCGGGAAGGGCGCGGAATGCCCGTTCGGCGAGTTGTCGCCTTTCGGGCGTCACGGAGCGTGCGGCACGCAGCCCGCGCCCTCCGGTCGGTTTGCGGAGCTCCGGCAGCACAAGAGAAATCCGCTCGTCCGCGGCCCACTCCTTGACCGTGTCCCGGACGGCTCCGAGCAGTTGCGGACGCAGTGCGCCGGGAGCGGGCCGGCCGAGCACCCGGTGGAACGCGGCGGCGGCGACCATGGACGCCGGACCGTCCGCCGAGACCAGACATATGGCTGCGTAGTCGTATGTCGCCTGCCAGTGCCTGGCCAGCAGCAACGCACCCGCGCGCGTACCGTCGACACCCTGGCCCAGTCGCGCGACGAGGTTGCGGTCGGACTCCTCCGGAGCGGAGCCGGGGCGCGGCGGGAACGGAGGTCGTGGGGGGTAGGGGGATTGCACTGAACCAATTCCTTCCAAGCCGCAGGACGGCAGGCGGAATGCGCACGTCCGTCGGAAAGCAGGTGCCTGATTGGTGCATACCTATGCGGCGTCAGTTACTCACCGCTATGAGGGCGCTCACTTTCGCACAATTGATGTACAGGAAACAAGAAGTTCAGATGACCAAAGTTCAAAGATGGGCAACTTCAGATAAGTTACCGACGGTATCCGCACCCGCATTCGAAATGAGCGTTCGCCCGCCTGCCGAGTTGTGTACACCTGGGGGTCATTGACACACGAAACCTTCAACTCCGGGCCCCCGGGGGACCGGACGCACAGCGGACTCCGACGTATCTCTCGGCGGGCTCTCATCCCCGTCGGCCAGCATGAGCCGCATGATCACCCCCCACTCCTCGAGCACCCC
>NZ_WVUG01000409.1 GCF_017614965.1 Streptomyces griseorubiginosus | reverse complement strand
GTCCGGGACGTTGAGCGGCCAGGAGGTCGGGGTGCGCGAGCTGTCGGCGCGGCTGGCCGGGGTCGACCGGGTGTGGGTCGTCGGGGACGGGCGGGTGCTGGGGGCGCGGCGGCCCCCTCCGCGCAGTCCGGTCGAGCGGGCCAAACTCGCCGCTCTGGGCGGGCAGTTCACACCCCGCCGGCAGTACGTCAGCGGCCGAGTGACCCTACGGCTCTACGTCCGCCGCACATGGACGAACGGGCTCGCGCCGACGACAGGGCTCGCGCCGATGGACGGGCTCGCGCCGATGGACGGGCTCGCGTCGATGAACGGGCTCGCGGCTCCTACCGGCCTCCTCCCGTCTCCTCCGCCACGGCCGCGTCCAGCGCGGTCGTGAGGTCGTCCAGGCGGGCCCGCAGCGCGCGGATCTCGTCGACGTCGAAGCCCGTCGCGGTGGCGATCCGGCGCGGCACCTCAAGGGCACGCTCGCGCATCGCCGTGCCCTCCTCGGTGAGCCGTACCTCCACCGAGCGTTCGTCGCGGGCGCTGCGTTCACGGCGGACGAGACCCGCCGCCTCCAGCCGCTTCAGCAGCGGGGACAGCGTGCCGGAGTCGAGGCGCAGGTGTTCGCCGAGCTTCTTGACCGGCAGGTCACCGTGCTCCCACAGCACGAGCATCACCAGGTACTGCGGATAGGTGAGCCCGAGGTCCTTGAGGACCACGCGGTAGACGCCGCCGAAGGCGCGCGACGCGGCGTTCAGGGAGAAGCAGATCTGCTGGTCCAGGCGGAGCCAGTCGGTGGTGGGCGTCGTACTCATGCCTCCAGGATAGCTCTTGCGGGCCATTCAGTTGTGCACAATTGAATTGTGTGCTCTACTTGTCGTCGTGCGGCGGCCGCGGAAGAGCCGCCGGAACACCAACGACTCGAGAGGGATGGTTTTCCATGGACGCGCTCTACACCGCAGTCGCCACCGCCACCCACGGCCGGGACGGCCGGGCCTTCACGAACGACGGCAAGATCGACGTGAAGCTGGCGCCGCCGGTGGAGCTGGGCGGCAACGGTGAGGGCACCAACCCGGAGCAGCTGTTCGCCGCCGGTTACGCCGCCTGCTTCGGCAGCGCCCTGGGTCTCGTCGGCCGCCAGGCCAAGGTGGACGTCAGCGACGCCGCCGTCACCGCCGAGGTCGGCATAGGCAAGCAGGGCGAGGGCTTCGGTCTGAAGGTGACGCTGCGCGTGGAGCTGCCGGACACCGTGGACCAGGAGACCGGCCGCAAGCTAGTCGAGACCGCCCACCAGGTCTGCCCCTACTCCAACGCCACCCGGGGCAACATCGAGGTCGACCTCGTCATCGAGTAGACGTCGTAAAGCCGTAAGCGCAACAGGCGCCACCCCCGGCAGACAGCGCGGACGCCCCTGCACCGGCGTCCGCGCTGTCGTGTGCCCGGGCGGCCCGGGGCGCCGTCACCTCATCGAGGGAGCCCGGCCCGCTGCGGGCGCGGGGATCGCCGACAGGGAACCCGGCGCGGACATCCGCTCGCCGAGGATCAGCGTCCGTACCACCCGCTCGGCGGCCCGCCCGTCGTCGTACTCGCAGAACCGCTTCCGGAACCCGGCCCGCAGCGCCGCCGACTCCTCGTCCTGCCAGGTGCCGGACGCGAACAGCCACGCCAACTCCCGGTAGGAACGGGACACATGGCCCGGCGGCTCGGCGGTGATGTCGAAGTAGGCGCCCCGGCTCGCCGCGTACGCGCCCCAGTCGTCGGCGTGGACCACGATCGGCCGGTCCAGGTTGGCGTAGTCGAACATCAGGGCCGAGTAGTCGGTGACGAGCGCGTCCGAGGCCAGCATCAGATCCTCGACGTGCGGCTCGTCCGTCGCGTCGACGAGCACGCCCCGCCCGTGCAGATCGGCCAGACCGAGCCCGCGTGCCGTGCCGGTCGCGAGGGTCGGGTGCAGACGCACGACGAGGGTGTGGCCCGCGCCGAGGTCCGCGGCGAAACGGGCCAGGTCGACGCGGTCGACGTGGCCGCCCCGGCAGTAGTCGCGGCGAGTCGGGGCGTAGAGCACGACGGTGTGGTCGGCGGGGATGCCGAGCCGTGCGCGGACGGCCGCGGCCCGCGCCGCGTCACCGGTGACCAGCACGTCGTTGCGCGGGCTGCCCGTCCGGGCCGAGGTGAAGTGGCAGGGGTACGCCCGCTCCCACACCAGCTCGGAGTGCCGGTTGGCGACCAGGCTGAGATCCCAGCGGTCGGCGCGGTGCAGCATCCTCGGCACGCTGAAGCCGTGCCGGGCGCCGGGCTTGTCCAGCAGGTCGGCGCCCATGTACTTGAGCGGGGTGCCCTGGTGGGTCTGAATGTGGACCTGGCCGGGCCGTTTGACCAGCGCGCCGGGCCAGTTGACGTTGTTCACCCAGTACGTCGCCCGCGCCATCACCGAGTGGTAGCGCCGCGAGCCCGGCACCACGTGGTCCACTCCGTCGGGCACCGTGTCCAGCGCGTCCTCCCGCACCACCCACACCCCGCGCAACTCCGGTGCGATCTCCCGGGCCTTGGCGTGGATCGCGGCCGGGTCACCGTTGACGCCCGCGTGATGGGAGGAGGAGTACACGACGAGACGCGGATCGAGCGGAAGCCTCGAACCGGCGGTGTACCAGGCGCGTTGGGCGGCGGCCGACAGCCGCTGCGCGGCACGCCGTTTGCCCGCCCCGGCGATCCTGCGCACACCCCGCGCACCGTTCAGGGCCGCGTACGAGGCGTACGGCGTCCTCGCCAGCAGCCGCATCTCCGTGCCGCGCGGACCGGCCGGCGGGACGAAGCCCTCGGGGCGGTGGCGGCGGTGGAAGGCGCGCATCTCGCGGTGGAAGGCGGCGCGGTCGGCGGGGGTGACCCGGTCCTCGCGGGCGATCACGAACAGCATGTGGTCCAGGGCCCGTTCGAAGAGCAGGGGCCCGGCCCAGGCGAGGTCCTCGCGCTGCTCAAGGAACGCGAACAGGCCCTCGTACTGCGGGAAGATGTCGAAGTGCCGGCGCCCCGGCGTCCTGGTGATCGCCCCCTGCCGCCGCTGCCGGTACTCGACACCGATCCGGTTCAGGCACGCGATGCGCTCGGCCAGCACCATCGAGCGGTAGGTGACCGGCGCGTCCTCGTACAGACCCGGCGCGTACTGGAGGCCGTGCCCCTGGAAGAAGTCCCGCCGGTACGCCTTGTTCCAGGCGACCAGGAACAGATGGACGTACTCGGGACTGGTGCGCAGGTCGAAGACGTCCTGGCCGGCGCGGGCCAGCAGACCGGAGGAGTCGCTGGGGCCGCCCCGCCCCCACCAGTGCGTGCGGACGTGGTCGAAGACCAGGATGTCCGGGTCCTCGGCGCTCCCGAGCCGGTCGGCGACGGCGGCCAGCAGGCCCGGGGTGTAGAAGTCGTCGCTGTCGAGGAAGAGGACGTAGTCCCCGCGGGCCTGCGCGAGGCCGGCGTTGCGGGCCCGCCCCAGACCGACGTTCTCGGGCAGGTGCAGGACCCGTACCCGCTCGTCGCGGGCCGCGTACTCGTCGAGGATCGCGCCGCAGCCGTCGGGCGAGCGGTCGTCGACGGCGATCAGTTCGAGGTCGGGGTAGGACTGGTCGAGCACCGAGTCGATGCACTCACGCAGATAGCCCTGCACCTTGAAGACGGGGACGATGATGCTGAAGCGGGGCACGGGTGTCAGTTCCTCACGAGGGCGGGGACCGGGGCCGGGGTCCGTTCGGCGAGCGGGATCACGGGCGGGATCGCCTCCGGCGGCTCGCCCAGCAGCACCCGGCGCACCACGCGCTCGGCGGCCCGCCCGTCGTCGAACTGGCAGAACCGCTCCCGGAAGGCGGCCCGCGCGGCGGCGGACTCCGCGCCCGCCCAGGAGCCGTCGCGGAAGACCCCGGCCAGTTCCTCCGGCGTACGGGCCACCGGGCCCGGCGGGTGCTCCATCAGGTCGAAGTAGACGCCCCGGGTCTCCCGGTAGACGTCCCAGTCGTCCGCGTACACGACGATCGGGCGGTCCAGGTTGGCGTAGTCGAACATGATCGAGGAGTAGTCGGTGATCAGCGCGTCCGCGGCCAGGCACACGTCCTCGGAGGAGCGGTGCGCGGTCACGTCGATGATCCGGCCGGTGCCGCGCGCCCGGCCCCGGTCGTAGAAGTAGTGGGCGCGCAGCAGGACGACGACGTCCTCGCCGGCCTGCTCGCAGAAGGCCTCCAGGTCCAGGCCGGTCTCGAAGCCGGTGTGGTAGTCCCGGTGCGTGGGCGCGTACAGGACGGCCGTCCTGCCGTCGGGGACGCCCAACTCGCGCCGGACGCGGGCCACGTCGTCCGCGGTGGCCGTGTAGTAGACGTCGTTGCGCGGATAGCCGTACTCCAGCGTCTCGTGCGCGGCCGGGAAGGCCCGCTCCCACATCTGGGTGGAGTGCCGGTTGGAGGAGAGGTTGTAGTCCCAGCGGTCCACCCGCTCCAGCAGCTTGGTGAAGCTGCCGGTGGCGGCGGCCACCACGGGGTACGTCGCCTGGTCGACGCCCATCTTCTTCAGCGGGGTGCCGTGCTGGGTCGACAGGTGCACGCTGCCGGGGCGTTTGACGACGGCGTCCGCGAAGTTGGCGTTGTTCACGAGGTACTTGGCGCGGGCGAGGACGTCCCAGTACCGCGCGCTGCCGATGACCGCGTACTCCACGTCCTCCGGCACGGTGTGCGCCTGGTCCCGCTCGACGAGGAACACCGCCCGGATGTGCGGGGCGAGTTCGCGGGCCTTGGCGTGGATCGCGGCCGGGTTGCAGGCGTAGCCGCGGCCCCAGTAGGCGCAGTACACCGCGAGGCGCGGATCGAGGGGGCGGCGCAGGGCGCGGGCGTAGCGGAGCCGGGTGCGCAGGCCGTGGGGGCGGGGCAGGGCCGCCACGGCACGCGCGGCCGACCGGTTGACGCCGCGCAGGGCGCAGAAGGCCGTGTACGCCCCGCTCGCCAGCAGCCGGTGCTGGACGCCGAGACTCCCGCCCGGGGGACGGAAGCCGGCCGGGCGGTGGCGGCGGTAGAGCCTGCCCGCCCGGCGGAAGAAGGCGCGGCGGCCGGAGGTGAGCCGGCGCGGATGGGCGGCCGTCTTCAGGACGGTGGCGAAGAGGTGGTCGAACAGCGGCACCAACCGCTCCTCGTGCAGCCCCAGTTCGGCCGCGCGGGTGAGCACCAGCTCGACCTGGTCGAGGAGTTGCGCGTGGTGCGGGCCCGGCAGGTTCAGCCGGCTGCCCTGCCGGCGCACCAGGTGCCGTACGACGACTTCGCGCAGCACCGCCGCCTTCTCGGCCCGCAGCGCCACCAGGGCACCGAAGCCGACGTCGGTGTAGTGGCTGTCGGGGAAGGCGAGCCGGTGCTCGGTGAGGAAGGACCTGCGGTAGACCGCGCTCCACGCCGGGAGCTGGACGCCGGTCAGCTGGGGGACCTGGTCGGGGGAGAAGGCGCCGGCCGGGGTCTTCGGCGGCAGCAGCAGCGCGGCCGGGTTGGTCGGCTCGCCCTCCCACCACGGCACCCGCTCGTGCTCGGCGTACAGGACGTCCACGTCACCGGTCTCCGTCAGCCGTGCGTCCAGCGCCGCCAGCGCGCCCGGGACGAGGGTGTCGTCGCCGTCGAGGAACAGCAGATACGCGCCGGTCGCCGCCCGCGTCCCGGTGTTGCGCGCCCCGGCCAGACCGTCCGCCGGCGGCGAGTGCACCGGGCTCACCCGGGAGTCCCGCTCGGCATACCCGGCGACGAGCTCCGCCGCGGGCGCGTCGGGGCCGTCGCAGACCGGGATCAGCTCGAAGTCGCCGTGGGACTGCGCGAGGACCGAGTCCAGCGCCTGGGACAGGCGGCCTGCCACGCCATGGGAGGGGACGATGATGCTGAAGCGGGGCATTCTGCTCTTTCTCTCGATGGTCGTGGGGTGCGTCAGCGTCCGGGGCGTCCCGCCGGGCGCCAGGTGGACGGCCGGCTCGGGGTGGGCCGTGACGGGCTGGAGGGCATGGAACTCCCCGGTGCGAGAACGGTGTTCAGAGGCTGTCGGTGACGGTCAGGGAACCGGCGGGCTGTGGCACGGTGACCTGCGGGGAGCGTGCGGGGCCCGTTGCCGCCGAGGGCACCGGGTGGCGCTGGTCGAGGGGGATCACCGGCGGCAGGCCCCGCTCGCCCAGGACGACATGGCGTACGACCCGCTCGGCGGCGCGTCCGTCGTCGTACGGGCAGAACCGCTCGCGGAAGGCGGAGCGCAGCTGGGCGGAGCGGGAGCCGCGCCAGTGGCCGGTGACGAAGATGTCGATCAGCTCGTCCTCGCTGCGCGCGACCGCGCCCGGCGGGAAGGCGCGCAGGTCGACGTAGAGGCCGCGGGCCGCCTCGTACGCCTCCCAGTCGTCGAGGTGGAGCACGATCGGGCGGTCGAGGTTGGCGTAGTCGACCATCAGGGGCGCGTAGTCGGTGACCAGGGCGTCCGAGGCGAGGCAGAGGGACTCGAGACTCGGATGGCCGGTGACGTCGATGATCCGGTCGTTCGGCGTGACGGGTGCGGGGGTGCGGGCCAGGACGACGTGGCGCGGGCCCAGGCGGCGCAGGACGCGGTCCAGGTCGAGGGGGGAGCGCTGGGTGCGGCGGTAGTCACGGGG
>NZ_WVUG01000408.1 GCF_017614965.1 Streptomyces griseorubiginosus | reverse complement strand
CACCACCGCCAGTCCCCGCGGCCCCGTCGCCGGACGCACCACCGCCAGTCCCCGCCGTCCCGTCCCCGGACGCGCCGCCGTCAGCCCCCGCAGGCTGCTCGTCGGCCCCGCCCTCCGTCGTCCCGGACGGGGGCGGGGTTCCCTCGGGTGCTTCGTGCGGGGTCGTCTCAGGCGTCCCCGGTTCGGGAGAGGCCCCGGGGGCGGCCGTTCGCTTGAGGTCCCGTACCGAGAGGGTTCGGGTCGCCGTGTCGACGCCGCCTCGGGGGGTGGACGGATCCCGGGACACCGCCATGCGGGGGTCGCTCGGGTTGGGAACCGGAACCGCGCTCCCCGACGTCGGTTCTGCCGACGACTCGCGCTGCTTCGACCTGTCGGGGGACTCGCCCGCCACCGATGCCTCCTCCATCTGCCACCGCATGCCCCGCACGCGGCTGCCGAACCGTCAACCGAACCGTGAATCGCCGCCCGGGACACCGCCGTACGCGCTGTCCGAACCATGTACCAGTGTCCTGTGTGGGGGCTTAACCCCTGCGGTAGACGAGAACGACATACCTACCGGTTCCCTCACAAACAGGTCACGCACCCTCGACAGACCAATGTGAGAGGGGTCACCCTGTCTTTCATCCACGCGGGGAGGCATGGATGGGCAGGAGCCGCAGAACACTTCCGGAGGAGCTTCTGCTGCTGGCACTGGACCCGACCACGGGTACCACTGCGCAGCCGCAGTCGCTCGACCTCGGTCTGGCCGGAGCACAGCTAGTGGAGCTGGCGCTGGCCGGACGGATAGCCCCAGACGGGGATCGTATCGCCGTGGTGGCCCCACGGCCGACTGGAGATCCAACGTTGGACTGCGCGTTGGAGTTGCTGCGAAGGCGTGGCGCTCCCGTGCGGGCAGTGAACTGGATTGGCGGGCCGCGTCTCGGGCTGCGCCAGACCTACCTCTCGCATCTCGAGCGGTGCGGCATGGTGCATGCCGTGGCCGGTCAGATGTGCGGGGTGCTGCCGACGACTCGCTACCAGGCGACGGACACCGCCATCAGCCGGGAGATCAGGGCCCGGCTGGATTCCGCGATCCGTACCGGCGTACCGCCGGACCCACGGACCGCGGCGCTCGCCGCACTGGCGCACGCGGTCGGTCTCGGCAAGCATCTGTACCCGGGCAACGAGGGTCGTTCGTCCAGGTCCCGGCTGCGGGACCTGATTCGGCACGACCCGATGGGCGGTCTCGTCGCGCACGCCGTGATGGACGTCCAGAACGGCGTGGCGGCCCAGCCGCGACGCAGCCCGGCCCCGGCCGGCCGCCAGGCCGCCGCCGGACCGGCCAGGTCCGCGCCGGAACCCGCTCGTGGTGTTCCGATGCAGCCGCGCCGGGGTTCCATGGCACGCGTCGTGGCCCACTGAGCCGCGGTTCCACGACACAGCACCACCCACGCACCACGCAGCACGCACTACGCACCACGCACTACGCACCACCGAGAGCCGCACCCGAGTCTCTGGACCCGTTCGGGAGCCGCTGGTTCGCGCGGGGTGACGAGGCCGCGAGGTCTCGTCACCCCGCGCGGCCGCATGTCCGCCCTGTTCGCGCGGGGTGCCGTGAACTGACGTGCGTTCAGCGCATATCCACCGTTTGCCAGCGGTAGAAAGCACCTTGGTGGCAGTCTGCTCAACAGCAGATACGCAAAGTGGTAACCAGAGGTCCGCAGCCGGAGGTGCACGTCCCGTGGCGTCCAATGTCAATCCCACCGTCAGGCGGCGCCGGCTGGGCCAGGAGCTGCGCCGGCTGAGGGAACTCAAGGGCATGACGGCCGAAGAGGTCGCGGAGCGGCTGCTGGTGTCCCAGTCGAAGATCAGCCGGCTGGAGAACGGGCGGCGCAGCATCAGCCAGCGCGACGTGCGCGATCTGTGCGGGGTCTACGAGGTGGAGGACCACCGGATCGTCGACTCCCTGATGCAGATGGCCAAGGACAGCCGCCAGCAGGGATGGTGGCACTCCTTCGGGGACATCCCCTACAGCGTCTACATCGGGCTGGAGACGGACGCGGCCAGTCTGCGGGTGTACGACCCCCAGGTGGTGCCGGGGCTGCTGCAGACCCGGCAGTACGCGGAGGCGCTGATCGCGGGGGCGCTGCCGGAGACGGCCGCCGCCGACGTGGAGAAGCGAGTGCAGGTGCGGCTGCGGCGGCAGGAACGAATCACCGCGCCGGACAACCCGCTGCGGCTGTGGACCGTGATGGACGAGGCGGCGCTGCGCCGGGTGGTGGGCAACAAGTCGCTGATGCGGGACCAGTTGGAGCATCTGGTCGAGCAGGCCCAGCTGCCGCACGTGACCGTGCAGGTGATCCCCTTCGACATGGGCGCCCACCCGGGCGTGAACGGCCAGTACGCGATCCTGGAGTTCCCCGACGCGGCCGACTCCAGCGTCGTCTACATCGAGGGCGTGACCAGCGACCTGTATCTGGAGAAGGCCAACGACGTGCAGAAGTACAGCGTGATGTACGAGCACCTCAGGGCGCAGGCGCTGAACCCGGAGCATTCGCGTCAGTTCATCGCGGACATCGCGAAGGAGTACGCGCGCTGAATCGGCCAACGGCACCCGCACGGGCCGCCATCGACGGAAAGGGCCGTACAGTACACCTTCCCCAGGGCGGATTGGAAGACCCGCCTGGAATATGCCATCCAGTCGAGTGAATAGTCGCTTCGTACGCCGAGGTGGGCGAGTAACGTCGATCACGCCAATCGGGCAGCAGGGTTGGCGGAAACCCAGTAACTCATCACCAGGCATTACGGAGCAAAAATGGCAATTCGTCAGGGCGCCACGACCACCTGGACCAAGTCCTCGTACTCCACCGGCAACGGCGCGTGTGTCGAGGTCAAGTCCCCGGTGATCGCGGCCATGGCCGTGCGGGACTCCAAGGTCACCGACGGTCCGGTGCTGGCCTTCCCGGCCGACGCGTGGAACGCCTTCGTCACCTCGGTCAAGGCGTAACGGCACGCCGGTCACTCACGTATGAGACAACTGCACAAGCTTCACCACCAGAGCCCTCTCGACCAGCCCGCCGTCCTTGCCGAGGGGGCTCGGCTTGTGTCCGGAAACGGCGCACGGGCTAGCGCAGCCGGTCGACGTACCGGTCCGTGCCGGGCACGGTGGGGATGAACGGCGCCACCAGTTCCACCCGCCCCAGGCCCGCCTCCTCCACCGGCCCGTCCCGGTCCGTGAAGCACGCCTCCCAGCAGTCGCGCGGATCCGCCTCCAGGAACCACAGCAGGGTCAGCCGGGTGTCGACGCCCTCCACCTGCTTCACATAGGTCATCCGGTCCCCGGGCAGCGGTGTCGGGCGGAACACGGTGACCATGGCGGCCGGGGAGCCCGCGAGCCGCTTGGGAAGGTGCCGCGAGCGCAGCCACTCCAGCAACTCGGCGCGCTGCTCGGGGGATTCGGCGTCGATCACCTCCACCACCAGGCCCGCGTAGGGGTGGTCGAGGGCGTGGAAGTCGCGCGGTCCCGCGGCGCCGTCCCGGTACACGGTCGCCTCGTGGTCCTGGAAGGCCGTGAAGACGTGCGTACGGTCCTGGTAGACCCGGGCGTCCCGGTTGAGGCGCCGGTTGATGGCGACGGTCCACTTCATGTGGTCGTCGTAGCGGCCCTCGGTGACCCAGTATGTGGAGATGTAGCAGCCGGCCGTGACGGGCTGGGCGATCGCCGACTTCTCGGGGTAGCGCAGGAGTTGGAGGTCACGGGTGGCCACCCAGCGGCGGCCGGCGTACATCCAGGGCATGGCCATGGCGCCGGCGTAGTAGTGGTCGTCCTCGTACCAGCGGTTGTACGCGTACTCGTGGCCCGGGTGCGGTTCGACCATGGTGATCAGGGCGTGGCCCGGCCGTACCCCGTAGGGCCCCACGGCGGCCAGCTCGGCGTACACCTCACTGCGGGTTTCCTCGCTCACGTCGCTCCCCTTCCGTCCTCCGCCGGTCGCCCATACTCTGACGCCCCGTCAGATAATTGGCCATACCCCCGGAGGCTCGGATGTCACTGCTCACGGGCAAGACCGTCGTCGTGTCGGGAGTCGGCGCCGGGCTCGGTCACCAGGTCGCCGCCGCGGTCGTGAGGGACGGCGGGAACGCGGTCCTCGGGGCGCGCACGGAGGCGAACCTCGCCAAGAGCGCGAGCGAGATCGATCCGGACGGAACGCACACGGCGTACCGCTCGACGGACATCACGGACGAGGGGCAGTGCGAGGTGCTGGCGGGCCTAGCCCGGGAGCGGTTCGGGCGGATCGACGCGGTGGTCCATGTGGCCGCCTGGGACAGCTACTTCGGCGGGCTGGAGGATGCCGACTTCGCGACCTGGCAGTCGGTGATCGACGTGAACCTGCTGGGTACGCTGCGCATGACGCGGGCGTGTCTGCCGGCGCTCAAGGAGCGCGGGGGCTCGGTGGTGTTCATCGGGACGCAGTCGTCGGTCGCGGCCCCCACCCAGGTGGCACAGGCGGCGTACGCGGCCTCCAAGGGGGCGCTGACGAGCGCGATGTACTCACTCGCCCGGGAACTCGGGCCGCACCGCGTGCGGGTCAACACCGTGCTGCCGGGCTGGATGTGGGGGCCGCCTGTGCAGGCGTACGTGCAGTTCACGGCGCACACCGAGGGCGTCCCGGAGGCGGAGGTGCTGGGGCGGCTGACGGACCGGATGGCGCTTCCCGACCTCGCCACGGACGCGGACGTGGCCGACGCGGCCGTGTTCCTGGCCTCCGACCGGGCTCGGGCGATCACGGGGCAGTCGCTGCTGGTCAACGCGGGGGAGCTGATGCGCTGAGGGCGGATTTCAGCCACACCAAAGATTCATATACGTAAACGCGGGCCATCGAGCGGAACATTTTTGCCGTCTCTTGACCCGACGCTTGCTTGCCGTGATCATGCCACCCCACTCAGAGTTCACATGCCCGAACCCGGCAGCGGACCCTGGAAGGGGGCTCATGAACAGTCTCGACTGGGCCGTGCTCATCGGCTACTTCGGCGTGATGGTGGCGATCGGCGTCTGGTCGCACAAGCAGGTGGGCAACGTCAGCGACTTCTTCACGGCCGGCGGCAAGATGCCCTGGTGGCTGTCCGGCATCTCGCACCACATGTCGGGTTACAGCGCGGTCCTGTTCACGGGCTACGCGGGCATCGCCTACACCTACGGCGTCACCTCCTTCGTGACATGGTCCTTCCCGATCGCGCTGGGCATCGCCATCGGCTCGAAGCTGTTCGCGCCGCGGATCAACCGGCTGCGCTCCAGGCTCCATGTGGCCTCCCCGCTGGAGTACCTGAAGAACCGCTACGACCTGAAGACACAGCAGGCCCTCGTCTGGTCCGGCATGCTGCTGAAGATCGTCGACGTGGCCGCGAAGTGGGCGGCGATCGCCACCCTGCTGTCCGTCTTCACCGGCGTCACCCTCAACCAGGGCATCCTCATCACCGGCGCGATCACCGCCGTCTACTGCACGATCGGCGGCCTGTGGGCGGACGCGCTGACCGAACTCGGCCAGTTCGTCATCCAGTTGCTGGCCGGCATCTCGATGTTCTTCGCGGTCGTACTGAAACTGAACGACAAGCACATCGGCTTCTTCGATGCCTGGAACCAGCCGGCCCTGCACGGCCACGGCAAGGGGCTGGTCGGACCGTACGGCACCGTCTTCCTGCTCGCGTTCCTCTTCATCAAGCTCTTCGAGTACAACGGCGGCATGCTCAACCAGGCCCAGCGCTACATGGCCACGGGCAGCCCCCGGGAGGCGGAGCGCTCGGCGCGTCTGTCCGCCGTCCTGTGGCTGGTCTGGCCGGTGGTCCTGTTCTACCCGATGTGGATGTCGCCGCTGCTGGTCCACGCCCAGAAGCCGGACGGCTCCGACTCCTACGGCCTGATGACCGAACAGCTGCTCCCGCACGGCCTGTTGGGCCTCGTCATCGTCGGCTTCTTCTCGCACACGATGGCCATGTGCTCCTCCGACGCCAACGCGATCGCGGCGGTGTTCACCCGGGACGCGGCGCCGGTGCTGTCCAAACGGGCCCGGGAGTGGGGCCAGCGCTCCGGACTGATCGCGGCCCGGGTGACCACGGTCGTCTTCCTCGGTCTGTCGATGACGGTGGCGACCCAGGTCAACTCCCCCACGTTCAAGGACATCATCACGATCGTCATCAAGTGGGTGGCGGGTCTGATGGGCCCGATCGCCATCCCGATGATGCTGGGCCTGCTGCGCCCGTTCCGCCGCTCCGGCCCCACAGCGGCGCTGACCAGCTGGTCGATGGGCCTGCTCGCCTTCTGGCTGGTCAACTACCCGATCAACTGGAACGTCAAGGGCGGTGTCCCGCTCCAGTACCAGGTCTCGGTCCCGCTGGCGGTCTCCCTGCTCCTCTACATCCTCATCGGCTACCTCAAGCCCGAGGACACCCCGGACCGGCTGGCCATCATCGAGCGCATCAACACCGACGACGACAGCACGGCGGCCGCGGTCCCGGTCCCGGCGGGCGGGGTGGACGACACCCTGGGCAAGACGCCCGTGAAGGACTGAGCCGGGCGGAGTACGGCGGCGGGCGGTGGCCCGGGTTCCTGACGAGCCCGGGCCACCGCCCTTCGCACTGTCACACGGGGTTGCCGT
>NZ_WVUG01000407.1 GCF_017614965.1 Streptomyces griseorubiginosus | reverse complement strand
GGGCTGAGTCGGGGGCGGGGGCTTACTACCCGCCGCCCGCACCGCCACGACCGGCGGAGCCGGAGACGGCCGACGAGGAGCGCGTGGCCGTCGCCGCCCTGGCCGTCCCGGGCGTGGACCGTCTGCTGGGCGGCGTCGGGCATCGGGCCGTGCGGCTGGAGGAGCGGCAGTCGGAGGCCGCGCTGCCCCGCCGCCATGTGCGCGTGGAGTTCGCGGTCCGCGCGGACCACCGCCCACTGGACGTGGCCCGAGAGGTCCGCACCGCCGTCTCCGCAGCCCTGCCGGACCACCCGACGGTGGCGACCCTGGTCACGGCGGTGGGCCACTGACCGAGGCCCGGCGCCGGGGCCACCTCTCCAAGATCTTCGACTACGAGTGGATGGCCGACCACGGCTTCCTCACGGACGAGGGTCCCCCCGACGCACCGGCATACGCCCGAAGAACGGCCGCGGCGCGGGCCCGCGCGGCCGATCCCACCGGACCGGCACCGCCCGCCGCGCAGGAGGTGCAGGCGGTCGCGGCTAGCCGGCCCAGGCCGTCCCACCCGCGCGGATCACACACCGAGGCCCGGCGGCACCGCCCGCCGCGCCGGACCGGCACAGACGGTCGCGGCTGACCGGCGCAGGCAGCAGTCCCGCCCACCCGCGGGTCACGCACCGAGGCCCGGCGGCACCGCCCGCCGCGCCGGACCGGCACAGACGGTCACGGCCGGCCGACACAGGCAGTCCCACCCGCGCGGATCACACACCGAGGCCCGGCGGCACCGCCCGCCGCGCCGGACCGGCACAGACGGTCGCGGCTGATCGGCGCAGGCAGTCCCGCTCACCCGCGGGTCACTCGCCGAGGCCCGCCAGGTCTCGCAGGCGGCGGGCCTGGGCGGCTCGTTCCGCTGCGCGCTGGTCGTCGTAGGTGCGGTCGTGGGCGCCGCGGAGCAGGGTCTTGGTCTCGATCACCGCGTCCCGGGGGGCCGCCAGGATCGCCGATGCCAGGTCGGAGACGGCCGCGTCGAGCTGGTCGGCGGGGACGGCGAGGTTGGCGAGGCCGGTGCTGACCGCCTCCTCGGCCTGGACGAAGCGGCCGGTGAGGCAGATCTCCAGGGCGCGGCCGTAGCCGACGAGGGCGACGAGCGGGTGCGTGCCGGTCAGGTCCGGGACCAGGCCCAGGCTGGTCTCGCGCATGGCGAACTGCACGTCGTCCGCGACGACGCGCAGGTCACAGGCGAGGGCGAGCTGGAAGCCGGCCCCGATGGCATGCCCCTGGACGGCGGCGATGGACACGAGGTCGCCGCGCCGCCACCAGGTGAAGCCGTCCTGGAATCCGGCGATGCTCGCGTCGAGTTCACCGTCGCTGCTGCGCGCGAGGTCGATGAACGTCGGCTCGCCCTCGATGCCCTCGGGCGTGAACATCTGCCGGTCGAGGCCGGCGGAGAAGGACTGCCCCTCGGCACGCAGCACCACGACGCGGACCGACCCCGGCAGCACCCGCCCGGCCTCGGCGAGCGCCCGCCACAGGGCGGGGCTCTGCGCATTGCGCTTGGCCGGGTTGGTGAGCGTCACCGTGGCGATCGCGTCGTCGACGGTGAGCCGTACGCCGTCCTTGTCGAGTACGGGACCGAGGTCCTGGGCGGACGTGGCCATGGGGCGCCTCCGATGAGTGCGGTCAGCAGAGCAGTAGGAACTACAAGCTAAGTGACTGCACAGTAACCACCCGGCCAGTCATCCGACCGACCGGGTGGCCACCATCGAAGCCGATGGGCCGCCCGGGTCAGGACGAGGCGGCCTTCTTGCCCCGTGTCGCACCGCCACGCCCACGGAGCGTGACGCCCGACTCGCTGAGCATCCGGTGCACGAAGCCATACGAGCGGCCGGTTTCCTCGGCCAGTGCCCGAATGCTCGCACCGGAGTCGTACTTCTTCTTCAGGTCTGCCGCGAGCTTGTCGCGCGCGGCGCCGGTCACCCGGCTGCCCTTCTTCAGAGTCTCGGCCACCCGTGCCTCCTCATGGGAAGTGCGCTCTGGTCTCCTCATGATCACCCCTCCGGGCCGTCATGGCCACCCATTCGGCAAGGTCCGTGAGACAGGCTTTTGACGACAGGAGCGCGTCCCCACATGCGGAATACGGAATTCCGCGTTGTCGTGTTCGTTCGGCCGAACGGGTTGATCCACGAAGTGCCAGGTCAGGACGTGACGCGGCCGAGCCCTTCAGGACACAGGGCTCGGCCGGGAAAATTGATGTAGGACACACCTCGGTACGAGGAGATCTCACACAGATGGTGGATCACCGATGGGCCGAATGATCCATACGGCGTTGATCACGCGGTGATCAGGTATTCGATCAAGCGAGGGCGACGAGGTCCGCGTAGTCGGATCCCCACAGATCCTCGACCCCGTCGGGCAGCAGGATGATGCGCTCCGGCTGGAGTGCCTCCACGGCGCCCTCGTCGTGGGTGACCAGGACGACCGCACCCTTGTAGGTGCGCAGGGCGCCCAGGATCTCCTCGCGGCTGGCGGGGTCGAGGTTGTTGGTGGGCTCGTCCAGGAGCAGCACGTTGGCGGAGGAGACCACCAGGGTCGCGAGGGCCAGGCGGGTCTTCTCGCCGCCGGAGAGGACGCCGGCCGGCTTGTCGACGTCGTCGCCGGAGAACAGGAACGAGCCGAGCACCTTGCGGACCTCGACGAGGTCCATGTCGGGGGCGGCCGAGCGCATGTTCTCCAGGACCGTGCGGTCGGCGTCCAGGGTCTCGTGCTCCTGGGCGTAGTAGCCGAGCTTGAGGCCGTGCCCGGGGACGACACCGCCCGTGTCGGGCTGCTCGACGCCCGCGAGGAGCCGGAGCAGGGTGGTCTTGCCGGCGCCGTTGAGGCCGAGGATGACGACCCTGGAGCCCTTGTCGATGGCCAGGTCGACGTCGGTGAAGATCTCCAGCGAGCCGTAGGACTTCGACAGGCCCTCGGCCATCAGCGGGGTCTTCCCGCAGGGCGCGGGCTCGGGGAAGCGCAGCTTGGCGACCTTGTCCGACTGCCGCACCGCCTCCAGGCCGGCGAGGAGCTTGTCGGCACGGCGGGCCATGTTCTGCGCGGCGACGGTCTTGGTCGCCTTGGCCCGCATCTTGTCGGCCTGCGAATGCAGCGCGGCGGCCTTCTTCTCGGCGTTGGCGCGCTCGCGCTTGCGCCGCTTCTCGTCGGCCTCGCGCTGCTGCTGGTAGAGCTTCCAGCCCATGTTGTAGACGTCGATCTGGGCGCGGTTGGCGTCCAGGTAGAACACCTTGTTGACGACCGTCTCGACCAGGTCGACGTCGTGCGAGATGACGATGAAGCCGCCGCGGTAGGTCTTGAGGTAGTCCCGCAGCCAGATGATCGAGTCGGCGTCGAGGTGGTTGGTCGGCTCGTCGAGCAGCAGGGTGTCCGCGTCGGAGAACAGGATGCGCGCCAGCTCGATACGGCGGCGCTGACCGCCGGAGAGCGTGTGCAGCGGCTGGCCGAGGACCCGGTCGGGCAGGTTGAGCGCGGCGGCGATGGTGGCGGCCTCGGCCTCGGCGGCGTACCCGCCCTTCGTCAGGAACTCCGTCTCCTGGCGCTCGTACTGCCTGAGCGCCTTCTCCCGCGTGGCGCCCTGGCCGTTGGCAATGCGCTGTTCGTTCTCGCGCATCTTGCGCAGCAGGACGTCCAGTCCGCGCGCGGAGAGGATGCGGTCGCGGGCGAGGACGTCGAGGTCGCCGGTGCGGGGGTCCTGCGGGAGGTAGCCGACCTCTCCGGAGCGGGTGATCTGGCCGGCGGCGGGGATGCCCTCGCCGGCGAGGCACTTGGTGAGGGTGGTCTTGCCGGCGCCGTTGCGTCCGACCAGGCCGATGCGGTCGCCCTTGGCGACGCGGAAGGTGGCGGACTCGATGAGGACTCGGGCGCCGGCGCGCAGCTCGATACCGGTGGCGGAGATCACGGACATGCTCCAGGGCGGACAGGGGGTTGACGGATGGGCGGCTGAGGACGTTCCCGCCGTCTAATGCGCGAGGAGAATGGCCATGGGCCAAGTCTAACGGGGCCGTGCAAGCGCATTTTCTACGTCCGGGTGTTCGTTACGGCACTTGTCAGTTCCCTCCGGTGTGCACCTGGAACGCGGCGCGGCGCACGGCCTTGGCGAGGGCCGGGTCGGGGTGGGCGGCGGCGAGGGCGACCAGGACCTGGACGGTGCGCGGGTGACCGACGGCGCGGACCTCGTCGAGCAGCATCGGCACCGTGGGCTGCACGGCGGACTCCAGGTGCCGTACCAGCATGGGGGCCTCGCCGTGGTCGGCGACGGCGGCCGCGGTGTCGACCCAGAGCCAGGTGGCCTCCTCGCGGGTGAGCACCTCGTGCGCGTCCTCGGGATCGACGCCGTCGTGCTCGGCCAGCCACAGCAGGGCGTACGGGCGCAGGGTGGGCTCGTCGGCGACGGCGCGGACGTCGGGCTCGGCGGGGGCGCCGACCACGCGCAGCGCCTCGAAGGCGAGACCGCGCAGCAGGGCGTCGTCGCCGCGGGCGGCGGCGATGAGCTCGGTGACGGCGCTGCCGACGGGGCGGGCGGCGAGCCAGGCGCGGTACTCGGCGCGGGCGGCGTTGGGGCGCAGCTGGGCGCAGCCGCGCAGCATCTCCTCGGCGACGGCCTCGATGTTCCCGGCCGGGCTCTGCGCGGCGACGCAGATCTGCTCCAGCTTCACCCACACCGCCCAGTTGCCGAGCGGGGTGAGCGTCGCGTGTCCGTCGCCGTAGGTGAGGGCGCCGACGGAGGCGAGGGCGTGCAGGGCCCAGTCGAGGAGGGGGGCGAGCGGGGCGTCGGGCGCCTCGGGCGGCTCGACGGGCTCCGGCTGGGGACCGTACGGGATCTCACAGCGCTCGGTGCGCAGTTCGACGACCCGCTGCTCCAGCAGGTCCAGCAGCTGCTCCACCGGGACGGGCCCGGCGGACAGCTGGAGGAAGGAGAGCACCTGCGGCATCGCCGAGACGACCTCGGCGACGGCGGCGGGCTCGTGCTCCGAGGGTTCCGGGTGGGCCAGCGACCAGGCGTCGAACAGGGCGACCCAGCCGCGCAGTACGGCGCTGTCGTCCCGGTCCCAGGCGCGCAGCCGCCAGCCGGGGCGTGCGCTGTCGCCGTGCACCTCGACGAGGCCCGCGAGCCGCGCGGTGTCCCAGTCGGCGCGGACCTGAGCGACGGTCAGGCCGAGGTCCCGGGCCGCCCGTTCGGCGGTCGCGTCGGAGAGGGTGGCCTTGCCGTCGGACCGCGCGCCCTCGCTGCCGGGGCCGAGGGCGTCGTCGGCCCAGTGGGCGACGCGGGCCGCGTCGGCAAGACCTGAGCGCGCCATTCTGGCCAGCTCCGCGGGTGCCGGTGTGCCCTCCGGCGGGCGCGGTGCCGGGCGCCGTGGGCGCCGCTGGTTCACGGCTGTGGGGGCGGCGGCCAGGGGTCGCGGGCGGACGAGTCGAAGCCTGGAGTCGCGCGGGATACGGGACGTCACGGGTGCAGTCTTCCGGTTGACGGTCCGAAAACCCAAACGGAAGGTCACCGGGGGCGACGGGCGTGGCCAAGGGACGGGGCCCAGGGGGCGGTGAAGGGCCTGGAACAGGCCAGTGGTACGGCCTTAAACGGAACCGGGTCGACCGTTCGGCCCCGATTTCTCGCGACGGGTCACATCAGCGGGGTGAGGAAGCGGCGCAACGCCTCTTCGTACCCTTTCGGGTCGGCGTTCCACATCGCCGCGTGCGGGGCCCGGCGGACGGTGTGCAGGGCGACCAGGTTCGGGCGGCCCTCGGCGAGGCTGCGGGAGAACTGCCAGGGGGCCAGGGCGTCGTCCGGGCCGTGGATGACGAGGGTCGGCACACTCGGTTCGGCGGCGGCCGCGGCGGAGCGGTCGCCCTCCATGCCGGTGCGGCCCTGCGCGGCGCGCACCGCGAGCGGCAGCAGCGCGCCCGGGGTGCGGCGGGCGGCGGCGAGGGCGCGCAGGGTGGTCGCCCAGCTGAGCACCGGCGAGTCCAGGATCAGCCCGGAGACGCGGTCGCGCAGTCCCGAGTGGGCGGTGGCGCGCATCGCCATGGTGGCGCCGGTGGACCAGCCGAGCAGCACGACCCGTTGGGCGCCGTTGCCCACGGCGTGCCGGATGGCCGCGTCCAGGTCGCGCCACTCGGTCTCGCCGAGGTGGTTCAGGCCGTCCGGGGAGCGGGGTGCGCCGGGGTCGCCGCGGTAGGCGAGGGCGAGCACCGGGAAGCGCTGGCGGTGCAGGAACTCCATGACGTTCATGGTGAGTTCGCGGGTGGTGCCGAGGCCGTGCACGGCGATGACCCAGGTGCTGCGCGCGCCGGGCACGAACCAGGCGGGCAGGGTGCCGAGTTCGCCGGGGATGTGGACGTCGGTGTGGTCGAGGCCGAGGGTGTCGCGGGGGTTGCCGACGTACAGGTTGGGAGTGAGCCACACCTTGTCGCCGGGTTCGAGGGTGCCGTGCGTGACCCGTTCGAGGCGGCGTACGACGGTGTCGGCGGAGTGGGTCGCGTGGGCGAGGACGGGACCGACGACCGCGTGGGTGCCGTCGCCGGCCAGGCCGTAGGTGCCGGGGCGCAGCGCGGCGAGATCGCGGGTGAGGGCGATCTGGCCGGCCGCCGTGGCGTGCACGGTGAGCCGGGGTTCGGTGGGCA
>NZ_WVUG01000406.1 GCF_017614965.1 Streptomyces griseorubiginosus | reverse complement strand
CCCCCGCACCACCTCGGCGGCCGCCTCCTCCGCGGCCCGGGTGCACGCCCACCCCCGCTCGGTCAGCACGACCAGCCGCGCCCGGGCGTCCTCAGGGTGCGGCCGCCGCTCGGCGAACCCCTTGCGCACGATCTCGTCAACCAGCTGACTGGCGGCCTGTTTCGTCACCCCGAGATGAGCGGCGAGCTCGGTCGCGGTCGCGCCGTCCGGGGCGAGCCGGGCGAAGGCGAACCCGTGAGCGGGCCTGACCCCTTCGAAGCCCCGGGCGACGACGCCCTCGTTGATGCGCTGCGTCAGTTCACCGGCGACGGCGAGCAGGGTTGCGGACAGGGCCATGGCCTCGGAGTTCTGCACGCAGGCATTGAAACACCCTTGACGAGATGGTCAAGCAGCTTGACCATGAAGGCGAGAAAATAGTCAAGGAGCTTGACCACTTCGCTCGACCGGAGAGGCACCCATGCCCGTCATCCGCACATCCGAGGCCGTCACCCATGAGATCCACGGCGCCCGCTTCGTCTCGTACGCCACCCCCCTCACCGGGAGCAAGGAGCTCTGCGCCTGGCGCGGCGAGATCCCCCCGGGCACCAAGGCCCCCGTCCACACCGTCACCCGCGAGGAGATCTTCCATCTCCTCGTCGGCGAACTCCTGATCACCCTCGACGGCCGCACCGACCGCGTCACCGCGGGCGACACCGTGATCGTCAACCCCGGCGCGACCCTGGGCGTCGAGAACCCGACCGATCAGACGGCCATCTCCTGGGTCACCACGTCCATCGGCCTGGAGGCGGAACTGGCCGACGGCACCCGGCTCACCCCGCCGTGGGCGAACTGACGCTCACGCCACCAGCGCCCCCGGGATCACCGCCCCCGGGCCGAACCTGGCCCTGATCCGGTCCGCGGTCTGCTCGATGCGGCGGACCTTCTCGTCGACCGGGTCGAAGGTGAGCTGGTAGGAGGCCTGGTCGGCGGGGGTGAGGGACTCGGCGCGCAGGACCAGGGCGCGGACCCGGGCGCGTTGCAGGCCGAGGGCCTCGTACATGCCGTACGCCGTCCTGGTCAGGGCGGCGGAGTGCGCGGTGGGTTCCTTCAGGGTGCGGGTGCGGGTCGTCGAGGAGCGGTCGGCGTAGCGGACCGTGAGGGTGAGGGTGCGGCAGACCTTCTCCAGGGCGCGGAGGCGGGCGCCCAGTTCCTCGGCGGCCGACAGAAGGGCGCGGCGGTGCCGGTCGGGGTCCAACTCGTCCCGCTCGAAGGGGCGTTCGGTGGCCAGGGAGCGGGAGACGCCGTTCGGGACGACCCGGCCGCGGTCGACGCCGTTCGCCTTCTCGTGCAGTTCACGGCCCGTCCGCGCGCCGACCAGCCGCTGGAGCGTGGACAGCGGCGCGGCGGCGACCCGCTCCAGGGTGTCGAGACCGTACTCGGACAATGTGCGGGCCGTCGTGGTCCCCACGCCGGGAAGCGCGCCCACCGGCAGGTCGGCGAGGAACTCCGCGACGCCCTCCGGATCGGCGGGGACCTCGCAGGTCACCCCGGGCCGGGCCGCCCCCAGCGCCACCCGGGCCAGCATCGGCCCCGGTCCGGCGCCGATCACACAGTCGACCCCGTACAGCGCGAGGGCGCGCACCCGGATCATCGACGCCAGTTCGACCGCCCCGCGCCCGAAGTACCGCTCGGCGCCCCGCAGATCGGCCAGCGCCGCATCCGGCGGCAGCGCCTCCACGACCGGGGTGAACTCCTCCAGCAGCCCGAGCAGCCCCGGCAGGGCCGTCTCGGACTCCGGCGGCAGCTGGAAACGTACACACACGATGGTCATCCCGCACTCCCCGGACTCTGGTGCCACAACTTCCGTACCTGCGAAGGCTCCTGACCCGCCGGGCGCAGATCGGCCCACGGGTTGAGTTCGTATCCGGTGGGCAGCTGGATGCGCCGGCCCCGCGCCGGATCGCCGCCCGTGCCTTCCACCACCGGCTCCGCCAGCCGCTTCGCCACCTCGTCGAGCCCGCCCTCGGCGCGCAGTTCGACCAGTTCGGCGAGGTTCCAGGCGGCGGAGCCCACCACACTCAGACTGCGCGGCCCACGCCGCTGCACGACCCCACGCACCAGCAGCAGCCAGGAGTGGAAGACGGTGTGGGCGCACGCGTCGTGGGAGTCGTCGAAGAAGGCGAGATCGACCAGGCCCGTCCCGTCGTCCAGCGTGGAGAAGATGACCCGCTTGCCGGACCGGATCGGCGGTGTCTGGGTCGCCGCCTTGGCCCCCGCGACCAGCACGGTCTCCCCATGCCGCGCCTCCCGCAGCCGCCGCGCCGACACCACGCCCAGCTCGTCCAGGAAGACCCGGTGATCGTCCATCAGGTTGCGCGAGGCGTCCATGGACAGCACACCCAGCTCGGCGCTGAGCTTCTCCGTCTCCGACAGATCCGGCAGCCCCGCGGACGCGGTCTTCCGCCCGCCGGCCAGGGGCAGTTGGCCGCCGCCCGCGCCCCGCGCCCCGCGCTGCAGCTCGGTCAGGTGCAGCTGCAGATCACGCCGGTTGGCGCCGAACGCGTCCAGGGCCCCGACCTGGGCGAGCCGTCCCGCGAGCGGCCGGCTGGGCCGCGCCCGCTCCCAGAAGTCCAGCAGCGAGTCGTAGGGCTGCCCTTCCTCGATCCGCGCGGCCTCGGCCTCACTGATCCCGTACACATCGCAGAGCGCCAGCCGCAGTCCCCACACCCCATCAGATTCAGACACCAGTTCGATCCGGTGTGCGGCCGCCGACTTGTTCACATCCAACGGCAGCACCGGCACCCCCCGTCGCCGCGCGTCCGCCAGCAGCAACCGCTTCGGGTACATCCCGGGATCATGCGTGAGCAGCCCCGC
The DNA here is from genome assembly GCF_017614965.1 of Streptomyces griseorubiginosus. Classification (GTDB taxonomy): domain Bacteria; phylum Actinomycetota; class Actinomycetes; order Streptomycetales; family Streptomycetaceae; genus Streptomyces; species Streptomyces griseorubiginosus_B. The sequence continues at coordinate 3,875 of NZ_WVUG01000406.1, read as the reverse complement.
GTAGAAGGCGGCCGGATGATGGGCCTTCAGCCAGGCCGACTGGTACGTCGGTACGGCGAAGGCCACCGCGTGCGCCTTGCAGAACCCGTACGACCCGAAGGCCTCGATGATCTCCCAGGTCCGCCGAATCGTTTCTCCGTCATATCCGTTGGCCGCCGCGTGCTGGGCGAACCACACCTTGATCCGCCCCTGCGACTCCGGGTCGGACAGCCCGCGCCGCACCCGGTCCGCCTCCCCGCGTCCGCAGCCGGCCATGATCGCGACGATGTCGATGATCTGCTCGTGGAAGACGACCACCCCGTAGGTGCCCCGCAGCGGCTCCTCCAGATCCGGATGCGGATACCGGACGGGCGCCCGTCCGTGCCGGGCCTCGATGAACGGCCGCACCATGTCGGCGGCGACGGGCCCGGGCCTGAACAGCGAGATGTCCACCACCAGATCGTGAAAAGTACTCGGCTGCAGCCACCCCACCAGATCCCGCTGCCCCGGCGACTCGATCTGGAAGCACCCCAGCGTCTCGGCGGACCGGATGAGCTGGTACGTGGCCGGGTCGCCCCCCGCCAGCCCGTCAAGGTCGATCCGCTCCCCCGTCGCCCGCTCCACCTCGGCGACCGCGTGCGCCATGGCCGACTGCATCCGCACGCCCAGCACGTCCAGCTTGAGCAGTCCGAGATCCTCCACGTCGTCCTTGTCGAACTGCGACATGGGAAATCCTTCGCCGCTGGTGGGCATGACCGGCGTACGGCTCAGCAGGGACGCGTCCGACAGCAGCACCCCGCACGGATGCATGGCCACCCCGCGCGGAAGGGCGTCAAGAGCCTCGACCAGCTCCCAGAGCCGCCCGTACCTCTCCTTCTCCCCCGCCAGCGCCTTGAGCTCGGGCAGTTCCTCCAGCGCCGCCCGGGCGTCGCGCGCCCGGATGTGCGGGAAGGACTTGGCGATCCGGTCGATCTCGTCCGGGTCCATGGACAGGGCGGCGCCCACGTCCCGGATCGCGTGCCGCACCCGATAGGTCTCCGGCATCGCGACCGTGGCGACCCGCTCCTCGCCGAACCGGCCGATGATCGCCCGGTAGACCTCCAGCCGGCGCGCGGACTCCACGTCGATGTCGATGTCGGGCAGCACGACCCGCTCCTTGGACAGGAAGCGCTCCATCAGCAGCCCGTGCTCGATCGGATCGGCGTTCGCGATACCCAGCAGATGGTTCACCAACGACCCGGCACCGGACCCACGAGCGGCGACACGAACGCCCATCTCCCGTACGTCGTCCACGACCTGAGCAACCGTCAGAAAATAGGAGGCGAAACCGTGATGACCGATGATGTCCAGCTCATGGTGCATCCGCTCCCAGTAGTCCCGCCTGTCCGTGTAGCCGTGCAGCACCATGCCCGCCGCCGCCCGGGAGGCCAGCGCCCGCTGGGCGGTACGGCGTCCCGCGCCGACGAGGTGCGGCTCGGGGAAGTGGACCGTCCCCATGCCCAGGTCGTCCTCGGGATCGACCAGGCACTCGGCGGCCACGGACTGCGTCTGCTCCAGCAGCCGGTGGGCGGTCTCCCGCCGGTACCCCGCCGCCTCGACGATCCGCTCCGCCCCGCGGAACATCTCCTCCGCGCCCTTGAGCCAGGCCTCCCCCGAGTCCAGCTCCTTCCTGGGGTCGATCGGGACGAGCCGCCGAGCCGCGTCCAGGACGTCGGCGACCGGCCCGAGCCCGGGGTCGGCATAACGGACGGCGTTGCCGAGCACCGGCCGGACCCCCTGCTCGGCGGCGAAGCCCAGGGTGCGGGCGGCCAGCCGCAGCGACCCGGCCCCGGTGCCCTCACGCCCGTGCCAGACGACCTCGAGGCGCAGGGCGTCCCCGTAGACCTCCCGCCAGGGCCCGAGCAGCCGGGCCGCACGATCCGGCCGCCCGGCGGCAAGGGCCCGCCCGACGTCGGAGGCGGGACCGAGCAGGACGGTCACGCCGTCGGCGTGATTGTCCGCCCAGGCCAGCAGGGGCTGCCCCGCCCCCGCATGCGCCGCCGTGACCAGCCGGCACAGATCCGCCCAGCCACGAGCCCCCGCACGCGCCAGATAGACGACCCGGGGCATCGACTCATCGACAAAGGAACCACCGCGCACAGGGTTACGGCGCCGCCCTCCCCTCACGGACTCCGGCTCCGAGCCTCCCACCGCCAGCTCCACTCCGAACAGCGGCCGCACCCCCGCCCCCGCACAGGCCTTGGCGAACCGGACAGCACCGGCGAGGGTGTCGCGATCGGTGAGGGCGAGGGCGTCCATCCCCCGCTCGGAGGCGCGCTCGGCCAGCCGCTCCGGGTGCGAAGCGCCGTACCGCAGGGAGAACCCGGAGGCGGTGTGCAGATGAGTGAAGCCCGGCACCCGCACCTCCCGCTATCGAACATCAGTTCCCGACCGTCCCACCTCCACCATAGACCAAAATCAGAACGCTTGTGCGATAACCGTTCGGGCCCTCTTCACCTGGGAAAACGCCGGCCGGGGCGTCACTTGCTCTGCAGCGCGCCCAGCGCTTCGGGATCCTCCGCCAGCGCGGCGGCCGCCGCCTTCCAGCCGGTGTCCCCCAGGCCGAGGGCGCTGCGCAGGTAGGCCGAGCTGAGCTGCTGGATCAGGGCGACGCGCGCGGGATTCTCATCCGTCGTCTCGACGACCGTGTACCCGCAGATACCGCCGAGCGAGTGCTCGCCCCCGAACAGCGTGAGCAGGCTCTTGTCGCCCGGGCTGTAGGTGTACGGGTCGGTGAACCAGTCCGGTCCGCGCGTGGAGAGCGCGGACTGGTCGTTGTCCCCGGCGACGATCAGGGCCGGAGTCGTCATGGTGTCGAAGGACGGCTTCATGAAGGGGAAGTGCTCGGCGGCGAACGGGGTCAGGGTGTCGCCCAGACCGGTCAGCGCGAGCAGCACACCCGCCTTCACCCGGGGGTCGGACATGTCCTCGCCGGGCTTGCCGTCGGAGCCGAGGACGCGCGCACCCAGCAGCGCGCTCGCCGTCTGGGCCCCCCAGGAGTGGCCGGCCACGGCGACGCGGTCCCGGTCGAGGCGCCCGGCGAGGCCCGGGACGGCGGCTTCGAGGACGTCGAGCCCGTCCAGCACGCGCGTGAGGTCCTCGATGCGGATGCGCCAGATCCGCGGCGTACGGGGGTCCTCGGGGGGCAGACCGAGCGTCCTGGAGTCGAGATGGGTGGGCTGGACGACCACGAAGCCCTGCGCGGCCCAGTGGTCCGCCAACGGGAGGTAGCCGTCCATGGACCAGCCGAAGCCGTGCGAGAAGACGATGACGGGCAGATCGCCGCCGCTCACGGGGGCGGACACGCGGACCTGGAGGTCCTCACCACGCTCCGGGGCGGACAGAACGACCGGCCGCGCGGACACCACGGTGGCGGGCTTGGATTCGGACATGGGGTGCCTTTCAATGCGAGGGCAGCGGTTGGCCGCAGGCCTGCGGCTCTGCCATCATGAAGGAAACGGAACGTTGTTCCATCTAAAATACGGAACGCCGATCCGTTTTGCAAGATCGGCCGTCGAAGGAGAACCACGGTGAACGACGAGGGCCGGAGCCCGGGAAGCTCAGCCAGGTCGAATCGCAAGGACGCCCGGCGCAACCAGCAGGCCCTGCTGGACGCGGCCGCCGCGGTCTTCGTGGCCTCGGGCGTGGATGCGCCGGTGCGCGACATCGCGGCGAAGGCCGGCGTCGGGGTGGCCACCATCTACCGCCACTTCCCCACCCGGGCGGACCTCGTCGTCGCCGTCTACCGCCACCAGATCGACGCCTGTTCGACCTTGACGGTGGGGGAGACGAAGATCCAGTCGATGCGCTCGCCGTTCGGCTGCGGCGGCCGGTACCTGGGATGGAACGTCCCATAC
>NZ_WVUG01000405.1 GCF_017614965.1 Streptomyces griseorubiginosus | reverse complement strand
GTGCCTGGGCGGCCGGGTGGTGGGCCGGCGGCTCAGACCCTGCCGGGGTGGGGCAGGCGCTGCCCGGGTGGTCGGGCGGTGGGCCGGCGGCCCAGACGCTGGCCGGGTGGGTCGGGCGGTGCCGGAGGTGAGTCAGACCGCGCGCGGCGACGAGGCGTGGCGGTCCAGGAACGCCGAGACGCCCGACGCCCGCCGGTGCGGCAGCAGCACGCGCGCGGTGCCCGCCAGCATCGTCTGGATGCGGGACGACTGGACCTGGTCCAGCAGGTCCAGCACCCGCATCCCCGCCGCCGCGGCCTCGTCCGGCCGGCCGCCCCGCGCCAGGTCGTCCGCGAGTTCCGCCGTGTAGAGCGCGATGTTCCGGGTGAAGTGCGGGTCCTGCAGCTGCGCGGCGCGCCGGGCGTGGCGGGACGCGCGCGACCAGTCGCCCAGCGTCGACCAGCACTGCGCCTCCAGCCCCTCCAGCTCGGCCTCCCCGTAGAAGCTCATCCACTCGGGGTCGGCCTCCGAGGGGCCCCGCTCGTAGAGGGCCTGTGCCCGGGCCAGGGACTGCTCGCAGCCGGTGCGGTCGGCGAGCCCCGCCCAGCCGCCCGCCTCGCGCAGCGCCAGCAGCGACATCAGCCGGGCCGAACCCAGCGAACGGCCCACGCGTTGCGCGGCCTGCGCCGCCCGCACCGCCTCGCGCGGCCGGCCGGCGTCCCGCGCGAGGAACGCCGTGTTGCAGAACGCGTGCGCCTCCAGGGCGTCGTCGCCGGTCATCCGAGCGGTCGCGAGCGCCTCCGCGTAGTGCGAGCGGGCGTCGTCGAACCGCCCGGAGTCGTGTGCCAGCCAGCCCACCGAGATGGCGAGTTCACCGGCGCCCGAGTGCAGCCGCTCGGCGGTCGTCTGCCGGGTCGCGCCGGCGTCGAGGAGCGCGTAAGCGGCGCGCAGCGGCTGCGACGCGCGCCGGTAGAGCCCGTCCGCGCCGTGCCGGTCGTCGAGCAGCCGGATTCTGCGTACGGCCTCCTCGAGCGCGTACGCGTCGCTCGCCCCGGGGCGGCGCACGGGACGCCCCGCGGCCGCGGCGTCGAAGGCGAGCCCGATGGGGCCCAGCGAGGCGGCGGCCACGGTGGCGCCCCCGGTCATGAATGCGCGACGCAGCACGTCGCTCTCCTCGTCATCGTCGTACAACTCGTGTCTCTGCGGGTGCGGTGGCTCATACGGCTCGTACGCCCCCTCGGTCTCACCGGACCCGCGCCCCCCGCCCGTCAGGTGGTCGGGGGGCGCGTCCTCGGCGGCGTGCGCCCGGCGTCCGCGGACGGACGAGCGGGGCGCGAAGCCGAGGTCGGTGAGCGTGCGGCCGGGGAACATGTGCAGGAACACCCGTTCGTACGCGTAGTTGGGGCAGCGGATCTCGCCCGCCTCGACCCGGCCCACATAGCGCGCGTCACAGCTGACCCGCTCCCCGATCTCGCGGGCCGCCCGCCGTACCGCGGCGGCGAACTCGGCCGGTGAGCGCCTGCCGCGGAGTCGGCGGAAGGCCAGGTTCGGCCTGGGTGGCCGGGTGGGCTGGGACGAGGTCAGCTCTGACGACGCCATGGCCGGGTCCTCTCGTGCGAACCGTCGAACCATGCCGGGATCGCGGTGAGTTGTTCGAGTGGCTCCCCGTTTCCGGCGGGCAAGAACGTACCTGCTGTGTCGGACCCGCCACGCAGGGTTTGGCTACAAACCGGATATCTCATCCCGGATCTGCCATGAACTGCCATCCTTTGCGGCGGACTTCCGCCGTTGCCGTTGACGCGCGCGTGCGTTGAACACTGCGGACCGGGAGCCGCCCGTCTCCCGACCCGCTTCGTTCAAGGAGGGGTTCCGTGGTGGAGGCCGGGATGCAGACGACGATGCCGCCGACGACGGCGGGGCACACACCGACTCCGGAGCACAGCGCGCCACCCCTGCCGGGGGGCGCCTGCGACCTCGTCACCGTGCCGGCCCGGCAGGGGCTGGAGGCCGTGGACATCCTGCGCCGGGGGGCCCGCGAGGCGGTCGGCCCCGTACTGCACGACGGCGGCGCCACCCTCGGCTTCCTGGTCCCGCCCGGCACGGCCGCCGCCTGGGACGTGCCGGGCAGCACCTGCACGGAGACCGACGGCCGCGGACTCACCCTGAACCCCGAGCCGCCCGTCGAGGGCTCCGACTGGCTGCTGCCCCCCGGCGCCTGCGACCTCGCGACCGACCCGACGGTCCTGCGCGCGGCCCTGGGCGAGGCGGCCCGCACGATCGAGGCGGCGGACAGCTGTCGCTGAGACGGGCGGGGCCGTCCGGCGTGCCGCTGACCTCGGCCCGAGCGCGCAGGGCGTTGTGCGGCCGTCGATAATGGGGGCATGGGTAGGTCCAGGAACGGCCGGCGGGGCGGTGGTGCCGAAGCCGTCGTCGAGGCGGTCGACGGTGGGCTCGCCGAGTTGATACCCGACCGGGACCGGGCGCGTGCCTGGACGCTGCTGATCGACGGGGCGCCGCAGTCGCACGTCGACCTGGACGACCCCGGTCACCTCTCCTTCGAGTACCAGCGCCGCCTCGGCCACGTCATCGACCTCGCCGCACCGCCCGGCCGCCCCGTGCACGCCGTGCACCTCGGCGGGGGCGCCCTCACCCTCGCCCGGTACGTCGCCGCCACCCGCCCCCGCTCCACCCAGCAGGTCGTCGAGCGTGACGCGGCCCTCGTCCAACTGGTGCGCCGGGAGCTGCCGTTGGACCCGAACGCGCGCATCCGGGTGCGTGCCACGGATGCCCGCGAGGGACTCGCCAAGGTCATGGACGGCTGGGCCGACCTGGTCATCGCCGACGTCTTCAGCGGCGCCCGCACGCCCGCCCATCTGACGTCCACGGAGTTCCTCGACGAGGTCCGACGGGTCCTCAAATCCGGCGGTGTCTACGCCGCGAACCTCGCCGACGGACCGCCGCTGGCCCATCTGCGCGGCCAGATCGCCACCGCCGCCGCCCGCTTTTCCGAACTCGTCCTGGTCGCCGACCCGACCGTGCTGCGCGGCAAACGCTTCGGCAACGCCGTCCTGGTCGCCTCCGACACCCCGCTGCCGGTCGCCGAACTGACCCGCCGGGCCGCCTCCGACCCGCACCCCGGCCGCCTCGAACACGGCCGGGCGCTGCGGGACTTCACGGGCGGCGCGAGCCCGGTCACGGACGCTGCGGCGACCGCGTCACCCGCACCGCCGCCGTCGGTGTTCCGCTGAGCGCTCCGCTGGAAGTGCCGCGCCGTGCCGTCGGTCGTCCGCGGCGCCGTCGTGGCCGGTCGCGCAGTTCCCCGCGCCCCTTCGGGGGCCACAACCGAACCGCTGCGGACTTCACCAGCTCCGCTCAGCGCCGCGCGGACCCCAGTGGGGCCCTAACCCCAGTGGGGCCTTAGTAGTTGCCCACGTCCACGTGCGGCGGCCCGTCGTGCCAGGTGCAGATCACCGAGACCTTGTCGGTGCCCGAGGTGAACTCCACCCGGATCCAGGTGTCCGTCTTCCACGTCTGCATCGACCAGCCGGTGTCCGGGGTCGCCATCACGAGCGTCGCCGAGGCGGCACCGAGGTCGAACACCACCCGCCCGCCGTCGGTGTCGTAACTCCGCACCGTGCCGGACGTCGTCGGGGACGGCTTGGCGACGGGCGTCTTCGAGACGCTTGGCGTCGGCGTCGGGGACGGGCTGCTCTGCCGACTCCTCGCGGGTGAGGACGGCGAAGGAGACGGCCGGGGCGACGACGTGGCCAGCGGTTTCGCCTCCTGCGTGGTCGCGCCGGCCGCCCTGATCGGCAGGGCGCGGGGCGGGTCGTACGCCGTGCCCGCCATCACCGTGTGGACACCCCACCACGACAGCGTGACCGCCGCGCCCGTGGCGAGCGTCCAAGCCAGTACGTGTACGAGTCCTCTGCGCATCGCCGGTCATACTGCCTCACCCGCCCCACTGGCCGCACACGCCCGGAGTTATCCACAGGCCCGAGTGCGGCTCGCCCGCATGGCGTACGGTGCCGCGCATGGCAAGTGTGCTCGTGGTCGAGGACGACCAGTTCGTACGTTCGGCGCTGATCCGGCACCTGACCGATGCCGCGCACACCGTGCGCAGTGTGGGGACGGCGCTGGAGGCGCTGCGCGAGGTCGCCCATTTCCGTTTCGACGTGGTCATCCTCGACCTCGGCCTGCCCGACCTGGACGGGTCGGAGGCCCTGAAGATGCTGCGCGGGATCACCGACGTGCCGGTGATCATCGCCACCGCGCGGGACGACGAGACGGAGATCGTCCGCCTGCTGAACGCGGGCGCGGACGACTACCTGACCAAGCCGTTCTCGGTGGAGCACCTGTCGGCGCGGATGTCCGCGGTCCTACGGCGCTCCCGCACCGCCCCGGGGGACGCGCCGCCCTCCACCGTCATCCGCGTCGGCGGCCTCACCGTCGACCCGCTGCGCCGCCAGGCCGAGTTGGACGGTGCGCGGCTCGACCTCACCCGGCGCGAGTTCGACCTGCTCGCCTTCCTGGCCGGCCGCCCCGGGGTCGTCGTCCCCCGCAAGGATCTGCTCGCCGAGGTGTGGCAGCAGTCCTACGGCGACGACCAGACCATCGACGTCCATCTCTCCTGGCTGCGGCGGAAGTTGGGCGAGACGGCGGCGCGGCCCCGCTATCTGCACACCTTGCGCGGTGTCGGTGTGAAGCTGGAGCCGCCGGGTGGGGAGGCGCCGCGATGAGATGGGCACTGGTCAAGGTCTGTCTGGCGGTCACCGCCATGGTCGTGGTCGCCTTCGCGGTGCCGCTCGGGCTCGTCATCAAGGAGATGGCCCGCGACCGCGCGTTCTCCAACGCCGAGCGGCAGGCGGCCGCCGTCGCCCCGGCGCTGTCCATCACCACCGAGCGCGACCAGTTGGAACGGGTCGTCGCCTCGGCCGGCTCCGACTCCGGGATGGCCGTGCACATACCGGCGGCCGGCGGTCAGGCGGCCGTGGACATCGGCAGGCGGCGCGCGGCCGAGGAGGACATCGCGACCGTGCGCAGACTGGGGCGGGCCTCCACCACCGAGGTGCCGGGCGGCTCCACACTGCTCCAGCCGGTCGCGCTGAGTTCCGGCGCCATCGCGGTCGTGGAGGTGTACGTCCCCGAGTCCGAGGTCACCAACGGCGTCGGCACGGCCTGGGCGGTGCTCGCCGGGGTCGGCGTCGCGCTGATCGTGGGCTCGGTCGCGGTCGCCGACCGGCTGGGGGTGCGGATGGTGCAGCCCGCCCAGCGGCTGGTCGAGGGCGCGCACGAACTGGGGGAGGGAAAGCTCGGGGCGAGGGTGCCGGAGGAGGGGCCGAACGAACTGCGGCTGGCGGCGGTCGCGTTCAACTCCATGGCCGACCAGGTCGTACAACTGCTGGCGAACGAGCGGGAGCTGGCGGCCGATCTGTCCCACCGGCTGCGCACGCCGCTGACCGTGCTGCGGCTGAACGCGGCCTCGCTCGGGGACGGGCCGGCCGCCGAGCAGACCCGGGCCGCCGTCGCCCAGCTGGAGCGGGAGGTCGACACCATCATCCGCACCGCCCGGGACGCCAAGCCGCAGACCGCGGCCGCCGGGCCCGGCGCCGGGTGCGACGCGGCCGAGGTGGTGCGGGAACGGATGGCGTTCTGGTCGGCGCTGGCCGAGGACGAGGGCCGCAAATGGCGGGTGGCCGGCGCCGACCGGCCGGTGCGGATACCCGTGGCCCGGGCGGATCTCGCGGCGGCGCTGGACGCCCTGCTCGGGAATGTCTTCCGGCACACCGCCGAGGGCACGGCCTTCGCCGTCGACCTGCACAACGGCGAGGACGCGGTGATCGTGCTCGTCTCCGACGCGGGGCCGGGCATATCCGACCCCGAGACGGCGATGGCGCGCGGCCGGGGGTCGGGCAGCGACGGCTCGACCGGGCTCGGGCTGGACATCGTGCGGCGGCTCGCGGAGTCGACCGGCGGCGATGTGCGGATCGGGTCGTCCGTGCTGGGCGGCACCGAGGTGCGGATCTGGATCCAGCTGGACGGACGCGAGCGGACGCCGGGCGGGCGGGGGCACCGGTCGGTGCGACGGCGCCGGCAGCGGAAATTGGTCTCTACCTTTAACCGTCCCCGATCCCTTCCTTAAGCGCACCCTAAGATCCTCAACCCCCGCCCGGATCAGGCGCTTTGCCCGTTTCCGGATCGCTAGCGTGCTGCCGCACCCCACCCCGTGAAGAGCGAAGGCAGGCACGCGCATGAGTACGCACCGGCGCAAGGTCAGTGGCAGGAACAAGGCGATCGGCTCAGCCGTCGCCGTGGCCGTGGTGGGCGGCGGAGCGATCCTTCTCACCGGCACCGCTCAGGCGGCCGGAATCGGGGCCGCGTACACCAGGACCAGTGACTGGTCGACCGGTTACACCGCGCAGTACGTGGTGACGAACAACAGCGGCAGCACCGAGAAGACCTGGAAGCTGGAGTTCGACCTGCCGACGGGCGCCCGGCTCAGCTCCCTCTGGAACGCCGAGTCGAGCGTCACCGGACAGCACGTCACCGTGACGCCCGCCAAGTGGGACACCGACGGTCTCGCGGCCGGCAAGTCGGTCACCGTCGGCTTCGTGGTCAACGGCAGCGGCGATCCGGGCGGTTGCCGTATCGACGGAGCCTCCTGTTCCACGGACGGCGGCGCGACACCCGAGCCGAGCGGCCGCCCGACGCAGTCGCCGACCCCGACACCGACCCCCACACAGCCGACGAC
>NZ_WVUG01000404.1 GCF_017614965.1 Streptomyces griseorubiginosus | reverse complement strand
CCGGATACAACCGCAACGACTGCGGCTCCACCCTCGTCCACGGCGCCACCGGCCCCACCGGCTCGAACCGGTACTCGTCCACCACGTCACCGGTATTACGCAACCGCAACCGCACACGTGTACTGCCGCCCGGGTCCACAGTCGCGGAGGCGGGTTCCAGGGAAGTCCACAGGCTCACGCCATCACGCTAGGGGTGGGGAGCGGTGCCGGTCAGGAGGCTTTGGGGCACACCCGGTGACCGGCGGGGCAGAGTCGTGGTGGTCAGTCCTTCAGCTCGTCGAGTCCGGGCTTCGCCCGGGGCCCCGTCGAGTACGGCCGGAGGGTCATCACCTGCGGGGGGTCGCCGGCCATCTGCTGGAACTGGGCCAGGCTCACCCTGAGTTCGACGTTCCCGTAGTTGGGGTCCTTGTAGCTGACGACCCGGTTCGCCGGGTCGTAGGAGTCGATGAGGACGGCGTGGACGGTGCTGTCCATCTTGTCCGTCCGCTGGGTGAAGTCGACCACCGGGCCCTCGTCGCCCGCCTTCGGCTTGTACCGCCGCCGGATACCGGCGTAGCAGGGCAGAGCCTGGTTCTCGATGGCGAGCCGCACGTCGTTGAGGTCCTGCTGCGCGTCGATCACGGCGGGCGCGGTGTCGAGGAGCTTGCTGACCTCGTCACCGGCCGCCCCCACCTTCTGCACCAGCTTCCCGGCACGGTCGAACGCCTTGACGTAGACCTCGTGGATCGACTCGTACTGTGCCTTGCCGTCCTGGAACTCCAGTTTGTCCAGCGAGGCTTCCGACCCGATGGACCGGCGAGCGAAGGCCGCGACCTCGTCACGGGTGATGTCCTCGGAGTTCTGGTGGTGCTGGCGCCACCTCTCGAGCGTGCGCACCATGGCGCCCAGGGACTCGGCCGTCATCATGACCGCGAGTTCGCGGCCGTTGACGGTGTTCCCCCTCGCCTTCTCCTCCTTCAGCCGCTGGTCGCGGTCCTCCGTGGACGGGTAGGCCCGCATCGCCACGGACAGCGCCTGCACGGGCAGTCCGTGGTACTCGGCGATGGCCTCCAGGACGTAGAGCCAGCAGGACGGGCCCTGCTGCACGGCCAGTCGGGTGACCCGCTGCACGACCGGGTTCGCCGCGGGCGCGGCGGGTGCCGTCGCCGGCATGCGCTGCACCTGCGGCACCGGGGCGCTCATCACGCGCCGGGCGTTGTCCACCGCCCGGCGTTCCCCGGAGTCGTTCACGTCGGAGACCCGCACCCCGGAGCCGTTGTCCGTCCCGGGGACCGGGCCGGCCATCTGGTCCTGGTAGTGGGTCAGTTCGTGGGCCCAGTCCTCCTTGGTCATGGTGTCGCCGACCACCACGTTGGGCCCGGAGGTGTAGGCCTTGGCCTGCAACTGCACGGCCGACTCACGGGCCAGGGAGCCGGTGTGCACCCGCACACCGCTGAAGTCGGCGCCGCCGAACCGGGTCTCCATCTCGTTGCGCAGCCCCGGATCCATGGGCTGCCCCGGGGAACGCACCACATCGTGCACCAGGGCCCGGCGTTGCACGGACGGCACATGCCCGCACCCCGCGTCGTGCTGGTGCCGCTCCTCGGCCACGGCCATGGACACGGCGGCGTTGCCGGCGAGGCGCTGGAGGTCCAGCATGCGCTGCGCTGTCGTACCCGGCGCCTGGACCGGGCGAGCCCTGTGCTGCTCGCCGTCCTCGTGGCCCCGTGTCCCCTGTGCGCGCACGGCGCTCCCCTCATCGCTGGCCGACTGGCCCTCCAGCGTTATCGGGCGACCCCGGGCACGGGAAGGACTCAAAGGGCAGAACCGGGGGCAGCATCGCGGGCCGGGGCCGACCGGACTGCCCTTGGGGGCAAGGGAGTTGCCCGAGGTCCGGCACCGCAGGCCGTTTCCCGGGGGCTTGCGCGCGCGTGAGGCTGAGGGCGTTCCTGTCTCGTACCCCGAGGAGAGCAGAGCATGCCGTCCTACCTGTCGCCCGGCGTCTACGTCGAGGAGGTGGCCAGCGGCTCGCGCCCCATCGAAGGGGTGGGCACGTCGGTCGCGGCCTTCGTGGGGCTCGCCCCGACCGGTCCGCTCGACGAGCCGACACTGGTGACCAACTGGAGCCAGTACGTCGCGAGCTTCGGTGAGTTCACCGACGGGTACTACCTCGCGCACTCGGTCTACGGCTTCTTCCAGAACGGCGGCAGCGCCGCGTACGTCGTGCGCGTGGGCGGTTCCGCCGACGACGCCGCGGCCGCGGCCGGCACCGCCCCCGCCGCCGTGACCGGCTCCGCCGCCAAGGCCGCGCTGCCGGCGGCCGAGCCGAAGCAGATCGGCACGTTCTCCGTGACGGCCATCGCCTCCGGCAGCAACGGCTCGCTGAGCGTCGAGGTCGCCGACCCGGAGGGCGAGGGCCCGGCGGAGCGGTTCAAGCTGATCGTCAAGGACGGCGACAAGGCCGTCGAGAGCTTCGACGTGACCGCCAAGAAGGGCGGCCGCAACTATGTGGTCACGCAGGTGAAGGAGCGCTCGAAGCTCATCACCGTGACCGAGGCCGCGCCGGCCGCGCAGCTGGTCCGCCCGGACAACCAGACGGTGGCCCTCGCGGCCCCGGCGCCCGCGCCCGCCGTACCGGACAAGGCCGTCGAGAACGGCTCGCACCCCGGTCCGGCCCAGTACCTCGGCGACTCCGCGGACCGTACGGGCTTCGGCGGTCTGGAGGCCGTGGACGAGATCTCCATGGTCGCCGTGCCCGACCTGATGGCCGCCTACCAGCGCGGCGCGATCGACCTGGAGGCCGTCAAGGCCGTCCAGCTGGGTCTGATCGCGCACTGCGAGCTGATGGGCGACCGCGTCGCGGTCATCGACCCCCCGCCGGGCCTGAACGCCCGTCAGATCCGGGTCTGGCGACAGGAGACGGCCGGCTACGACTCCAAGTACGCGGCCCTGTACTACCCCTGGATCAAGACCTTCGACCCCGCCAGCGGCTCCTCCCGGCTGATCCCGCCGAGCGGTCACGTGGCCGGCATCTGGGCCCGCAACGACTCCGAGCGCGGTGTGCACAAGGCGCCCGCCAACGAGGTCGTCCGCGGCGCGGTGGACCTGGAGATCCAGATCACCCGCGGTGAGCAGGACCTGCTCAACCCCATCGGCGTCAACTGCATCCGCGCCTTCCCGGGCCGGGGCATCCGCGTCTGGGGCGCCCGCACCCTCTCCTCCGACCCGGCCTGGCGCTACCTGAACATCCGCCGGTACTTCAACTACCTGGAGGAGTCGATCCTGATCGGCACCCAGTGGGTGGTGTTCGAGCCGAACGACCACGCCCTGTGGGCCCGGATCCGGCGCAACATCTCGGCGTTCCTGGTCAACGAGTGGCGCAGCGGCGCCCTGTTCGGCCAGCGGCCCGAGGAGGCGTTCTACGTCAAGTGCGACGAGGAGACCAACCCGCCGGAGTCGGTCGACGTCGGCCGGGTCGTCTGCGAGATCGGCATCGCGCCGGTCAAACCGGCCGAGTTCGTGATCTTCCGGCTGGCCCAGTTCTCCAGCGGCAGCGGGGAGTTGGAGGAGTAGGCCGCGCACCGAGCCTCCGTACGGCCCTTTTCGAGACCCTTAGAAGGACAGCGAAGACATGAGTCTCCAGCCGGGTGACGCCCTCACCTCACACAATTTCGGCCTGCAGATCGACGGCGTGATGGTCGAGTACCTCGCCGAGGTCAGCGGTCTGAGCATCGAGCAGGACGTCATCACGTACCAGCAGAACACCCCGAACGGCCAGAACGTGGTCAAGAACCTGCCGGGTGTGAAGAAGAACGGCACCTGCACGGTCGTCCGCGGTATGACCCAGTCGGCCTCGTTCACCCAGTGGATCAACGAGTCGATCAGCGGCCAGATGACGACGGCCCGCAAGAACGCGTCGATCATCATGATGGACTTCCAGAACAACCCGGTGAAGCGCTACCACCTGCGCAACGCCTGGTGCAACAAGATCGACGCGAGCACGGTGAAGGCGGGCGAGGCCTCCGCGCTCACCGAGACCGTGACCATCGCGTTCGAAGAACTGGTCATCGAGTAATGCGGCGTTCGGCTGCCAGGGCCGGCGCCGCCGTCACGTACTCCGGCGCGGACGCGGCGGCGTCCGCGCCGGAGTCGGACCGGGAGCTGCCGGGGCCGGAGGCGACACCGGCCCCGGCTCCCGCGTCGGCCCCCGTGCGCCAACAGGAGTCACTGCGCACGGAGTTCCCCTTCCAGCTGCCGCGCGGGTACGTCGACGAGACGGGCACCGTCCACCGGGACGGCGTGATGCGCCTGTCGACGGCACGGGACGAGCTGGTGCCGCTGCGGGACGTCCGTGTGCAGGAGAACCCGGCGTACCTGTCGGTGGTCCTGCTCGGCCGGGTCATCACCCGTCTGGGCACACTGCCCATGGTCCACGACGGGATCGTGGAGAACATGTTCGCCTCCGACCTGGCGTTCCTGCAGGACTTCTACCGCCAGATCAACGCGGAGGGGCACACCCGGGCGGCGGTCCGGTGTCCGCACTGCTCGGAGCCCTTCGAGGTGGAACTCGGCGGGAGCCGCCTGGGGGAATCGTGACGTACGCGACCGACCGGCTGCACGAGGAGATCGCGTACGTCGCCTACCACTTCCACTGGAGCATGGACGAGATCCTGGACCTGGAGCACCACGACCGCCGCCGCTTCACGGACGAGATCGCATCCCTGGTGACCCGGGCCGGGGCGGAGGGCTGAGCGGTGGGGTTCCTGGACCGGTTGCGGAAGCGGACCGAAGGCGCCGACGTGCCTCGGGTCGAGGTCACGGCTGACGGTGACGGTGCTGTGCGGGCGGTGGAGCCCGCGTCTCCTTCGTCCGCCGCGCACACCCCGGCGCGACCCGTCGTGGCCGCCTCATGGCCGGGGTTGCCGCCGATTCAGCGGGCCGTGGTGCCCGGACGGGCCGAGGTGGCGGACGCCGGGTTCGGGGGGCGGTTGCCGACCTGGCAGAACCCGTCGTTCGCGGGTACGGCCTCCCCTGCGGTGCTGGACGGACGCGCGAGCGCGAGCCTCGGCGGTGACGCGCCGCGTACGGCCGTGGGCCGGCCGGTGCCGGGCCTCGAACGCCACGCCGGCGCCCTGCCCCTGGCCGACCTCACCCCGGTGCAGCGCACTCCGGCGGTACCGCTGCGGGCGCTTCCGGCGCGGGAGTCGGGGACGGGAGCGGGGACTGGGACGGGGATGCGGAGCGCGGCAGTACCGACCTCCGGTTCGGGCAACGGGGAACAGGCCCCGGCCCCCTCGGCGTCGGCTCGTGCACCCCAGTGGCGGGCGACTCGGACACAGGCCGCCGCCGCAGCGCCGCGCCCAGCTCCCGGGGTCCGGGTGACCCCGGTACCGGCCGCTTCTTCGTCGTCTCCACCGAGGTCCCTGACGAAGGCCCGGACCGGGACACCGGCCGTACAGCGGCGGACCCTGCCGGTCGCCCGACAGACTTCGACGGCTGTGAGCGAGTCGGCGTCGGCACCAACTGACAGTGGCGCAGGCCAAGTTGCACCTGTGCCGACAGGGTCCTCCTCACCGGCCGGGACGGTCCCGCACGACGGTGGCGTGGGGACATCGGTTCAGCGAACGCCGGCCGGTCCGGCTTCTGGGCACACCAGGGCCGTCACGGGTGCCGAGCCATCTGGTCCTGTACGGGGCCCCGGTCGGCCTTCCGGTGTCGCGCCGGATGCGCCTGCCCAGGGGCGGCCCACGCACCGGAGCTCGTCCAGCGGCGGCACCGTCACGCCGTCCACGCCCCCGCGCACCCCGGCGATCCCGGCATCCCCCGCCGTCCAACGCCGCGCGGCCTCCGGCGCGGACCGTCCCCGGTCCTCCTCGAACGACGGCGGCGGTACGGCACCTCCGGCCCCCGGCGGCTCACGCCCCCCGTCCAGCGACAACGGCGGCACGGCACTCCCAGCCCCCGGCGGTTCACGCTCCTCGTCCAGCGACAGCGGCGGTACGGCGCTCCCGGCACCGGCAGCCGTCCAACGGGCCCGCGCGACGACTGCGAATCTCAGCGCGCCTGGCGCCCCGGCACCGTCTCCATCCCAGCCGCCGTCCGTCAACACACCGGCCGGCCAGGCCGACGCTTCGCCCCCCGCGCCTCCGGTCGACGTACAGCGCACGGGGGCCGCCGCACCCACCGTTCCATCCGGAACACGGCCGACCACTCCTGCCATGGGCGTCCCCACGGGAGCCCCCGTGCAGCGGGCGGGGGGTGCTTCGAACTCGAGCCCCATGTCCGTCCAGCGCACGGTGGCCGCGCCTGCCCCGCACCGGCCGGGACCGACGACGACCAGCGCACCCACCCAGACGCAGAACTCTTCCGGAGCCCCGGTCCAGGGCAGCGGGCCGACTGGCCCCATCGCCGGCACCCCTGCATCACCCCCGGTGCAGCGTGCCACGGCTCCAGCGCACCAACCGCGCACAACGCCGGATACGAACTCCACGTCGCCCCAGCACGCGCCGACCACACCGGCGTCGCACCTGCCGACGCCCCCGTCGAGCACCGCGCCGACACACACCCCGAGCCCCACCCAGCACACCGAGCCGGCCGGCACCGCTACCGGCTCCCCGGCAGCGCCCTCCGTACAGCGGGCTCCGACCACCGCGTCCACGGCACACCGGCCAGGGGCGCCGTCGAGCACAACGCCCACGAACGCCCCGCGCCCCGCCGCACCCGCCACCGCGCATCGGCCGAAGACGGCGTCGACCGCGGATCCCACGCC
>NZ_WVUG01000403.1 GCF_017614965.1 Streptomyces griseorubiginosus | reverse complement strand
GGCCGATGTCGGATGCGGGGAGCCGGCGGTCGGGGACGAGGTGGCGGGCACGGTCACGGTGGCCGACGGCGAAGGGGACGGGGTCGTGACGATGGCGGCGACGGCCAGGCCGCCGGTCGTCAGGATGCCGGCGGCGGCGAGCCCGGCGAGCGCGACCCTGGTCCCGGACCTCGCGAACGGCCGCGCCCGGTGACGGACGGCGGGGCCGGCCATGCCGCGTTGCACCCGGGCCAGCATCCGCGCGCGGTCGGGCCGGTGGGCCTCGGCGGCCTCGCGCAGCCGACGGGCGATCTCGTCGTTCACCGCTTCCTCCTCCCTGTCACCAGGTCCCCGGCCGCTCGTGCGCCCAGTATCCTTTCCAGCTCGGCCATTCCCTTCGAGGTCTGGCTCTTCACCGTGCCGACCGATATGCCCAGCGCTGCCGCCGTGTCCTTCTCCGACAGGTCGAGGGCGTGCCGCAGCACCACGCAGGCGCGCTTGCGGAACGGCAGCCGGGCGAGCGCCGCGCGGACGTCCAGTACGGCCGCCGTGTCCGGCCCCTCCACCTTCTCGGGGCTGCGGGACCAGAACAGCGCGATCCGGCGTCGCTCGCGCACCGCGCTGCGGATCCGTCCCCGCGCCAGGTTGGCCACCACACCACGGGCGTAGGCGAGCGGGTGGTCGGCCTGCCGCAACCGGTCCCAGCGCTGCCACAGGGCGACCAGGGCATCCGCCGCGAGGTCGTCCGCCGCGTCACTCTCGCCGGTCAGCAGGTATGCCAGACGGGCGAGTTCGGCATAGTGGCGTTCGAAGAATTCGTGGAACTCCGCGGACGCGTCGTCGAGGACCATCCCCCCGTCGCCCTCTCCTGGCAATGATGTGCGCGTTGGTTGCGCGTTGAACAACATCGGGGGGCGCAGCCTAACAGGGCCCAGCCCGGGACCAGACCGGCGGTCGTGCCCGGTTGCGGGGCGGTGAAGGCTGACCGGCGGGCTGGTCAAGGCCGGACGAACCGGACGCCGGCCGGCTGCGCGACGTCCGGCAGCGCCACGGAAACGCCCATCACCAGTCCGTGCCCGTGCCATGGCTGCGGCGCGGCGTGCTTCGTTGCCCTCATGCCCGTCCCTCCGGTGGTCCGACTCGGTCTTCCGGCTCCCGGTTGCCGCGGAGGACGAGAAGGTTGCCGCCCCGACGCTGTTTTCTCGGCGACTGTCTCGGCGACCGGTGCACGGCGCGAAGTGGAACGGAGAACTTCTCAGGGTTTTTGAGATCCCGGTGGCCGGCCGGCGGTCTTCACGCCCGTAAGGATCACCAGCACTTCAGGAAGCACCCTGACTCGATGAAGCGATCTTGGCACCTTGTCCTGGCGTCGGCTCTCCTGGCGGGAGCCGTCACACCGGTGGTCGCGGTGGGCAGCGCGGTCGCCGCGGACGGCGACATCACCTCGGCCGTCCTGGCGAACCGTGATGTCGTCCTGACCGGTGACGCGGTCGTGCGCGTCCCGCGGGGAACCCACACGTACACCGGTGTGATCAGCGGTGAAGGAGCCCTTCGCGTGTCCGGCACCGGCACGCTGGTCCTCGCCAAGGACAGCACCTTCACCCTGCCGCGCTCCCGGCAGCACCAGAAGGTCCGGATCCCGGGCGGCAACCACCCGTACGTCGTGGTCGACGGTCCCGACGAGCCCGCGGTCACCGTGGACGCGGGGGCGACCCTCCAGTACGGCACCGGCGGTACGACCGGCCTGATCGGGTCCTTCCCGTACAACACGCCCGGTTACCAGCAGAACCAGGACAACATCCGGGTGGACGGCACCCTGCGTCTGTCGCTGACCCGGCTGTTCAACCTGGGCGTCATCAGCGGCTCCGGCCTGGTCACCCAGCCCCGGAACATGTGGGGGACGCTCCAGATCTGCGGCACCAACCCGTTCTCCGGCATCTTCGACAACGGCACGGTCGCCAACTTCGCGAGCACCACCTGTGCCGCCGCACTGCCAGGCGCCCGCTCCGTGGTCAACCGCGGTTCATGGATCATCGACACCCCGCTCAACCACACGGTCGTACAGCGGCAGAACTTCTACAGCCACGAGTACGGCAACGACGTCAACGTGCACTCCCGCCCGGGCAGCAAGGTGATCCTCACCGGCGTCTACAGCTGGAGCGACAGCGGTGACGGGGCTGCGCCCTCGCTGAGCGACCCCGGACTGAACTGGCGGCCCGTGGCCCACCAACTGAACAAGCGCGGCACCAACATCGAGGGCGCCGACGTCCAGTGGGGCGACGGGACCACGCACCGGATCTTCATGCCCGGCACGGCGCAGACGGTCTACATCAACCTGCACGCCAGACGCCAGCGCTCCCGGCTCACCTTCGACTACGACGGACCGGTGACCCTGGGCGCGCCCATCGGCGGCGGCATGTACCACGACACCCTCAGTGCTCCCGGCGCCGGGGACGTCGTCATCGCCGGCACCAAGGGCAACGACGTGACCTTCGCGGCAGCGCAGTACTACGACGGATCCACCACCATCGACAGGAACGCGACCCTCCGTCTCGGCTCCGGGACCGCGGGCGGTGACGGAGGCCTCCACACCGGCGGAGCCCTCGACAAGGTGATCGACAACGGCTCACTCGTGCTCCGCAACACCGGGACACCCACCACCCTCCCGGCCGTGACCGGCACCGGATCGGTGACGCAGAGCGGAGCCGCGGCCACCACCGTCACCAGCGCCGCCTACACCGGACCCACCACCGTGGCCAAGGGCCGCCTGATCGTCTCCGGGACCTCCCTGCGGACATCCAGCGCGGTCGCCCTGACCGGTTCCTCGGCCGTCCTGGATCTCAGCGAGGCACGCGACACGACCCTGCGCAGGCTGCGGGTCGTCACAGGCGCGAAGATCCTTCTTTCCCGGAACTCCCGTGAGCTGACCGTCGGTTCGACGACCGCGAGAGTCTCCGGTACCGCTGTCGCCATCGGCGGGGCGCGCTTCTCCGTCAGCCGGGCCGGCGCCCACACCGTGCTCACCGCTCTCCCCTCCTCCGCCGCGACAACACCGGCGCCCTCCCCGTCCCGGACCGGCCGAGCGGCCATCCACCCGGGCGCCTCCTCCACCGGCACCGTGGCGGACACCGGCACCACGGCGGACACCAGCAGCAACCTCGGTGCTCCGTGGGCCGTCACAGGACTGACGGGCGTCGTTCTCGCCGGCGTCGCCGCGGTCTTCGGCTTCGTGCGCGTCCGCTCGCGTGCGCGTACGTCCCCGCGTCACGCCCGCTGATCCCCGGCCGCCACGGATTCCACCGGGCCGCCCATGGCTGTCGGCGCTCACCCCCTTACGATGACTTCGCTCTCGCGGTGTGTGATACCGACGGCGACTGCCCGAGGGCCCCCGCGACCGCGCGAGCGGGGCTTCGTAGCCGCGTCAGGTCGAAGGGAGAGCCGATGCCACGGCATGCCGCGCCCGCGGCCGACGTGATAGCCGCGGCTCGGGCCGGCGATCGCGGCGCCCTGGAAGAGCTCAGCTCCCGGACGCTTCCGCTGGTCCACAGCGTCGCGGCGCGCGCGCACCCGTACCGCGACGACGTCGACGACATCGTCCAGGAGACGATGATGCGCATCCTGCGCGGCATCGGGGGACTGGAGCGCCCGGAGGCTTTCCGGTCCTGGGTGATCACCATCACCCTGAACGAGGTCCGCGACCAGATCCGCAGGCGCGGCAGGAGGGAGACGACGGGAGCGGCGTTCGACGCGGCCGAGCACCGGCCCGACCCTGCCGCCGACTTCGCCGAGGGGGTCATCCTCGGCCTGCGGCTGTCCGGGCAGCGCGAGGAGTCCGTGCGCGCGACCCGTTGGCTCGACGAGGACGACCGGGAGCTGCTGTCACTGTGGTGGCTGGAGACGGCCGGCCGGCTACCCCGGGCCGAACTCGCCTCCGCTCTGGACTTGACCGGCCATCAAGCGGCTGTACGGGTGCAACGCATGAAGGAGCGCCTGCACACCTCCCGCGTCATCGTCCGAGCCCTCGCGGCCAGGCCCGCCTGCGGGGAACTGACCCGGCTGACCCTGGACTGGAACGGGGTCCCCAGCGGCCTGTGGCGCAAACGCCTCGGCCGCCATGTGCGGCAGTGCCCGCGGTGCGTGCGCCACGAGGAAGGCCTGCTGGCTCCGGAAGGACTGCTGGCGCCCCTGGCCCTCCTGCCCCTGCCGGCTGCACTGCTGGCCTGGCGCCCGTGGCTGTCCGCGGGAACGCACGCCGCGGCAGCCGGCCATGCCGGCACCACGGCCACGTCGGGCAGCGGGGTTTCCGCGACGACGGGGACGGCAGGGACAGCGGCGACGAGCCTGACCGCGAAGGCCGTGGTGGCGGCGAGTGCGCTGCTCGCCGTGGGCGGTGGCGTGCTCGTGTACGCGGCCCCATGGGCCGGCCCGTCGGCGCGTCCGGCCACCGCCGCGACGGCTTCCGGCCACCCGGCACCCGTGCCCTCGCCCACCGCATCGGCATCCGCATCCGCATCACCGTCACGGCCGGCACCGGTACTGGGCTCGGCCGTCTCGCATCCCTCGCCCCGGCCGCGGTACGGGTCCGTCGTCGACACCGTGGACAGCGCGCCACCGCCGGACCGGCCGCCCGCCGCACTGCCCCACCGCCCGCAGACCACGGTGACGATGACGGGGCTGAAGAGACACCTGGACGGCTACCAGCTCGTCCACCGCGGGGACACGGTGGTACTGCGCGGGAAGGGCTACTTCACCGTCCACTGGGACGTGATGTACGGGCTGCGCCCCGGGCTGCTGACCATGCCCTCGTGGACCGGGCTGCGGGGAAGGCTGTTCCACGTGGCCTCGGGCGGCGGCCACCGCATGGACGACCGTCAGCCGGACGCGACCGCCCACGGCACCTGGATGGGCAACCCGCAGCAAGGACTGATCGTCCTGCCGCCGGGAGCCCAGCAGATGTGGCAGAACGAGTACTACTACCTCGACGGCAGCGTCACACTCCACCTCAACGAAACCCAGGCCGACTACAACCTCGACGTCCTGCCCTCCTCCTGGCAGGAGACAGCCGACGACATCGCCACTCCCCCGGCCCCGCACTCCGCCGACCGCGAACGGTACGGACTCGTGCGCGACACCGGCCGCGACGACGCCCCCGTACCGCAGTACACCACCCGCTCCACGCCGACCGACCCGGCCACCGTGCCCCGGCGCTCCGTCGTGTCCTGACCATGGGCGGTCGCCCAGGAGCGGGGCGGCGACCGCTGGTCAGGCCCCCGGCGGGGTGCGCTCGGGCCGGTGCCGCGTTGACACCGATCGTCGCCCGACGTTGACTGACGGGACGGCGCGGGGCCGTGACAGCAGGGCCGATCGGGCTTTCGGCAGCCTGAAGCAGGCGTCGCGAAGGCCAAGGGCGTCTTCGGGCGGCGACCCCCATCACCAGGGAACGGTGGAATACGACGATGTACGACCAGACACGCGCCCAGCAGCCCGCCGACCGGCCCCCGGGTCCCGCCGGGCGCCGCGCCCCGGGCCCGGAACCGCTGCTCCCGCCCGGCGAACGGGACACGATCGTCAGGCATCTCGGACACGCAGTGAACACCTTCGCCGACGCTCCGCGCGAGGCGCTGGAGGAGGCCGAGAGCGCCTTCGACGAAGCCACCGAGGCGCTGGCGAACGCGCTCGCGGAACGTCGGCGCGTCCTGCGCGCGGGCTGGCAGGAACGGGACCCCGAGACGCAGTCCGCCGAACTCCGGCTCGCGCTGCGGGAGTACCGGGAGATCACCGCGCGGCTGCTGCGCGCGTGACCCGGACGGCTGCCCCGTCGGCTCGAGGTACCCGAGTGTCAGACCCTTGAGCCATGCTCTGCCCATGCTGACTGCGACCAACGGCCGGGGCCACGTGGTGAAGAGCCCTTCGGAGCCGGCGATAGGAACGATGCTGGCCGACCTGGATCAGGGCGATCACCTGATCCTTGAGCGGCAGGACGAGAGCCAGGAAGGCAGCTGGTACATCCAGGTGCTGTTCAGCGAGAACAACACCTACCAACTGGAGTACCGCGACGGCGTTCCCGCGGAGCACTACCAGACGCGGACGGTGTCGCAGGAGAAGGTCCTGCACGCACTCCTCGGCTGGATGGCCGACGGGCCCGCCTGGCGGGAGGGCTTCATGTGGACCAACATCGGCCACTGGTTCACGCCAGGCCCCGAGGATGAGGACGATCCGACCGCCTAGTACTGCGCCGGGCGGCATGCCTGCCAACTCACGGGTCATCACTGCGCGGTACGGGTCACTGGAGGTGGAGGCGGCTGAGGGCGGTGGTCCAGTCGGTGACTATCGCCTGCTGGGCCGCGGCGAGCGTGACGCGGCCGGCGCAGACCGCGGTGTGGAGTTTGGTCTCCACCGGGTCCTTCTTGTTGTTGATCCCCTGGCTCGCCTTGTGGTGGGGGTCGGCCGGTTCGACCCACAGGTTGCGGGGGTCGTTGGGGTCGCCGCCGAGCTGGAGGCTTATGAGGTGGTCGTACTCGCCCTCCGACAGGCTGCCCGTGTAGCCGTAGGAGGCGGCGTTGAGCTTCTTCTCCTTGCCGGTGACGTACGCGGAGGGCCGTACGCCCGAGGTGTATCCGCCCTTGCGGCATATCGTCGACTTGAGGTTCGCCTGCGTGACGGCCGGGGATATCGCGCCCGGGGTGCACTTGGGGTCCTCCAGCGGCTCCCCGTGCTCGTAGCGGTAGTGGCAGGTGCCCGGGGCCGGTTGCCGCTGGACGGTGTAGTGCTTCTGCGGGCCCGCCCCCACCGCTATCGCCCGCCCCGAGC
>NZ_WVUG01000402.1 GCF_017614965.1 Streptomyces griseorubiginosus | reverse complement strand
CTTCTAGGCATGTCGGGGTGGCGGAGCCCACCGCCGCTCCCGGCCGTGGGCTCCGCCACCCCGACATGCCTAGAAGGGCGCAGATCAATGATGATCCGTAGCAGAAGGTCCCGCACCGCGATCGCCGCGACAGCGGTGCTCATCTCGCTCGCCGCCGCCGGCTGCTCCAAGAACTCCGGCAGCTCCTCCAGCCAGGCCGGAGCCGGCTCGGCGAGCCCCAGCGCGGCCCCGGTCGCCCTGTCCGGGTCGGTCACCTTCAACCAGACGAGCCTGGCCAAGCTCGACGCGGCGCTGAAGTCCGATCTGGCCGGCAAGGACCTGTCCAAGGTCGACATCGCGATGGTAGTGAACGTGGCCGCCGACTACTGGAAGGCGGGCCAGGTCGGCTTCCTCAAGGGCTGCTCCGACCTCGGCATCGCGAAGAGCAAGTGCACCTACTTCGCCCCGCCCAACGGCAAGTTGACGGAGCAGAACTCGGAACTGGAGACCCTGCGCTCGCAGGGCGTCACCGGTTACTCGATCTCCGCGATCGACCCGACCTCCGCCGCCGGGACCATCCACACCGACGTGCAGAAGGGCATCGACGTCCTGGCGATCGACTCGCCGCTGCCGGGCACCGACGCCGCCTCGCTCTACCTGGGCACCCCGAACTACACCGCCGGCTTCCAGGCGGGCACCGCGATGAAGCAGGTGCTCGGCGGCAAGGGCAAGGTGGCGATCCTGGTCGGCTCGCTCACCGCGTCGAACGCCACCCAGCGCATCGCGGGCTTCGAGGCCGCCCTCAAGGGCACCCAGATCACGGTCGCGCAGAAGGTCAACGACAACCTCCAGGCCAGCACGGCGACTTCGGACGCCGAGACCATCCTGGCCAACAACCCCGATGTGAACGGCCTGTACGGGGTGTACTCCTACGACGGTCCCGCGCTCGCGCAGGCCGTCACCTCGGCGGGCAAGACCGCATCCGTGCACATCGTCTCCGACGACTCCGACGCCCAGACGCTGAAGTTCATCCAATCCGGCGTGATCTCCGGAACCGTCGTGCAGATGCCGTACCAGCAGGGCTACACCGGGGCCTACCTCCTGGCCGCGGAGAAGGTGCTGGGCAAGGCCAAGACGATGGCGATCGTCAAGCCGTACCTGGAGAAGGACGGCTCGACCCTGAGCTCCGGCGTGGGCCTGGTCACCAAGTCCGACCTCAGCGCCTACCAGTCCCTCGAGTCGCAGCTCGGGATCGGCTGAGCATGACGGCCACCGAGAACGCCCCGAGCCGCGCGATCACCGCGCGGCTGCGGGGAGTCCACAAGTCCTACGGGCCGGTCCGCGTCCTCGACCTGCCCGAACTCGACCTGTACGCCGGCCAGGTGATCGGCGTGGTGGGCGAGAACGGCGCCGGAAAGTCCACGCTGATGGGGACGCTGGCCGGCTCGGTCCACCGGGACGGCGGCGAGATCCTGGTCGACGGCCGACCCCTCGTCGCGGGGTCCACCGAAGCGGCCGCACAGCTCGGCATCGCCATGGTCTCGCAGGAGTTCCCGCTGGTCGGACAGCTGTCGGTGGCGGAGAACCTGCTGCTGGGCCGCCGGCCGCGCAAGTCGAAGCGGCGGCTGCTCGTGGACCGTGCGGCACAGCGGGCCGAGGCCGAGGCGATGCTGGCGGAGATCGGCCTGTCCGCCAGGACGATCCCGGTCAGCCGAGAGGTGCGCACCCTTCCGGTGCCGACCCGGCAGATGATCGAGATCGCCAAGGCCTGGGGCCGCGAACCCAAGCTGCTGATCCTCGACGAACCGACCTCCTCCCTGGGCCCGGTCGAGGCCGAGATGGTCCTGGGCCTGGCCCGGCAACTCGCCGAACGCGGAGGCACGGTGCTGTTCATCGGGCACCGTCTGGACGAGGTCCGCGACATCAGCGACCGCGTCCTGGTGCTGCGCAACGGCAAGCTGGTGGCCGACCTCGAACCGGCCGAGGCCACCGAGGAACGGCTGATCCGGGAGATGGTGGGCGGCGAGGTCGCCCAGGGCGAGCCGAAGGCACCGCCCGCGACCAGCCCCGTCCTGCTGCGGGTCGAGGGCCTGACCGCGGACGGACTGGGACCCGTCGACCTGGAGGTGCGCGAGGGAGAGATCCTCGGCGTCGCCGGGCTCATGGGCTCCGGCCGCAGCCGCCTCGTCCACACCATCGCCGGCGCGCAGCCCTCCACGGGCGGCCGGATGCTGCTGGGCGGCGAGTCCTACCACCCGCGCGGCGCGGGCGACGGCGTGGCGGCCGGGATCGCCCTGATCCCCGAGGACCGCAAGGAACAGTCCCTCGTACTGTTCGCGTCGATCCGCTCCAACGTCCTCGTCTCCGTGCTCAAACGGATCAGCACCCGGGGCCTGCTCGGCCCGGGACGCGAGCGCGCCGAGGCCCGGAAGATCGCCGAGAACGTCAACGTCCGGATGCAGTCGGTGGAGCAGCCGATCGGCTCCCTGTCCGGAGGCAACCAGCAGCGCGCCATCTTCGGCCGCGCCTTCGCCGCCGAACCGCGCCTGCTCCTGCTCGACGAGCCCACCCGCGGCGTGGACGTGGGCGCGAAGGCCGAGATCTACAAGCTGATCGACCGGGCCGCCGAACAGGGCATGGCGGTGGTGGCCGCCTCCTCCGAACTGGAGGAACTGCTGTGGATCTGCCACCGCATCGCGGTGATGAACCACGGCCGGGTCGTCACGGTCATCGACCGGGCCGACGCCACCAAGGAACGGATCATGACGGCCGCGGCCGGCACGTCCGCGCTCGAGCGGAAAACGCCCGACCAGGAAGAACTGACGAACGGAGCCACAGCATGAGCGCGCAGAGCACGCTCGCACCCGAGGAGGCCGCGCCCAAGTCGCGCCCGGCCGCAGCGACTCTCGCCCGTAAGCTCGCCGCTTCTCCGGAGGCCGGAGTCATCATCGCCTGCGTGCTGGTGTTCGTCGGGATCGCGGCCAACGCCGACACCTACACCGCGGTGGGCAACCTCCAGGTGATGGGGCGCGACCTGGCGCAGGTCGGCATCCTCGCCATCGGCGAGTCGCTGGTCATCCTCACCGGCGGCATCGACCTGTCGGTGGGCGCGCTGGCCGGCCTGGCCGGCATCCTCGCCGCCTGGATGAACGTCAACGAGGGCATGCCCGCGCCCCTGGCGATCCTTCTCACGCTGGTGATCACGGCCTGCGTCGGCCTGTGGCACGGCATCATGGTCACCCGCCTCAACGTGCCGCCGTTCGTGATCACCCTGGTCACCTACACCGTCGCGCAGGGCATGGCGCTCGCTATCACCAGCGGCTCGCCCATCAACAACCTCGACCCGATGTTCAGCAACCTCAGCCAGTACTACATCGGCCAGATCCCGGTCCCCGCCCTGTTCTTCGTCGGCGCCGCCGCCGTCGCCTGGTTCGTCCTCGAACGCACCTACGTGGGCCGCCAGATCTACGCGGTCGGCGGCAACAAGGAAGCCGCCCGCCTCGCGGGCATCCCGACCGCCCGCCGCATCACCTCCACCTACATCGCCAGCGCCGTACTCGCCGGCGTGGTCGGCATCCTGGTGATCGGCCGTATGAACGTGGCCGATCCCTCGGTCGGCGCGGGCTGGGAACTGACCGCGATCGCCGCCGCGGTGGTCGGCGGGATGTCCCTCTCCGGCGGCGAGGGCCGCATCGCCGGCATCGCGGCCGGCGCGATCCTGCTGGAGTTCATCACCAACGGCCTGCTCGCACTCAAGGTCAGCCCGTACGACCAGCAGGTCGTCCAGGGGGCGGTGCTCGGCGTCGCCATCCTGCTCGACCGGGTGCGCGCCCGCTACTTCGGCAGAAGCCGGAGCTGAGCACCGACACGCCGGTCGACTCGCCCCCTACGACGCGGTCGCCCTCCCGGCGCCTTCAGGAACTCGAACGACGGTCGACATATCGAATACGCCTGTACAGAGGAGGAGGCTGATGGTGAACAACGGGGACGAGACATCCGGAAACCCGGAACCCTGTGTCGTGGGTGTCGACTTCGGAACCCTGTCGGGCCGTGCCGTGGTGGTCCGGGTGCGTGACGGTGCGGAGCTGGCGTCGGCGGAGCACGCGTACCGGCATGCGGTTGTGGACCGTGAGCTGCCGGACGGGACGCGGTTGCCTCCGGACTGGGCGCTGCAGGTGCCCTCGGACTATCTGGAGGTGCTGCGCCATGCGGTGCCGGAGGCGCTGACCGCTGCCGGTGTGCGGCCGGGGCAGGTGATCGGTATCGGCACGGATTTCACGGCGTGCACGGTGTTGCCGGTGCTGGCGGACGGGACGCCGCTGTGTGAGCTGCCGGAGTACGCGGCTCGTCCGCATGCCTATGTGAAGCTGTGGCGGCATCATGCCGCGCAGGGGCAGGCCGACCGGATCAACGCGCTGGCCGTGGAGCGCAAGGAGCCGTGGCTGGAGCGCTACGGCGGGAAGATCTCCTCGGAGTGGGAGTTCGCCAAAGCCCTCCAGGTCCTGGAGGAGGATCCGGAGGTCTACCGGCGCATGGAGCGCTGGGTGGAGGCGGCGGACTGGATCGTGTGGCGGCTGTGCGGGGCTTACGTCCGCAACGCGTGTACCGCCGGCTACAAGGGCCAGTACCAGGACGGCACTTACCCGTCCCGTACCTACCTCGGCGCGCTCAACCCCGGCTTCGCGGGTTTCGTCACCGACAAACTGGAGCACCCGATCGGCCAACTCGGCGATGCGGCGGGCGTGTTGACGGCGGAGGCGGCGGCCTGGACGGGGCTGCCGGAGGGCATCGCGGTGTGTGTCGGCAACGTGGACGCCCATGTCACCGCACCCGCCGCCGGAGCGGTGGAACCAGGTCAGATGGTCGCCATCATGGGCACCTCGACCTGCCATGTGATGAGTTCCGACCAGCACGGTGTGGTGCCGGGCATGTGCGGGGTGGTGGACGGCGGCATCCTGCCGGGCCTGTGGGGCTACGAGGCCGGACAGAGCGGGGTCGGGGACATCTTCGCCTGGTCCGTGCGCACCGGGTTCCCCGCCGGGTACGCCGAGCGGGCCGCTGCGGCCGGCCAGGACCCGCACGAGTACCTGACCGGTCTCGCGGCCGGGCAGAAGGTCGGCGAACACGGCCTGATCGCCTTGGACTGGCACAGCGGCAACCGCTCCGTCCTGGTCGACCACGAACTCAGCGGTGTCATCGTGGGCCAGACCCTGTCGACCCGACCGGAGGATGTCTACCGGGCGTTGCTGGAGGCCACCGCGTTCGGCACCCGCACGATCATCGAGGCTTTCGAGCAGTCCGGGGTGCCGGTCGACGAGCTGATCATCGCGGGCGGTCTGACGAAGAACGCCCTGCTCATGCAGATCTACGCCGATGTCACCCGCCGCCCTTTGAGCATCATCGGCTCCGCCCAGGGGCCCGCGCTGGGGGCGGCCATGCACGCCGCGGTCGCGGTCGGGGCGTATCCGGACATCCGTGCCGCGGCTCACGCCATGGGCAAGGTGCAGCGCCACGTGTACCAGCCCGACCCGGACCGGGCTGTGGCCTACGACCGCCTCTACGCCGAATACCGGCTGCTGCACGACTACTTCGGGCGCGGTGCCAACGACGTCATGCACCGCCTGCGCCGCATCCGCGCCGCCGCCCTGTGAAAGGACCTTCCATGACGACCCATGCTCAGCCCTACGACAGCCAGGAGATCTGGTTCCTGACCGGCAGCCAGCACCTGTACGGGGAGGAGACCCTGGCGCAGGTGGCCCAGCAGTCCCGGCAGATCGCCGAACGCCTCGACGCGGCCGATCAGATCCCGCTGCGGATCGTGTCGAAGCCGGTCCTGACCGACGCGGAGTCGATCCGGCGGACGTGCCAGGAGGCCACGGTCTCCGACACCTGCGTCGGCGTGATCGTGTGGATGCACACGTTCTCCCCGGCCAAGATGTGGATCGCCGGCCTGAGCGCGCTGGATAGGCCGGTGCTGCACCTGCACACCCAGTACAACCTGTCGCTGCCCTGGTCGAGCATCGACATGGACTTCATGAACCTCAACCAGGCCGCCCACGGCGACCGCGAGTTCGCCCACATCGAGGCCCGCCTCGGCGTCAACCGGAAGATCGTCGCCGGGCATGCCACCGATCCCCGGGTCATCAGACGCGTCGCCGCCTGGGCGCGGGCCGCCGCAGGACGGCATGCGGCCCGGACGCTGCGGCTGGCGCGGTTCGGGGACAACATGCGCGAGGTGGCGGTCACCGAGGGCGACAAGGTCGAGGCCCAGCTGCGGTTCGGCTACTCCGTCAACACCTACGCCGTCAACGACCTGGTCGCCGTCGTCGACGCCGTCGAGGCCAAGGCGGCGGCCGCACTGGCCGAGGAGTACGTGGAGTCCTACGACGTGGTCCCGGCGCTGCGTCCGGGCGGCATCCGCCACGACGCCCTGCTGTATGCCGCCCGGCAGGAGCTGGGCCTGCGCGCCTTCCTCACCGAGGGCGGCTTCACCGCCTTCACCACCAACTTCGAAGACCTCGGCGGCCTGCGCCAGCTGCCCGGCCTCGCGGTGCAACGCCTGATGGCCGACGGCTACGGCTTCGGCGGCGAGGGCGACTGGAAGACCGCCGCGCTGCTGCGCACCCTGAAGGTCATCGGCCACCAACAGCCCGGCGGGACCTCCTTCATGGAGGACTACACCTACCACCTCGGCCCCGGCGAGCCGCGCATCCTGGGCGCCCACATGCTGGAGGTGTGCCCCTCCATCGCGGCCGCCCGCCCCAGCTGCGAGATCCACCCCCTGTCCATCGGCGGCCGTGAGGATCCCGTCCGCCTGGTCTTC
>NZ_WVUG01000401.1 GCF_017614965.1 Streptomyces griseorubiginosus | reverse complement strand
ACCCCCGTCCGTCCCTCCCACGCCGGCCCCATATCCCCCGGCACCGTCGCCGCCGTCGACGCCGTCTCGCTTGCCTGGGCCGAGCGGTTCGCGCGGGCCCTGGCGCCGCTGCGGCCGGACGGTTCCGGGGTCGAGCGGGACACGCGCGTGGCCGTGCCGCTGCCCCAGTCGGCGCGGCTGCTGGACGAGTTGGGGCTGGCGAGGGCCACCCCGGCGTCCCTGATGGCGCGCTGGGCCGACGCGGCGGACGACCCGCACGCGCTCGGCGGACGGGCCTGGGCCGTGCTCGGCGCAGGGCCGCGCGGTCCGGTCTCTGTGGACCTCACGGCCGACGGACCGCACCTGCTGATCGAGGGCCCCGCGGCCAGCGGCCGCACCGAGCTGCTGCGGGCCGTCGTCGCGTCGCTGGCCGCCGCCGAACGCCCCGACCGGCTCGGCGTCGTCCTGATCGACGGTCAGTCGGACGGCCTGCGGGTGTGCACCGACCTCCCGCACGTGACGACCCATCTGACCGCCAACGACCCCGTCCGCATGCGGGAGTTCGCCCAGTCGCTGAGCGCGGAGCTGAAGCGCCGGGCGGAGCTGCTCGGCCGTTCCGACTTCGCCGAGTGGCACACGGGCCGCGAGCTGTCGGGCCGCATGGTGGCCCAGCGCGGCACACCGTCCCGCGGCGCGGCGCCCGGCGGCACCGGCGCGGCCGACCTCGACACCCCGCCCAGCGCGACGATGCGGCTGCGCCCCGGCGCGGCCCGCCGGCAGACGGAGGCCGCGCCCCCACTGCCCCGTCTCGTCGTGGTCGTGGACGACCTGGACGCCCTGGTCTCCCCCGCCCTCGGCTCCCCGGGCCGCCCCGCCGCGGGCTCGGTGATACGCGCCCTGGAGGCGGTGGCGAGGGAGGGCGAGCGGCTCGGCGTCCATCTGGTCGCCGCGGCCGGGCCCGGCGGCCGTACCGCGGAGTCGGAGCCGGCCCGCCGGGCCACCCTGCGCGTCACCCTCGAAGCCCCGGACTCCGGCCCGGACGACCCCGCCCCCGGGCGCGGCCGGCTGACCTGGTCCGACGGGCGCGCGCTGCCCTTCCAGGGCGGCCGGGTCACGGGCCGCATCCCCCGCACGGCGACCCTGCGCCCCACGGTCGTCCCGCTCGACTGGCCCCGCATGGGCGACCCCCCGACCCGCCGCCCCGTAAGGGAACTGGGCAACGGCGCGACCGACCTGGCCCTCCTCGCCAGCGCGCTGGAGCGGGCGGCCCGGGAGGTCTCGGCGACGGAGGTCCCCTCACTGCTGTGATCCGTTCGGTCCGTCCGGGGCATGTCCGCGCGCCCGCCTGACGCCTGGTCACGAGGCGGTCACGATCCTCCGGTTGACACAACACGCGGTCTTGCCGCCCTCAACCCCGCGGCGTAGACCGGATCGCACGGGACAGCGCTCGACGTTCGACGACGAACGAAGAACGGGGCAGTGATGCGCAGTACGAGCACCAGGAACCGGAAACGCAGGACCGTCGCGGTCACGGCCGCCCTCCTCGCGGCGGCGCTCTCGCTGGCCGCCTGCGGAGGCGGCGACAACAAGAACAGCGGCTCGGGCGGCAGCTCGCCGAGCGCGAGCGGCGGTGGCAGCGGCCTGAAACTCCCCAAGCTCAACGGCCAGACGCTGGAGGTCGCCGCCGTCTGGACCGGTGCCGAGCAGGACAACTTCATGAAGGTCATGGACGAGTTCAAGAAGCGCACCGGCGCCAAGATCGACTTCGTGCCGACGGGCAACAACACGTCCACGTTCCTCGGTACGAAGATCCAGGGCGGTCAGCCGCCGGACGTCGCGTTCCTGCCCCAGGTCGGCGTGTTGCACCAGTTCGCGGACAAGGGCTGGCTCAAGCCGCTCGGCGCGGACGCGAAGGCCCAGCTGACGAAGAACTTCTCCAAGGGCTGGGTCGACCTCGGCGCCTGGAAGGGCACCCAGTACGGCGTCTACGCCAAGGCCGCCAACAAGTCGCTGGTCTGGTACAACACCAAGGCCTTCGACGCGGCCGGCGTCAAGGACACCCCGAAGACCTGGAAGGACTTCCTGACCACCGCGCAGACGCTGTCCGACGCCGGCTCCCCGGCGGTCTCCATCGGCGGCGCGGACGGCTGGACGCTCACCGACTGGTTCGAGAACGTCTACCTCTCGCAGGCGGGTCCCCAGAAGTACGACCAGCTGGCCGCCCACAAGATCAAGTGGACGGACCCCTCGGTCAAGGACGCCCTGACCACGCTCGCCCAGCTGTGGGGCAAGAACGACCTGATCGCGGGCGGCACCAAGGGCGCGCTGAACACGGAGTTCCCGAAGTCGGTCACGCAGACCTTCTCGGGCGACACCCCGGCCGCGATGGTCTTCGAGGGCGACTTCGTCGCGGCGAACATCAACGGCGACACCAAGGCGAAGCTGGGCACGGACGCGAAGGTGTTCCCGTTCCCGGCGGTCGGCTCGCAGGCCCCCGTGGTCAGCGGCGGCGACGTGGCGGTGGCGCTGAAGGGCGGTGAGGGCGCGCAGGCGCTGCTGACGTTCCTGGCGTCGACGGACGCGGCGCAGATCTGGGCGGCACAGGGCGGCATCCTCTCCCCCAACAAGGAGATGGACATGTCCAGTTACAAGGACGCCATCACCAAGCAGATCGCCCAGCAGCTGCTCGCCGCCGGTGACAGCTTCCGCTTCGACATGTCCGACCAGGCCCCGGCGGCGTTCGGCGGCACGGCCGGCATCGGCGAGTGGAAGGACCTGCAGGACTTCCTGCGCAACCCGAAGGACGTCGCGGGCACCCAGCAGAAGCTGGAAGCCGACGCCGCCAAGGCGTACGGCGCCGGCTGACGGTCCTGCCATGACGTCTGTGGCGAAAGCGACGGGGGGCGCCGGCGCACTGCCGACGCCCGCCGCCCAACCGCGCAAGAGCGTCACGGGGACACGGCTGTGGGTGGCGGTGCTGTTCCTGCTGCCCGCGTTCGTGCTGCTCGGGGCGCTCGTGGTCTACCCCATCGGGTACTCGGTCTGGCGCAGTCTCTACGACGCCGGCGGCTCGGGCTTCGTCGGGCTGAAGAACTACGGCGACATCTTCAGCGACAGCCGCACCCTGACCGCCGTACGCAACACGGCGATCTGGGTGGCGGTCGCTCCGGCCGTCGTCACCGCGCTCGGGCTCATCTTCGCGGTGATGACCGAACGGGTGCGCTGGGGAACGGCGTTCAAGCTGATCGTCTTCATGCCGATGGCGATCTCGATGCTCGCGGCCGGGATCATCTTCCGTCTCGTCTACGAGCAGGACCCGAACCTGGGCGCGGCGAACGCGGTCGCGAAGTCGATCCACGACACGTTCGTGTCGTCGTCGGTCTATCCCGACGCCCGGCCGAACGCGACGGCGAGCGATCTGAAGCCGTCCGGCGGCGGCTCGTTCACCTCGACCGGGACGGTGCACGCGGGCACCCCGGTGATGCTGCCGCTGGTCGGCATCGCGCCCAACCGGCTCCCCGGCAACCCGGAGAACGCCAAGGCGGCGAGCGGCAGCGGGATCACCGGCACCGTCTGGCTGGACTTCAAGCTGGGCGGCGGCGGCACGAAGGGCAAGGTCGACCCGGGTGAGAAGGCGCTGAAGGGCGTCAAGGTGGAGGCCGTGAAGGGCGGCAAGGTGGTCGCCTCCGCCAAGAGCGGCGCGGACGGCACCTTCACCCTGCCGGCGAAGGCCGAGGGGGCCCAGGTGCGGCTGCCCGCCTCGAACTTCTCCGCGCCCTACAGCGGCATCGACTGGCTCGGCCCGACGCTGGTCACACCGGCGATCATCGGCGCGTACGTGTGGATGTGGGCGGGCTTCGCGATGGTGCTGATCGCGGCGGGCCTGGCCGGCGTCGACCGCAACCTGCTGGAGGCGGCCCGGGTCGACGGGGCCAACGAGTGGCAGGTGTTCCGGCGGGTCACGGTGCCGCTGCTCGCGCCGGTCCTGGTCGTCGTCCTCGTCACGTTGATGATCAACGTGATGAAGATCTTCGACCTGGTCTACATCATCGCCCCGCAGCCCAGTCAGGACGACGCCAACGTCCTCGCGCTGCAGCTGTTCCTGTCGTCGTTCGGCGGCGGCGGCAACGAGGGCGTCGGCAGCGCGATCGGCGTCATCTTGCTGCTGCTGGTGCTGCCGGTGATGTGGGTCAACATCCGGCGTCTGCGAAGGGAGAAGCAACGGTGACCGCCCTCGATTCGACCGTGCGCGCCAAGCGCTCCTTCGCCGCGCGGGTGGCGAGCGGCGCCGCGGGCGGGGTGCTGCGGGTCTTCCTGATCGTGGTCGCCGTGTTCTGGCTGGTGCCCACCTTCGGGCTGCTGGTGTCCTCGTTCCGCGACCCGACCGACATCGCCACCTCGGGCTGGTGGAAGGTGTTCACCGCGCCCAGCCAGCTGACCGCCAAGAGCTATCAGTCGCTGCTGGAGAAGGACGCGATCACGCACGCGCTGTTCAACACCGTGTGGATCACCGTCCCGGCGACGCTGCTGGTCGTGCTGCTGGGCGCGATGGCCGGATACGCGTTCGCCTGGATGGACTTCAAGGGCCGCGACTGGTGGTTCCTGGTCGTGGTCGCGCTGCTCGTGGTGCCCGTCCAGGTGGCGCTGATCCCGCTCGCCGACCTCTTCGGCAAGATCGGGATCTTCGGCGACATCATCGGCGTGGTCCTCTTCCACGTCGGCTTCGGACTGCCGTTCGCCATCTTCCTGTTGCGCAACTTCTTCGCGGAGATCCCCCGTGAACTCCTGGAAGCGGCACGGCTGGACGGCGCCGGCGAGACCCGGCTGTTCCTCACCGTCGTCCTCCCGCTGGGCGCCCCGGCGATCGCCTCGCTGGGCATCTTCCAGTTCCTGTGGGTGTGGAACGACATGCTGGTCGCGCTGGTGTTCTCCAACTCGGAGTCGCAGCCGCTGACCGTCGCACTCCAGCAGCAGGTACGGCAGTTCGGCAACAACATCGACGTGCTGGCACCCGGCGCGTTCATCTCGATGGTCATCCCGCTGGTCGTGTTCTTCGCGTTCCAGCGGCAGTTCGTCTCCGGGGTCATGGCGGGCGCCGTCAAGTAGCCCCCGAGGCAACCGAAACGGGGGACACCGTTCACCTGGTGTCCCCCGAATGCCGTAGGAAACCGTAACCAAATCACTCCATCGGCCGTTCCCGGGCAAGGTCCTACCGCCCGCTGCGACCCATGGATGTCCCCTTGCCCAGGTTCAGTGTCATCGTCCCCGCGTACAAGGTTCAGGCGTATCTGCACGCATGCCTGGAGTCGGTGCTGTCGCAGTCGTGTGCGGATCTGGAGCTGATCGCCATCGACGACTGTTCGCCGGACGGATCGGGCGCGATCATCGACGAGTTCGCGGCCCGCGACCCACGGGTGCGGCCCGTGCACCTGGCGGAGAACCAGGGACTCGGCCGCGCCCGCAACGCCGGCCTCGCGCAGGCCTGCGGCGACTACCTGGTCTTCCTGGACGGCGACGACACCCTCACCCCGCACGCCCTGCGGATGATCGCCGACCGGCTGAAGGAGACGGGCGAGCCGGACGTCCTGGTCTACGACTACGCGCGCATCTTCTGGACCGGCGAGAGCGTCCGCAACCAGGCCGCGGCGCAGCTCACCGAGCAGGGCCCGGCGCCCTTCCGGCTGGCGGACCGCCCCGGCCTGCTGAACCTGCTGATGGTGGCCTGGAACAAGGCGTACCGGCGGGAGTTCGTCGAGCGCGAGGCCCTCGCCTTCCCGCCGGGCTACTACGAGGACACCCCGTGGACGTTCCCGGCCCTGATGGCGGCGGGCTCACTGGCGACCCTGGACCGGGTGTGCGTGCACTACCGCCAGCGCCGGCAGGGCAGCATCCTCGGCACCACGAGCCGCAGCCACTTCGACGTCTTCGAGCAGTACGACCGGGTCTTCGCGTACGTCGACGGCCGCCCCGAACTCGACCGCTGGCGGCCGGTGTTGTTCCGCCGCATGGTCGACCACCTGGCCGTCGTCTTCACCCGCCCGGGCCGGCTGCCGCGCGGGGCCCGCGCCGAGTTCCTGCGCAGGGCCCGCGCCCACTACCGCCGTCACCGCGTCCCCGGTGCCCGTCTCACCCCGCGCCACACCCTGATCCGCTGGGGCCTGCACCGCACGTACCGCGCCCTGCGGGCGGCCTCCGCCCTGCGCCGCACCGTGCTCAAGCGCACCGCGCGCCTGCTCAGGTCCCTGCGCACGACGGCCCTGCGCGTCCACTACCGCGTCCAGCGCTGTCTGCCGGTGCGCGCCGACCGCGCCGTGTTCACCGCGTCCGACGGCCGCGGCGGCACCCCGGGCGCCCTGGAGGAGGCGTTCCGTGCCCTCGTCCCGCACATCCGCACCACCTGGCTCGACACCCCGGAGACGGCCGCCCACTGGACGGCCCTGGCCCGCTCCAAGTACCTCGTCGCCGACACCGCCCTCGCTCCCCGGCTGGTCAAGCGCCCCGGCCAGATCCTGATCCGGGCCCACCAGGGCACCCCGCTCGGCCACATGGGCCTCGACCTCCAGGAACGCCCGGCCGCAGCGCGGGACATGGACTTCGGGCGGCTCCTCGACGACGTCGACACCTGGGACCACGTGCTGTCCGCCAACCGCCACTCCACCCTCACCTGGGAACGCGTCTTCCCGGGCACCTACACCACCCTGGAACTGGGCTCGCCGCGCAACGACGTGTTCCAGAAGGCGACTTCGGCGGACGTGACCCGGTTGCGCGAGTCCCTGGGCATCCCCGCCGACTCGATCGCGCTGCTGTACGCCCCCGCCCCCCGTGACTACCGC
>NZ_WVUG01000400.1 GCF_017614965.1 Streptomyces griseorubiginosus | reverse complement strand
CGCCACCCCGTACGCCCCGCCTCCCGCTGGGTGTCCCTGCGCGCCCAGCGCGGCAACGCCGACGACGCGCTGATGCGGCGGCTGCACGGACCCGACTGGTGGGAGAAGGCGGTAGCCCCGCGCGGCCGGCTCCACTCCCACCTCGCGATCACCGCGTCCGGCGCCGCCGCGCTCGCCCTCGCCGCCGCCGGACGGCCCCGGGCCGCCGCGGCCGTCGGCGCCGGATGGGCGCTCGGCACCGGCGAGTTCGCCTGGGCCCGGATCGCGCCCGGGCCGCGCACCCGGGACGAGGTGACCACCATGCTCGCCACCAGTGTGCTGATCCCGCCCGCCGCCACCTGGCACTGGCTGTCCGGGCTGTGGCGGTACCGCGACGCACCCGCCTGGCAGGAGGTGGCCTCGTGACCCGGGTCAGGGCGGTGCTGTTCGACCGCGACGGCACCCTCGTCCACGACGTCCCCTACAACGGCGACCCCGACAAGGTCCGCCCGGTCGACGGGGCCCGTGAGGCCGTCGCCCTGCTGCGCGCCCACGGCGTGCGCACCGGTGTCGTCACCAACCAGTCCGGCATCGCGCGCGGCCTGCTCACCGACACCGAGGTCCGCCACGTCAACCAGCGCGTCGACGAACTCCTCGGCCCCTTCGACGTGTTCGGCGTCTGCCCGCACGGCCCCGACGACGGCTGCCGCTGCCGCAAACCCGAACCCGGCCTGGTCCTGTGGGCCGCCGGACGCCTGTGCGCGGCGCCCGAGCGCTGCGTGGTGATCGGAGACATCGG
Organism: Streptomyces griseorubiginosus; assembly: GCF_017614965.1. Classification (GTDB taxonomy): domain Bacteria; phylum Actinomycetota; class Actinomycetes; order Streptomycetales; family Streptomycetaceae; genus Streptomyces; species Streptomyces griseorubiginosus_B. The sequence goes on along the minus strand of NZ_WVUG01000400.1, from coordinate 6,040 downwards.
CGCGGACGTCGAGGCCGCCCGCCGGGCCGGCGCCCACGGCATCCTCGTCCCCAACCAGCGGACCCGCCCCGAGGAGACCGCCCGCGCCGACCACGTGGCACCGGACCTGCTGACAGCGGTGCGCGCACTGCTGACGGGACCTCCACGCGGCCGGGTCCTGGTCGACGAGCGCCCGATCGAGGCGGCCTACGACACCGCCGGGACCCCGGACTCCGGCCGCCACGGTGACTCGGGCGCGGCCCACGACACCCCCCGGGGGCCGCGATGAAGGCCCTCGTCGTGCGTCTCGACAGCTTCGGCGACGTCCTGCTCGCCGGGCCGGCGATCCGGGCCGTCGCCGCCCGCGCCGACCACGTCACCCTGCTGTGCGGACCGCGCGGCGCGCCCGCCGCCCCCCTGCTGCCCGGCGTGGACGAAGTCCTGGTCTGGGACGCACCCTGGGTCGGCTTCGACCCCCCGCCGGTGGGCCGCGGCGAGGTCGACCAGCTGATCGACACCGTCGACGCCGACACGGCGCTGATCCTGACCTCCTTCCACCAGTCCCCGCTCCCGGCCGCCCTGTTGCTGCGCCTGGCCGGCGTCGGCCACATCGCCGCGGACAGCGAGGACTACCCCGGCTCGCTGCTCGACGTACGCCACCAGCGCGCCCCGCACGCCCACGAGGCCGAGGCCATGCTCGACCTCGCCGAGGCGGCCGGCTTCCCCCGCCCCGACGACGGCCGGCTGCGAGTGCTGGAGCCGCCCGCCACGACCGCGCTGACCGGTCCCGGCCCGTACGTCGTCATGCACCCGGGAGCCGCAGTCCCCGCGCGGACCTGGAGCGCCGAGCGGGCCGCCGAGGCGGTGCGCGAACTGGCCGAGGCCGGGCACCGGGTGATCGTCACCGGCGACAGCGGTGAGCGCGAGCTGACCGCGTACGTCGCCGGGGAGCACGCCCTCGACCTCGCCGGCCGGACCGGCGCCCCCGAACTCGCCGGCGTCCTGGCCCGCGCCGACGCCGTCGTCACCGGCAACACCGGCCCCGCCCATCTCGCCGCCGCCGTCGGCACCCCGGTCGTCTCCCTGTTCGCACCGGTCGTCCCGGCCGAGCGCTGGCGGCCGTACGGCGTCCCGTACGTGCTGCTCGGCGACCAGCAGGCGCCCTGCGCCGGCACCCGGGCCCGGCAGTGCCCCGTTCCCGGCCATCCCTGCCTGGACACCGTCACCGCCCACGACGTGGCCGCCGCCGTGGAGAAACTCCTGGGGGAGACATGAGGATCCTGCTCTGGCATGTGCACGGGTCGTGGACCACCGCCTTCGTGCAGGGCCCGCACACCTACGTCGTCCCCGTCACGCCCGACCGGGGCCCCGACGGACGGGGCCGCGCGCAGACCTGGGACTGGCCGGACTCGGTGATCGAGGTGCCGCTGGAGCGGCTGCGCGACGAGGACATCGACGTCGTCGTGCTGCAGCGCCCGCACGAACTCGCCCTCGTCGACGCCTGCCTGGGCCGCCGCCCGCCGCTGGTCTACGTCGAGCACAACACCCCGCACGGCGACGTCCCGGACACCCGGCACCCCGTCGCCGACCAGCCGGACATCACCCTCGTCCACGTCACGCACTTCAACCGCCTGATGTGGGACTGCGGACGCGCCCCGACCGCCGTGATCGAACACGGCGTCGTCGACCCCGGCCAGCGGTGGACCGGCGAACTGGACCGGGCCGCCGTCGTGGTCAACGAGCCCGTACGGCGCGGCCGCACCACCGGCACCGACCTGCTCCCCGTCTTCGCCGAGGCAGCCCCGCTGGACGTCTTCGGCATGGCCACCGACCGGCTCCGGGTGCCGAACACGCGCACCTTCGACCTCGCCCAGCGCGATCTGCACGCGGCGATGGCCAGGCGGCGCGTCTACGTCCACCCGATCCGCTGGACCTCCCTCGGGCTGTCCCTGCTGGAGGCGATGCACCTGGGCATGCCCGTGGTCGCCCTCGCCACCACCGAGGTCACCGAGGCCGTGCCGCCCGGCGCGGGAGTGGTCTCCAACCGGATCGACGTACTGACCGACGCCGTACGGGACTTCGTCGCCGATCCGCTGCACGCGCGGCTGATCGGCGAGGGGGCCCGCGCGGCGGCTCTCGCCCGCTACGGGCTGTCCCGTTTCCTGGACGACTGGGAGCGGCTGCTGAAGGAGGTCACCCGATGAGGATCGCCATGGTGTCCGAGCACGCGAGCCCGCTCGCCGCTCTCGGGGGGCCAGACGCCGGCGGGCAGAACGTGTACGTCGCCCGCCTCACCGAGGAACTTGCGCGTCGCGGCCACGACGTGACCGTGTACACCCGCCGGGACTCCGCCCGGCTGCCCGACCGGGTACCGCTGCCGGGCGGCGGCGTCGTCGAGCACGTGCCGGCGGGGCCGGCGAAACCCGTTCCCAAGGACGAGCTCTTCCCCTACATGCCCGGCTTCGGCACCACCCTCGCGCGGGCCTGGGAACGGGAGCGGCCCGACGTCGTCCACGCGCACTTCTGGATGTCCGGCATGGCCGCGCAGATCGGCGCCCACGAACAGGGCGTCCCGGTCGTGCAGACCTTCCACGCGCTCGGCACCGTCAAGCGCCGCCACCAGGGCCGCCGGGACACCAGCCCGCACGAACGCCTGGGTGTCGAGCGGCAGATCGGCCGCAGCTGCGCCCGCGTCCTGGCCACCTGCGGCGACGAGGTCCACGAACTCGCCGAGATGGGCGTGCCGCCGGGGCGGGTGTCGGTGGTGCCGTGCGGGGTGGACGCCGAGCACTTCCACCCCGGCGCGCACAGCGCCGGCCTCCCCGAACGCCGGGAGCGCCACCGCCTGCTCGCCTGCGGCCGGCTCGTCCCGCGCAAGGGCTACGACAAGGCGATCCGCGCCCTGACCCGGGTTCCCGACGCCGAACTCCTCATCGCCGGCGGCCCCGAACCGGGACAGCTGGACGCCGATCCCGAGGCGGCACGACTGCGCCGGCTCGCCGAGCGCGCGGGACTCGGCGACCGGGTACGGCTGCTCGGTGCCGTCGACCCGGACCACATGCCGGGGCTGATGCGCAGCTGCGACCTCGTCCTGTGCACCCCCGTCTACGAGCCGTTCGGGATCGTGCCGCTGGAGGCGATGGCCTGCGGTGTGCCCGTCGTCGCCACCGACGTCGGCGGCCACCGCGACACCGTCGCCGACGGGCACACCGGACGCCGGGTGCCGGCCGGCGACCCGTGGGCGATCGCCGGGGCCGTGCGCGAACTCCTCGCCGACGAACCGCTGCGCCGCCGGATGGGCGCGGCCGGCCGCGAGCGCGCCCTCGCCCGCTACACCTGGCAGCGCGTCGCCGACGGTGTCGAACAGGTCTACCAGCGGACTCTGACCGGACACCGGGTGTCCGAGGAGGTGGCGTGATGACGGTCCACCCGCCCGCCGTCGGGCACTGCGACGAACTCCTGGACGCGCTGGGCCAGTTCCGCGCCTCCGCGCACATCACGGAACGGTGGGGGAGCCGGCTGGCCGACGTGCTCTGCGCCGGCGGACGGCTGCTGGCCGCGGGCAACGGCGGCAGCGCGGCCCAGGCCCAGCACCTGACCGCCGAGCTCGTCGGACGCTACCGCGACGACCGGCCGCCGTTCTCCGCGATCGCCCTGCACGCCGACACCTCCTCCACCACCGCCATCGCCAACGACTACGGCGTCGACGAGGTGTTCGCCCGCCAGGTCCGCGCGCACGGCCGCCCCGGCGACGTCCTGATGCTGCTGTCCACCAGCGGCGCCAGCGCCAACCTGCTGTCCGCCGCCGACGCGGCCCGCGCGAGCGGCCTGCACGTGTGGGCGCTGACCGGCCCGGCCCCCAACCCGCTGACCGCGGGCAGCGACGAGGCCCTGTGCGTCGAGGCGACCTCGGCCGCCACCGTGCAGGAACTGCACCTGGTGGCGGTGCACATGGTCTGCGCGGCCTTCGACGCGGAAGTGGAGAGGAGGACGGCATGACGGGCCGAGCCCCGCTCCTCGTCGTCGGCGACGCCCTGCTCGACCGCGATCTCGACGGCCACGCCGACCGACTCGCCCCCGACGCGCCCGTCCCCGTGGTCGCCGACTGCGCTGAACGCCTTCGCCCCGGCGGCGCTGCCCTCGCCGCCTACCTCGCCGCCCGGGACGGCCGGGAGGTGACGCTGGTGGCGGGCGTCGGCGACGACCCCGCCAGCCGCGAGCTGACTCGACTTCTCGAACCCTGGCTGCAGCTGATCCCGCTCCCGCTGACCGGCGCGCTCTCGGAGAAGACCCGGGTGCTGGCGCGGGGCCGTCCCGTGACCCGCCTGGACCGCGGCAGCGGCACCACCCGCGAGGCGACCGACGCCGCCCGCGCGGCGATCCGCTGCGCGCCGGCCGTCCTGGTCTCCGACTACGGCCGCGGCACCGCAGACGCCCTCCGCGACGTCCTGTCCGACCACCCGCCCCTCGTCTGGGACCCGCACCCGCGCGGCGGACCGCCGGTGCCGGGGACGCGCCTGGTCACGCCGGCGGAGCAGGAGGCCCACCGCTTCGCGGGCCAGGCCCCCGCCGCCGTACGGGAGTTGCGTACCGCCGCGCGCGCCGCGGCCGCGCTGGTGGGTCACTGGCGGGCCGGTGCCGTCGCGGTCACGCTCGGCGCCCGGGGCGCCCTGCTGTCGTACGGCGATCAGCCGCTGCTGTGTCCCGCCCCCGAGGTCCACGGCGCGGACCCGTGCGGGGCGGGCGACCGGTTCGCTGCCACCGCGGCCGGGCTGCTCGCCGACGGCGCGCTGGTCGGCGAGGCCGTCGAGGGCGCCGTCACGGCGGCGACGGCCTTCGTCGGCGAGGGCGGGGCGGGAGCTCTCATGGGGCTTTCCGACGTGTCCGCCGAGGCCGTGGAATCCGGGGACGACGTACGGGCCGTCCTCGCCCGCGTCCGCGCCGCGCACGGCACCGTCGTGGCCGCCGGCGGCTGCTTCGACCTGCTGCACGCCGGGCACGTGGGCCTCCTGGAGGCGGCCCGGCGGCTCGGCGACTGCCTCGTCGTGTGCGTGAACTCGGACGCGTCCGTGCGGCGCCGCAAGGGTGCCGGACGGCCGGTCACCCCGCTGGAGGACCGGGTACGGGTCCTGCTCGCCCTGGGCTGCGTGGACGCCGTGGCCGTCTTCGACGAGGACACCCCCGAACGTCTGCTCGCCGAACTGCGGCCCGACATCTGGGTCAAGGGCGGCGACTACAGCGGCGCCGACCTCCCCGAGGCCGCGCTGCTTCAGGAGTGGGGCGGCCAGGCGGTCCTCCTGCCGTACCTGGACGGCCGCTCCTCGACCCGGCTGATGACCCGCGCGGCAGGTGCCGTATGACGACGACACACCGACTTCCGCTGCCGACCCGGAGTCTGGAGGGCCGGGACACCGGATGCGGAGGCTACTGCCTGCTACCGACGGCACCCTGGCCCTTCCTCGAGCTGCTGTACGTGGGCGATCCCGACGTCCGCCGCGACGGCGCCCCCCTTCCGCACGGGGCGTACCGCACGCCGTCCGTCCCGCACCCCCGGTCACCCCGGACGGCAGGCACCTCATGACCGCGCCGCCCCGCGTCCTCGTCCTGCGTGCCCTGGGCCTCGGGGACCTGCTCGCCGGTGTCCCCGCGCTGCGCGCGCTGCGCCGGGCGTTCCCGGCGCACGAACTGGTGCTGGCCGCGCCCGCCGAGCTGGCGCCGGTCGCGGCCGCGACGGGCGCCGTCGACCGGCTGCTGCCCGCCTCCGCACCAGGCCGCGCCGTACCCCGCGCCCTGCACTGGACCGGCCCGCCCCCGGAGATCGCCGTCGACCTGCACGGCAACGGTCCGCCCAGCCACCGTCTCCTGCAACAGGTGCGCCCCCTCAGACTGCTGGCCTTCGCCCACCCCGGGACGCCCGAGATCGACGGGCCGGTCTGGTACGCGGAGGAGCACGAACGGGCCCGCTGGTGCCGGCTGCTCGCGTCCTACGGCATCGACGCCGACCCCAGCGATCTCCGGCTGCCCCGCCCGGCGGAAGCCTCCCCGGCCCCCGGCGCGGTCG
>NZ_WVUG01000003.1 GCF_017614965.1 Streptomyces griseorubiginosus | reverse complement strand
CACCGTGGGTGGGGCCGGCCACCATCGACCCGACCGCCGCAGGGCGGGGATGAGGCTCCCATGACCACCACGGTCCTGGACGTCACGACCCTGGAGAAACTCGTCTCACCATGCCCGGCGTCTGGGCGCCATGGAGGTCGAGCGGGTAGGGGGCGCGCAGGGCGGCGGGGTCGACGACGCCCTCGACGGCGAGCAGGCCGATCCGGGGACCGTTGCCGTGGGTGATGACGCCCTCGTGGTCGATGGCGAGGGCGGCGATCGCCGTGGCCAGGCGGTGGATGGTGGCGCGCTGGACGGCGGCGTCCGGGCGCTCGCCCCGGTGCCGTCGCCGCCGAGGGCGACGAGGATGCGCATGGTTTCAGTCCTCCAGGGTGGCCACGAGTACGGCCGTGATGGTGTGGAGCCAGTTCTCCGCCCGGTCGAAGACGAGCGCGCCGGGTGAGGCGACCAGCGTTGGCCCGCCTTGGCCCGCCTCTGCCAACCCCTACCTGCTGGTCAGCCAGAAACCCGCCCTCGATCCGGACCACCCGGCCGTGCACAGCAGCCTGAGCATGATAGGTGGCTATTTTCGCGACAACCGCCGTCATCCGTGTCCGGCCTCGTGGTGCAGGTTCTCCCGCCTGGGCCTCGACGAGGCTCCCAGAAGTGGCGTTGTCAGTGGGCTCTGCCAGGGTGTGCGCCGTGGACGAACTGGTGGAGCGTGTCGACGAACAAGATCGTGTGCTGGGGATGGTGGTCAGCCGCCAACAGGCCGTCCGGGAGGGTTGGCTGCACCGGGTCGCCGTGACGGTGTGTCGTGATGAATGTGGGCGGATCCTCGTTCACCGGCGGTCGGAGCAACTGTCGCGCTTCCCGGGCCACTACGAGGCCGTGGTCGGTGGCGCCGTGGACGTCGGTGAGTCATATGAACAGGCCGCCGCGCGGGAGCTGGCCGAAGAGCTGGGCATTCGTGTGCTGCCGCGCTTGCTGTTCACGTTCCTCAACCGCAACGGTTTGAGCCCTCACTGGCTCGGCGTGCACCAAGCCCTGGTGCCGGACGCCGTCGCCGCAGATCCTGATGAGGTCGCCTGGCACGGCTGGCTGACGGAGCCCGAGCTGCGGTCGGCCCTGCTGAAGTGGCGCTTCACCCCCGACAGCCACGAAGCCTTCAACCGGTATCTCGCGTTCCGGACCCTGCGGTCCTGAAATACTCCACCCCTGCTCAGGTGTGGCCATGGTTCCCCATCCCTGCCACGCCTCCTGCGATGGGCTCGGCCGGGAGCAGCCGGCGAAACCCCCTGCAGGCGCAAGGTAATGGGTCCCGGCGCGGCCCTTGTGCCGCCTTCGGCCCCTGCTCCTCAGTCGGGGCGCTTGGCCATGACGACCACGCCCGGCCCGCTCCACTCATCCGCAGGGAGCCGCAGTTCGGCGACCGGGTGCAGTCCGGCCTGCTCGATCAGGTCCACGAGTTGCTCCGGCTGCCACTTGTACGTGGTCCAACGAACCGGCACTCCTCCGTAGGCCTCGGTGCGTACCGCGTCCTCGTCGCCGACGTGTGTGCTGGCGATGAAGTGCCCGCCCGGCTTCAGGGCTTGCGCGAAGTGAGCGAGGACCTGAGGCAGGACATCGCGGGGAAGGTTGAACAGTGACCACCACCCGAGCACGCCGCCGAGCGACGCTTCACCGAGGTCGAGTTCGGTGGCGGAGGCGACGCTGAAGCGGCACTGCGGATGAAGACGACGCGCATTCTCGATCATCCGGGGAGAGAGGTCCACCCCGGATACGTCAAGTCCACGTTCGGCGAGGTAGCCAGTCACCGTCCCGGGGCCGCAGCCGACGTCGAGGACAGGCCCGAGCTCACCCACTGTCTCGGCGAAGGCGTCAATCGACGCCCTGAGCCAGGGATGGCGACGGATGTCACCCATGACGTTGCTGGCTTCTGGCCAGGACGGATCGGAGCGCTCCGTCGGGGACCTAACGGTCCAGCCTTGCTGCCCTGGCGGCCCGCTGGGCGAAGACGCGTTCCTGGCGGTCATTCATCTGCCGCAGGGCATCCCTGCGGTCCCGTTTGGACATGCGGTCGAGGTAGACACGCCCCAAGATGTGGTCGGTCTCGTGCTGCAGGCAACGGGCGAAGTATCCCGTTCCCTCGATGACCAGCGGGTTGCCGTCCTTGTCGAAGCCGCGGGCCACCGTGCGCTCGGTTCGGGAAACGTCCATGACGGCTCCGGGCACTGACAGGCAGCCCTCCGGCTCGTCCAGCAAGCGGCGCCCGGCCACGTCGGGTTCGTCGAGGACCGGATTGATGATGTGGCCGACGTGCCGGACTCCATTGTCATCGGGGCAGTCGTACACAAAGAGCCGCAGGTCGACATCGACCTGATTGGCAGCCAGCCCGGCACCCTCGGCGACGTGCATGGTCAGGAACATGTCGTCGATGAGAGTGGACAGGTCCGGAGTACCGAACTGGGTCACTTCTCGGCACGGGCGGCGCAGAATCTCCTCACCGACCACGGTGATCCGGCGGACCGACGCCCGCTCGGCGCCTGGAGGTAACGCAGGGCAGGAATCGACCGGCTTCCCCTGGACTCTCACCCGACGGTCGACGAGACGAGGTTGATCGTGATGCGCGGACGCTGAAGGCATCGCTTCTCCTTGCACAGAACGGCTTTCAGGGCAATACGGCATGTCTCCCACGCCATTGGCATGGCGGCCGCTTGCCAAACTCTTTGCAAAGTAGCAGACTTTGCAAAGTGACTGAAGAAGACGCCAACGCAGCACCCCCGAACGAGGCAGCCGCCGACCCGCGAGACGCCGATGGCCGCATGCCCGAACATCGAGTGCGCATGGCCTTGCTCGATCTCCTTGCCGAGGTCGGTACTGTCACCGCAACGGAGGCAGCCGGGCGGCTCGGTTACAGCTCCGGCCTGTGCTCGTTCCATCTCAGGCAACTAGCGCGCTACGGGCACATCGAAGAGGTCCCGCACTCAGGTGGTCGGGCCCGGCCCTGGCGCCTCCGGCAGACAGCACCGCCAGCCACGAACGCTTCAGCAGAAGGCTTTGGCCACATGGCCCGCGGACTGGAAGACGAGAGCTACCAGCGTTGGCTCGCCCAGCGTGACCACGCCCCAGCCGAATGGCGCCAGGACGAAGCTTTCAGTGCCGTCGTCTACCTCAGCCCCGAGGAGATGAGCACCGTTGCCGCAGCAGTGCGCCAAGCACTGGCTCCCTACCAGCACCGGGAACAGCAGACTTCCGCCCGACCTGCCTCAGCCCAGCCTGTTGCCCTCATCGCTCGGCTCTTCCCCCTGCTGCCGGAAAGGGCGGACGAATGAGCCGACAGGCTGCACAACACTGGGCAAAACCAAGACACGCACCCAACTCACGGGCCTCACGAGAGAAGTTCAAAGACGGGCACTTCCGGACGTCAAGTAGAACCGGCGTCAGTACCCGGTCGAGTCTTGATCGCTGCCGAGCCTGCTGATTGGCTGACCGGTATGACTGAGCTCGGACCCGTCGCCTGGCCACCTGCCCCGATCAGGACCGAGAGGCTCGTACTCCGTGAGGCCGAGGCCCAAGATCGTGCGACATTCATCGAGCTGCTCGCCTCTTCAGAGGTGCACACCTACCTCGGCGGCCCCCGCCCGCGCGACGAGCTGGAGCGCGAGATGCCCGAGGTGCCCGGGCGGTGGCCCGGGAGCTTCGTCGTTGATCTCGACGGCGCGATGATCGGCCAGATCCTGCTCAGGAGAGCACCGGAACACCAGCCCCCGGCTGCCGAGGGGAAGGTCGAGCTCGGCTACTTGTTCCTGCCGCGGGCATGGGGATTCGGATACGCCGCCGAGGCGTGCGCTGCGGCACTCGACTGGTTCGACGGCGTCCTCCCCGGCGAGCCGGTGGTGCTCGCCACCCAGACCGCCAACGCCGCCTCCATGCGTCTTGCGGCGAAGCTGGGCTTCACTGAGGTGGAGCGGTTCCACGCCTGGGACGCCGAGCAGTACCTCGGCATGCGGTCCCCCGCCACGCCCTCTCCATGAGCTCGTGCTGGGCAGCATGGTGTCCGGCGGATCTTCCCGCGCTCGGCGCTCCGGCAACGGCTGCGTTACGGCGGCACCAAGGTCGCTGCGGCACAGGGCAGAGCGTCCGACCCGTGGCCGTGGACCCGGTGGCCCACCCGATGCCCCGTCTCGCGCTGGTGGAGACTTGGGAACTGCGGTCGTACTCGGGCGACTACGGTCTGGGACGCCCCCTGCAGACGTTCTCGCTGCTGCCCGGGGAACGGACGACGATCACGGTGCAGACCTGGCACAACGAAGCCGCCACGCGTGACGACGCCATGTCCATCTTCGACTCCTCCGACACCGCCGCTCAGAGCCGATTCACCGACTCCGTCTCCACCCAGACCGGTTCCGCGTTCCAAGACCAGGGTCGCTGGGCCACCTCGGTGTCCACCAGCGCCTCGACCGGCGCGGATATCGGCTTGGTCCACGCGGAGTTCGACATGCAGGCCGGGTTCGCGGCCAATCACCAGGAGGCCAGCCAGCGGTTCAGCACCGCAGTGAGCGAGGCCGCGTCCGAACACGCCACGCAGGTCAACAACAGCCGCCACCAATCCGTTTCCAGCTCATCGAGCACGAACACCGCGAGCGGCGCGGCGACAACCGTCGTCCGTGAAGGCATCAGACCCAGGTCGTCCTGCGGGACGTCATGGTCGCCTTCCACAACGGCAACCCGACGGAGAACCCGTCAGCACCCTGCGGGTGGGGACGGACCCCGAACGGAGCAGGCACCACTGGTGTCAGGCCGACCTGAACTCCGACGGCACCCTGCGCTTCGAAGGGGACCCGCCGGCGCCGAACGTCCGCTGGCGCTTCGGCCCCGAGGAACGGCCGGACCTCGTCCGCGGCGCACTCCGGCAGCGCGCCCGGGTGGCAAAGCAGCCGTTGCCCGGGCTGCACAGGGACTCGTGCAGCCGTTCGTCCGCGGGGTCGTAGCCCTCGTACTCCCAGATCCAATCCGTCACCTCCGGCCTCGCCGCACCCTCACGCTCACACCCGTTGCGGCACGATCGCCACGGGGCAGTCCGCGTGGTGCAGCAGGGTGTGGCCCACCCGGCCGAGCTGGAACCCGAAGTGGCCGGCCTTGCGGCGCGCTCCGATGATCACCAGGTCGGCGGCGGCGGAGCGGTTCAGCAGCACCGAGCGGGCCGGGCCCTCCACCGTGTTGCGGCGTACCCGGACCGACGGGTGGTCGGCCGTCGCGTCGTGCAAAAGGGCGTCGATCAGGGCGGACGCCTGCTGCTCGTGCTGATGCGCCGGGTCTCCCGCCAACTGGGGGTGGCCGGCACCCTCCAGCGCGGGGCAGCGCCAGGCGCGCACCACGTCGAGCACGCCACCGCGCGCCTCGGCCTCCCGGAAGGCGAACCGCACGGCCTCGGCGCCGGTCGCGGGGTCCCCCGCCCCGAGCACGATCCGCTCGTGCGTGCCCGCGAGCCCCGCCTTGTCGCCCCGGACCACGATCACCGGGCAGTACGCCCGGGAGGCCACCGTCAGGCCGACGGAACCGAGGAGCAGCCCCTGGAGCTCACCGCGTCCCCGTGAGCCAGTCACCACGGCGGAGGCGTTGTTGCCCTCGCGAAGCAGCGCGTCGGCCGCCTCCTCCGGGACCACCTCGGCGGACACCTTCACCTCGGGATTGCGCAGCCGGGCCCGGTCGGTGGCGGATGCGACGATGTTCTCCGCCATCACCTGCTGGGAGGGACGGTCGCGGCTCGTGGACGGTGCCACGCCCTCGTAGCGCTCCCACAGGGAGGCGTACACGAGCCGCACCGGCAGCCCGTGGCGGGCGGCATCGTCCACCGCCCAGTCGACGGCGGCCAGGCTCGCGTGCGATCCGTCGACGCCTACGACAAGGGGCAGCTCCATCATCGTCCTCACCGCCTTCCTGGACCGCACGGGCGTGCGGCACGAGGCTCCACCCTCACGGTCGCACCGCCGGCCGGGGCGCACGAGGGGTGGTTCGGCCCCGAGCGGGGCCGAACGGCCCATGCGGCGGGCCGCTGGTGCCGCGTCTGGCCTGGGTGGCACGCTCCGCGCGGGACCGTGGCCCCCGTGCGAGGAGGCGGAACGGCGAGAGGATGGAAGCGGAGGGGGGACCGTCTCGCCGCCCTGCCGGACGGTGCGCGCAGCAGGAGGTGGACCGTGCGTTTCCAGGATCGCGCAGACGCGGGGCGCCGACTGGCCCGGCGGCTGGAACACCTTCGTGGCCAGGACGTCCTGGTGCTGGGCCTGCCACGGGGCGGGGTGCCCGTGGCCCATGAGGTGGCCCGAGAACTGGGCGCCGCCCTCGACGTCCTGGTGGTGCGCAAGCTGGGCGTGCCCTGGCAGCCCGAGCTGGCCTTCGGCGCCGTCGGGGACGACGGCGTGCGCGTGCTCAACGACGACGTTCTCCTGCAAGCCGGGGTGGGGCTCGACGCACAGCGGACGGTCGAACGGGCGGAACGGGCCGAACTGGAACGGCGGTCGCGTCTCTACCGGCGGGACCGTCCCCCCGTCCCGCCGACCGGCCGGACGGTCGTCGTGGTGGACGACGGTCTGGCCACCGGCGCCACCGCCGAGGCCGCGTGCCGGGTCGTCCACGATCAGGGCGCGGACCGGGTGGTGCTGGCCGTGCCGGTCGGTCCGGAGCGGACACTGCGCCGCCTGCGGCAGTCGGCCGACGAGGTGGTCTGTCTGCACTCCCCGCGCTTCTTCGGCTCGGTCGGCGCCTGGTACGACGCGTTCCCCCAGGTCGACGACCGGGAGGTGGCCGACCTGCTGAGGCGGGCGACGCACCCGGTGCCGGACGGCGACGTCGACGTGCCCGCAGGACGGGTTCGCCTGGCGGCACGGTTCACGCTGCCCGACCACGCGCCGGCCGTCGTGGCGTTCGCGCACGGCAGCGGCAGCGGTCGGCACAGCCCTCGTAACCGGTACGTCGCCGACGTACTCAACCGCGCCGGACTCGGCACCCTTCTGCTGGACCTGCTGACCGAGGACGAGGAACACGACCGGCACAAGGTGTTCGACATCGTGCTGCTCGCCCGGCGGCTCGGCGCCGCGGCACTGTGGCTGCGCCGTACGACCGGGCTGCCGGTGGCCTACTTCGGGGCCAGCACCGGTGCGGCCGCCGCGTTGGAGGCCGCGGCCGAGGATTTCGACATCCGTGCGGTGGTCTCCCGCGGCGGCCGCCCCGACCTCGCCACGCCCGCCGCACTGGACCGCGTGCGGGCCCCCACCCTGCTCATCGTGGGCTCGCTGGACACCCGGGTGCTGAGCCTGAACCGGCTGGCCGCCGACTGGCTGCGCTGCGACCACCGGATCGCCGTCGTCCCCGGCGCCGGCCACCTCTTCGAGGAACCCGGCACCCTGTCCGCGGTCGCCGGCCTGGCCCGCGAGTGGTTCACCGCCCACCTCGCGCTGCCCCCCACCGCGACACCGCCGCGCCGGACGGCGTAGCGGCGCGGCGGACGCGGAGGAGGCCCGAAAGCATGGGGTGCGCCAGAGGGAGGCCCAGCGCGACAAAAGGCGATCGCGCGATGAGAGCCATCACGGTGTGCTGCGGCGAAATCCGCCGCCTCGAGACGGTCTCGGCGGCGGTGTCAGCCGTTCATCTTCTTGCGCCACTGGGGGTCGACCTGTGCCCACTCGGTCTCCCATTCGCGCAGCCGCCGCCGGTCGAGCCGGAGCCGTACCACCCAGCCGCAGCCGACCACGGCGCCACCGGTGCCGAACGCGACGAGAACACCGGCCAGGCCGGACTGCAGGCGCGCCTCCGTGGCGCTGGGCGGGCTGGAGACCAGCTCACCCCGGTGGTCGATCCAGACGCTGACCGTGGAGCCCGCCTTGCTTCGCGGCTCGACCCGAGTCAGGCCGGTGTGGGTGGACCCGTCGGCGGCCGTCCAGCGCACCTTCGCCCAGACCACCCCGTCACCGCCGTCACCGGTCGTCACGGGCGGGGTCTTGTCCGCGTCCTCCGTGAGCACCGCCGAGACGGTGGACAGCGTCGCCCGTCGTGCCGCGAGGCTGTCCTGCATGGCGGCGTCGGCGGCCTGGCCGGCGAACACGCCACCGGTCAGGGCGACGATCCAGGTGGCCAGGACGATCCACGCTTCGGCGGTGTCGCTGGGGCGGCGCAGCGGATTGTGCCGCCAGCGCCAGAACCGCACCTTCTTCACCCGGGTGGGCCGCGTGTCCGCCATGTGCCGACACCCCCTTGCCTCTCAACTCGAACGTCTCACGGCCGGGGCGCGGTCCGCAGGGGCCGACCAGGCAGCGTCGCGGGCCGCGTGACCGGATCCCGGGACCGCTCGGCTCAGCCCCGGGCTCCGCTGCCGCAGGGGGCGTACAGATCGAGCAGCCGGGTGCGGGCGGCACCGAGCCGGCGCACCATGGACTCGCCGACCCACAGGGCGATCGAGCGCCCCATGTCCGGATCGGCCCCGCACATCCGCCGGACGGCCTCGGCGTCGAACTCGTGCGCGCACACGGGCCCGGTCGTCCGGGCGCCGAACCGCCGGCTGTACGGCCGGTACAGCCAGGAGCAGCCGAGGAGTTCGCCGGCGCCCAGGGTCTCGATCACGGCGGCCTGGCGTCCGGGCACCCGCATGTCGAGGACGACGGTGCCGGAATCGATGATCCAGAAGTGGTCGGCGCGCCCGCCCTCACTGAACAGACGGGTGCCCGCCGGGTAGCGCACCTCGTGCGCCAGGCTGATCAGCCTGCCCCGGTACACGGCGGGGAGTTTCCTGGCGGAGCGGGGTGTGGTCGCGGTGGTCATGGCTGCGCCTCCTCCTGCGCCGGGCCGGTGCGGCGACCGCCACGAGGGGGACACCGCCTCCTACCAGGCTCGGTCATGGACGAAGAGATCGCATGGGCCGATCGGTCCTCGTCAGGGAGCCCACCGGGTACGGGTTCCTCCCTCGACCGTCTGGCGGGGCGTCGCGGCCCGGCCGTGGTAGACGATGTGTAGGGCCGCGCGGGGTGGCCGACGGGGGCGACCCAGACGTGGACGAGGCGGGTGAGGGGCCAGGCCGCGAAGAGAACACCGGCGGTGAGGGCGTGCGGCTGCAAGAGCAGCGGGGCGCCTCTGATCGCGTCCGGATGCGGCTGGAGGGTGAAGGTCCCCCGGCGAGCCTGGCGGGGACCCGCTCACCTATCGGGTGTCAGGTGACGAACTCGCCCACCGCCGCCTTCAGTTCGGCCAGTCCCTTCTTCGCGTCGGTGAAGAACATGCCGGTCTTGGGGTCGGTGTAGAGCTCGTTGTCGATGCCCGCGTAGCCGTGGCCCATCGAGCGCTTGATGACGACCACGCTCTTGGCCTTGTCGACGTCGAGGATCGGCATGCCCGAGATCGCGTTGCCGGGGCGGCGGGCGATCGGGTTGGTGACGTCGTTGGCGCCGATCACGAGGGCGACGTCGGCCTGCGGGAACTCGGGGTTGACGTCGTCCATCTCCTTCAGCTGGGTGTAGGGCACGTTGGCCTCGGCCAGCAGCACGTTCATGTGCCCGGGCATGCGGCCCGCGACCGGGTGGACGGCGTAGCTGACGTCGACGCCGTGGTCGGCCAACAGCTGGGCCAGATCGCCGAGTTCATGCTGGGCCTGGGCGGCGGCGAGGCCGTAGCCGGGTACGAAGATGACCTTGCCGGCGTAGGCCAGCTGGATCGCCACGTCGTCCGCGGAGACGGACCTCACCTGGGCCGCACCGCCCGCTGTCACCGCCGGGGCACCGTCGCCGGTGCCGAAGCCGCCGACGACGATGTTGGCGATGGAGCGGTTCATGGCGTCGGCCATCAGCTTGGTCAGGATGCCGCCCGAGGAGCTGACGAGCATGCCCGCGATGATCAGCGCGGTCTCGTTCAGGACGAAGCCGGCCATCGCGACCGCGGATCCGGTGAAGGCGTTCAGCAGGGCGATGACGACCGGCATGTCGGCTCCGCCGATGGGCAGCACCATGGTCACGCCGAACAGCAGCGCCACGGCCACCAGTGCGTACAGGGCGGTGCGGGAGTCCGGTGACAGCACCAGCCAGACCGTGCCGCCCACGAAGGCGGCCGGCAGCAGCACGTTGAGCACCCGGGCCCCGGGGAAGACGACCGGCGCCCCGGAGACGACACCTTGCAGCTTGCCGGCCGCGATCAGCGAGCCGGAGAAGGTGACCGCGCCGATGACGATGTCCAGGGCGCCCGGGAGGGAGACACGTGCGCCGAGCCCGGCCGGGTTGTCGGCCTGGAGCAGGTCGTCGACGGCGATCAGCGCGGCCGCCCCACCGCCGACCGCGTTGAAGAGGCTGACCAGTTGGGGCATGGCGGTCATCTTGACCTCGCGGGCCGCGTACAGCCCGAGGGCGGCGCCGACCAGGCCGCCGGAGGCCAGGACGAGCCAGCCGGTGGTGGTGATGGTGTTCTGGTGGATCACCAGCCAGAGGGTGGCGGCGATCGCGACGGCCATCGCGCTCGCGGAGACGGTGTTGCCCCGGCGGGCGGTGCGCGGGTGGTTCATCTGGTGCAGGCCGAGCACGAAGCACGCGGCCGTGGCCAGGAAGACGTAGTGGACCGCGTTGGAGACGGCGTCCATGACGGGTCAGACCTCCGTCTTCTCGTTCCGGGGCGTCTTCTCGGCGGCCGGCTTGGCCTTGAACATCTCCAGCATCCGGTCGGTGACGACGTAACCGCCGACGACGTTCATCGCGCCGAAGACCATCGCCACGAAGGCCAGGGCGTAGCCGAGCCAGGTGTGCGACTCGGCGGCGATCAGCATGGCGCCGATGACGACGATGCCGTGCACCGCGTTGGAGCCGGACATCAGCGGGGTGTGCAGGGTCGCGGGCACCTTGCTGATGACCTCGACGCCGACGAGGACGCTGAGCACGAACACGGTGATCGCGGTGAGCAGATCGAGGTCGTTCATGACTGGCCGCCTCCCATCAGGGCGCCGGTGATCTCGTCCGCCGGGTCGAGGACGAGTTCGCCGTCCCGCACCAGGTGGCGCAGGAGGGCGACGAGGTTGCGGGCGTAGGCGGTGGACGCGGCGGTGGCCATCGCGGACGGCAGCCGTCCGGCACCGATGACGGTGACACCGTTGTCCAGGACCTGTGTCTTGTCGGGTTCGGAGCCCGCGACGTTGCCGCCCAGGTCGCTCGCCCCGAGGTCGACGACGACCGCGCCGGACTGCATCCGTTCCAGGACGGCCGCGCTCACCAGCAGCGGCGGGCGGCGGCCCGGAACCTGGGCGGTGGTGATGACGACATCGGAGCGGGCGATGTGCGCGTCCAGCCCCGCGCGCTGGGCCTCTTGCTCCTCCGGCGTCAACTCCCTTGCGTAGCCGCCCTGTCCGGTGTCTCCCCGCGGACTCTGGACGTCGAGGAAGCGGGCGCCCAACGACTCCACCTCTCCGCGTGACTCCGGCCGTACGTCGTACGCCGAGACGACGGCGCCGAGGCGGCGGGCCGTGGCGATGGCCTGCAGTCCGGCCACTCCGGCGCCGAGGACGAGGACCTGCGCCGGTCGCATGGTGCCCGCGGCGGTGGTCAGCATCGGGAAGAAGCGGTCGTAGGTGTCGGCGGCGAGCAGGGCCGCCTTGTAGCCGGCGACATTCGCCTGGGAGGTGAGGGCGTCCATGGACTGGGCGCGGCTGAGGGTGCGCGGCAGCAGATCGAGGCTGACCGTGTGCACCCCGCGCCGGTGCAGGTCCTGCACCAGGGCGGGCTGCCGCAGCGGCTCCAGCAGGCCGATCAGTGTCTGTCCGGCACGCAGGGCGCGGGCGGTCTCCTGGTCGGGCGGCCCGACGCACAGCACGACGTCCGCGCGCAGGTACAGCTCGTCCGGCGGTACGACGGTCGCGCCGGCGTCGGTGTAGTCGGCGTCGGCGAACCAGGCGCCGGAGCCGGCACCGGTCTCGACCAGGACGTCGATCCCGGCGCGGCGCAGAAGGGTGACGGCCTCGGGAACGAGGGCCACCCGGCGTTCGCCGGGTGCCCGCTCCCGTACGGCAGCCACAGTGACGTTTGCCATGATCCGCTGCCTCTCCACCGAGGTCCGGGGGTTGCCCAGGCCTCAGAACTCGAAGACGAGACGCGCCTCGGCTCGTCCGCCGAGTACCGCGTCCAAGGAGTCGTTCACCTGGTCGAGGCGCCGTGGCTCGGCGATGACCTGGGTGCGCCCCGCGGCGTGCAGCGCGAACACCTCGGCCAGGTCCTGCCGCGTGCCGACGATCGAGCCGATGACGGAGGTCCCGCCGAGGACGGTCTCGAAGATCGGGACGTCGATGGCAGCATTGTCCGCGGGCAGCGCGACCATGACCAGCCGTCCGCCGCGGTCGAGCGAACTGAAGGCCTGCTCGAACGCGTTGGGCGCGGTGGCCGGCACGACGACCACGTCAGCACCGCCGGCCTTCTTGATCTCCTCGACCGGGTCGTGGGTGCGCGCGTTCACGAGCTGGTCGGCGCCAGCGGTGGCCCAGGCACAGCTTGTCGGGTTCGAGGTCGACCTCAACCGGCTTGCTGCCGGGCCCAACGCCTCGTACTGGTCGGCGTCCATACGGCCACTGGGCCCGTCTCACGGCGGACCGGACGCGGGGAGTCAGGCTCCCAGCGGCACGCGCCACACCAGTTCGGCGCCGCCGCCCTCGGGACAGTTGAGCTCCAGCCGTCCGCCGCACTGTTCGGCGCGCTCGGCCATGTTCTTCAGCCCGCTGCGACGGCCCTCGTCCGGAATGCCCACGCCGTTGTCCGACACGGTGAGCCGCACCTCGCGCCCGTCGGTCTGCAGGACGACGTCGGCGCGGTCGGCGCCGGAGTGCCGGGCGGTGTTGGTCAGGGCCTCGGAGAGGACGGCGATGAGATGGTCGGCGATCTCCCGCGGTACATCGGTGTCGACCAGGCCCTCCATCCGGACGCCGGGGGCGAACCCCAGCACGGGCGCGGCCTCGCCGACCACCCGGACGGTGCGGGCGCGCAGCCCGGACCCGGCGCCGCCCTCACGGGCTCGCAGTCCGAAGATCGTCGACCTGATGATCTTGATGGTCTCGTCCAGGTCGTCCACGGCGCGCACGACCCGTTCCGCGGCCTCCGGGTGCTCGATGAAGCGGCCCGCGCTCTGCAGGGTCATGCCGGTCGCGAACAGCCGCTGGATCGCCAGGTCGTGCAGGTCACGGGCGATGCGGTCGCGGTCCTGGAGCACCGCGATCTGCTCGGCGTCCCGGCGGTGTTCGGCCAGCTCCATCGCGATGGCGGCCTGGGCGGCGAAGGCACGCAGGGGCTCGATCTCCGTCTCGGAGAACACCGGCCGGCCGATCTGACGAGCCAGCAGGAGCACACCCCGTGGGCCCTCGGCGCCGGTGCCGATGGGTACGGCCACGGCGGGGCCCAGCCCCTTGAAGCGGGGAGGTTCCAGGGAGATCCGCTCGTCCTGTGACGCGTCCTCACTGGTCACCGGGGCGGCGCCGGAGAAGGCCAGGCCCATCAGGCTCCGGTCCATGGGCAACACGAGGCCCCGGTGGGCGTCGGCCTCCAGACCGACGGCGATCTCCACGGTGAGGGAGTCGGTGCCCTCCATGGGCAGACCGACCGCCGCCAGGGCGGAACCGGTGATCTCACCGGCCCGCTCGGCGATCAGGCCCAGGACCTCCGGGCCTTCGCCGTCGGACATCAGACTGTGGGTGATCTCGGCGTTCGCCCGCAGCCAGCGCTCGCGCAGCCGGGTCTCCTCGTACAGGCGGGCGTTGTCGATGGCGACACCGGCGGCGACGGCGAGGGTGGACAGCACCGATTCGTCCTCCTCGTCGAACTGCACCCCGCCCCGCTTCTCGGTGAGGTACAGATTGCCGAAGACCTGGTCGCGCACCCGGATCGGGACGCCGACGAAGGTGTTCATGGGCGGGTGGTGCGGCGGGAAGCCGTACGAGGCCGGATGCTGGGAGATCTTCGACAGGCGCAGGGGCTCCGGGTGCTTGATGAGTTCGCCGAGGATGCCGTGGCCCTCGGGGTAGGGGCCGATCTGTCTGATCTGCTCGGTGGTGACGCCGACCGTGTGGAAGGCCGACAGCCGCCGGCCGTCGGGGCCGATGACGCCGAGGGCCGCGTACTCGGCGTCCACCAGCGCGGCCGCCGCCTCCACGATGCTGTGCAGCGCCTGCTCCAGGTCCAGTTCACGGCCGACCGAGAGCACCGCCTCCAGAAGGCTGTGCACCCGGTCGCGGGTGCCGCGGGCCGCGTCGAGGCGTGCCTGCAGCTCCTCCAGCAGCTCGTCGAGCCTGAGCTGCGGCAGCCGTACACGGGCTTCCCCGGTGTGTTCCGAGCCTGCCACCCGTGGTCCTCCACATTCCCTCGACCGGTCGGCCACATGCCGTCATGTGCCACGGTAACGGTCCGGTACGAGGCGGGGTACGGGATCGGGAAGTGCTGGTCGAGCAGCTTGACCATGGGCGCCACGCAGTTGGTGGTGCTGGAGGCGTTGGAAACGGCGTGGTCGTCGTCGGGGTCGCAGGTGCCCTCGTTGACTCAGCCTCCTGTCCGCGGGGGCGGCGTGTGTCGGGCCGGGCAGGACGAGCCGAGGGGCGACCGGCCCAACCGGGCCGGGAACAATCCGGGTGCGGCGGACGCTGACGTGCATACCCCGCTGGGTATGGCTACTTCAGCTGCCGAGGAAGTGAGATCGATGACGACGACCGGACCCGACCCCTCGCTCACGGCAGGGGTTCCGCCTCTCGTGACCGCGTGCGGCCGCCGGATCGCGGTGCGCCGCCTGACGCTCGCCCCGGCAGACCGGCCCATCACCCGGGTCGCCCTGGACGTCGGTACGGTCAGCGGTGGCGAGCCGGGCACCTGGGCGGCGCTGACCGCCGGCGAGGCCCGTCGCCTGGCCGGTCTGCTGCTGGCCCAGGCCGATCTCGCCGACCGCGACGGGACCGGGGCGAGCCGGACCCACCCGTAGTTGCCGCCGAAGGGTCCGCGACGCGTACCGGTCAGTGGTCCTGCTGCCCGCTCCGGTCCTGGGCCTGGGTGGCGATCACGGCGGCCTGGATGCGGCGCTCCACGCCGAGTTTGGCCAGCAGCCGGGAGATGTGGTTCTTCACCGTCTTCTCCGCGAGGAACAGACGCCGGCCGATCTGACGGTTGGTCAAGCCTTCGCCGACGAGGGCGAGGATCTCCCGTTCCCGGCCGGTCAGACCGGGCAGTGCCTCCGGTTCCTCCTCCTCCGGCTGCCGGCCCTGGCGCAGCCGGGCCATGAGGCGCGTCGTGGCACTGGCGTCCAGCAGCGACTGGCCGGAGGCGACGGTGCGCACCGCCGACACCAGGTCCGAGCCCTGGATCTGCTTGAGGACATAGCCGGCCGCACCGGCCATGATCGAGTCCAGCAGCGCCTCCTCGTCGTCGAACGAGGTCAGCATCAGACAGGCCAGCTCCGGCATCCGCGAACGCAGCTCCCGGCACACGCTCACCCCGTCGCCGTCCGGCAGACGTACGTCGAGGACGGCGACCTGGGGACGCAGGGCAGGCACGCGCACCAGGGCCTGTTCGGCGGTGGCGGCCTCGCCGACGACGCTGATGTCCGGCTCGTCGTTCAGCAGATCGTGCACTCCGCGCCGTACCACCTCGTGGTCGTCCAGCAGGAAGACCCGGATCGGTCCGTCGGGGCCGAGCCGCTGGCTGTCCGCCATCAGACGCTCCTCGTCGTGTGTACCGCGTCGGGCAAGGGTTCCTGTCCGAGATCCAACGCCTTTCAGGGCCGTGGGGCCAGGGCCGGTCGGCCCCTGATTGGCCGGTCCCCCGGGCCGACGGCCCCATGCCGGCGCGTCGCGCGGCCGGGCCGGAGAGGGACCCCCGGGCCGCGCCCCGGGGCCGGGCGCCCCCTGGGACCGGTGGGGCACCGGCGCCGGGCTGAAGGTCGACGGTCGGCATGGTCACCCTCGCGGGACGGGTGGCGGACGGTACCGACATCGGGTCCGCGGTGTGGGCCACCTGGCAGGTGGACGGGGTCGTCGGTGTCGTCGACGCTCTGGGTCTCGGCAAGGCTTCGGCGCGGTCGACGCTGTCCGCGCCGTCGAGGCGAAGGGTCCGGCGGGCACCGTGTGAGGGCCGACCGGCCCTAGCGGCTCCGGCGCGGACTCGGTTCGAATGATCCGATCGGACACACAGCCCACCAGGTCCACGAGGCCCACCAGGACGTACGGAAACCCGCCATGACCCTTGACCACGCCGAGGCGGCCCCGGCCGGCCCCCGTCAGAGCGTCGAGCTCGACAGCGCCGAGGCCATGCGCCTGCTGGGCGGCGTCTCCTTCGGAAGGATCGTCTTCACCCAGCACGCGCTGCCCACGATCCGGCCCGTCAACCACATCCTGGTCGACGGCGACATCGTCATCCGTACGCACGAGGGAGCCGCTCTGACCCGGCGGACCCGGCACGCCGGGGACCCTGGAGTCGTCGTCGCCTACGAGGCGGACGTCATCGACCCGGCCACGCATCTCGGCTGGAGCGTGGTGGTCACCGGCTACGCCCGTCTGGTCACCGACCCCGACGAGCTGGCCCGCTACCAGTCCCTGCTGCGCCCGTGGGTGAAGCAGACCATGGACTACGCGGTCCGCATCCGCCCCGACCTCGTCACCGGCATCCGCCTGACGGCCGCCGACGCACCCTGAGGTCACTCACTAGACGACTGGTCTACTCAGGTGTTACGGTTCACCGTATGCCGGGCACCACACGCACCAAAGACACCCGCCGGGTCATCCTCGACGCCGCCCAACGGATCATGGCCCACAAGGGCTATTCGGCCGTCGGCATCAATGAGGTGCTCGCGGAGGCCGGCGTACCGAAGGGCTCCTTCTATCACTACTTCGCCTCGAAGGACGCCTTCGGCGAAGCGATCCTGAAGAGCTATTTCGCGGACTACCTGACGGAGATGGACCGTGTCCTCGCCCGCTCCGACCAGCCGGCGGCCGAACGGCTGATGGGCTACTGGCAGCGGTGGCGGGAGACGCAGAGCCTCGACGAGTGCCAGGGCAAGTGCCTGGCAGTGAAACTCGGTGCCGAGGTGGCGGACCTGTCCGAGGCGATGCGTCTGGCTCTCAAGGAAGGCACGAGCGCCGTCGTCGACCGCATCGAGCGGACCATCGCCGAAGGCCTGGAGGATGGCTCCCTCTCGGTCGACGGCGAGGCAGGCGAGGTCGCACAGGCCCTGTACGACATGTGGCTCGGCGCCAGCGTCATGGCCAAGATCCATCGCAGCCTGGCCCCGCTCGACACCGTCACGACGGTGACTCGCGGGCTTCTGCACCTGTAGAAGTCCGCACTCCCATGACATTTATTGGAGTGTGCCATGAAGGTTCTGATCGTTCTCACCTCGCATGACGAGCTGGGCGACACCGGCGCCAAGACCGGGTTCTGGCTGGAGGAGTTGGCGGCGCCCTACTACCGCTTCAAGGAGGCCGGTTGGGACATCACCCTCGCCTCGCCGAAGGGCGGACAGCCGCCGCTGGACCCCAAGAGCAACGAGCCCGGCTCCCAGACCGACGACACCCGGCGCTTCGAGGCCGATGCGGAGGCGACCGCGGCGCTCGCGAACACCGTGCGCCTCGACTCCGTCTCGGCGGGCGACTTCGACACCGTCTTCTACCCCGGCGGGCACGGACCGCTGTGGGACCTGGCCGAGGACACCGTCTCCGCCCGTCTGATCGAAACCACCCTCCGCTCCGGCAAGCCGGTGGGACTGGTGTGCCACGCACCGGGCGCGCTGCGGCACACCGTCAACGAGGACGGCACCCCGCTGGTCGCGGGCAGGAAGGTCACCGGATTCGCCAACTCCGAGGAGGAGGCCGTCCAGCTCACCGACGTCGTCCCCTTCCTGGTCGAGGACGAACTCACCAAGCTCGGCGGCCTGTACTCCAAGACCGACGACTGGCAGCCCTATGTCCTGACGGACGGTCTGCTGATCACCGGACAGAACCCGGCCTCCTCGGCCCCCGCGGCCGACGCCCTGATCGAACTGGTCACCAAGGCCGGCTGACGAGCGCCTACGTGATCGACCGAACGAGCCGGCTCTCCACGCCGGCTCGGCCCGGCCGGTCACGAGGTGACACCCGCCGTCGGGTACGGAGTCTGCGCGGGCCCCGCTTTCGGCTCAGCCGTCCCAGGCCCAGTCCGCGATCTCCGGCAGGTCGGTGCCGTGGACGCGGATCCAGTCGTGGTGGCGCAGCCGGGCGTCCTCCATGCGCTGCCGTACCGTCGCGGCGCGCACCGCCAGGCCGGGCACGCGGTCGATGACGTCCATGACCAGGCGGTAGCGGTCGAGGTCGTTGCGGACCACCATGTCGAACGGGGTGGTCGTGGTGCCGATCTCCTTGTAGCCGCGCACATGCAGATTGCGGTGGCCGGTGCGGCGGTAGGCGAGCCGGTGGATCAGCCAGGGGTAGCCGTGGTAGGCGAAGATGACGGGCTTGTCGGCGGTGAACAGGCCGTCGTACTCGAAGTCGTTCATTCCGTGCGGGTGTTCCTCGGTGGGCAGCAGCCGCGCGATGTCGACGACGTTGACCACGCGCACCGCCAACTCCGGCAGGTGCCGGCGCAGCAACTGGGCGGCGGCCAGCACCTCCTGGGTCGGTACGTCACCGGCGCAGGCGAGTACCACGTCCGGCTCCCGGGTGCCGTTCTCGGTGCCGGCCCAGTCCCAGATCCCGGCGCCGCGCGCGCAGTGGGCGCGGGCCTGCTCCATGCTCAGCCAGTCGAAGCAGGGCTGCTTGCCGGCCACGATCACGTTGACGTAGTCCTTGCTGCGCAGCGCGTGATCCGCCACCGAGAGCAGGGTGTTGGCGTCCGGCGGCAGGTAGACCCGGACGACCTCGGGGCTCTTGTTGAGGATGTGGTCGACGAAGCCGGGGTCCTGGTGGGAGAAGCCGTTGTGGTCCTGGCGCCACACGTGCGAGGTCAGCAGGTAGTTGAGGGAGGCGATGGGGGCGCGCCAGGGCAGTCGGCGGGTGGTGCGCAGCCACTTGATGTGCTGGTTGACCATGGAGTCGACGATGTGCACGAACGCCTCGTAGCAGGAGAACAGCCCGTGCCGGCCGGTCAGCAGATAGCCCTCCAACCAGCCCTGGCAGGTGTGTTCGGAGAGGATCTCCATCACCCGGCCGTGCCGGTCGAGGTGTTCGTCGACCGGAAGCGTCCCGGCCTGCCATGCCTTGCCGCTGGCCTCGTAGACGGCCTGGAGCCGGTTGGAGGCGGTCTCGTCCGGGCCGACGAGACGGAAGTCCCGGCGGTCGGCGGTGGATCGCATCACGTCTTCGAGCAACTCGCCCAGCACCCGGGTGGGTTCGTGCATGCTCGCGCCCGGCTTGTCGACGGATACGGCGTACTTCTCCAGTTCGGGCAGCGGGAGTTCACGCAGCAGCAGTCCGCCGTTGGCGTGCGGGGTGGCCCCGAGGCGGCGGGTGCCGTCGGGGACGCAGGCCAGGACGTCCGGGCGGGGCGCTCCGTGCTCGTCGAAGAGTTCCTCCGGGCGGTAGGAGCGCAGCCACTCCTCCAACTGTCGCAGGTGGTCCGGGTTGTCGCGTACGGCGGCCATCGGGACCTGGTGGGCACGCCAGGTGCCTTCCACGGGCAGCCCGTCGACCTCGGCCGGGCCGGTCCAGCCCTTCGGGGTGCGCAGGACGATCACCGGCCAGCGGGGGCGGTCGGTCACACCGTCCTCGCGGGCGCCGCGCTGGAAGGCGGCGATGCGGTCCAGCGCGGTGTCCATGGCCTCGGCCATGGCCCGGTGCACGGCGGCCGGGTCGTCGCCGGTGACGTGCAGCGGGTCGTGGCCGTAGCCGCGCAGCAGTTCGTCGAGTTCCGCCTCGGGGAGACGGGCGAGCACCGTCGGGTTGGCGATCTTGTAGCCGTTGAGGTGCAGGATCGGCAGGACGGCGCCGTCGTGGACGGGGTCGAGGAACTTGTCGGAGTGCCAGGAGGCGGCCAGCGGGCCGGTCTCCGCCTCACCGTCGCCGATGACGCAGGCGACGACCAGGTCGGGGTTGTCGAGCGCGGCGCCGTAGGCGTGGGACAGCGAGTAGCCGAGCTCGCCGCCCTCGTGGATGGAGCCGGGCGTCTCGGGCGCGACATGGCTGGGCACCCCGCCCGGGAACGAGAACTGCTTGAACAGCCGCCCCATGCCCTGGGCGTCCCTCGACACGTCCGGATAGGTCTCGGAGTACGAGCCCTCCAGCCAGGCGTTGGCCAGTACGGCGGGGCCGCCGTGGCCCGGGCCCCAGATGCACAGGGCGCTCAGGTCGCGGGCCTTGATGACGCGGTTGAGGTGCGTGTGCACCAGGTTCAGGCCCGGGGACGTGCCCCAGTGGCCCAGCAGCCGCGGCTTGACGTGCTCGGGGCGCAGCGGCTCGGTCAGCAGCGGATTGGCCATCAGATAGATCTGGCCGACGGACAGGTAGTTCGCGGCGCGCCAGTGGGCGTCCAGCGTCCTCAGCTCGTCGTCGGTGAGCCGAGCGGACGCCTGCTGCGTGTCGACGGACATCAGGGGGTTCCCTTCCGGATCGGATTCGGATCGGAGGTGTTTGCCGGTCCGCACCTCCTCACCCTCTCCCGCCCGCTGGGTACCCAACAGGGCCGAGCGGCCCATCCGGCCTAGGAGATACGGTCAATCGGTGCCCGGGACCAGCACCACCGGGCAGTGCGAGCGGTGCAGCAGGGTGTGCGCCACCGGGCCGAGGTGCCGGTGGCGGCCGATGACGACGACCGCGCACTCACGGGTGGCCTCCAGCAGCGCGTGGGCCGGTCCGGTGCGCACCGTCCCCGTGTCGACGGTGACCGCCGGGTGTGCCTGCCGCAGCCGGGCGATGCCGAACCGCGGTACGGCCTCCTCCGCCCGTTCCTCCTGGGCTTGGCGCCGCTGACCGGGGCTGGTCGCGGGGATCAGCGAGGGCAGTTCGGGGGTGGTGTGCCGGTGCGCCGGGGTGTGCAGGACGCGCAGCCGCACCGCACGCCGCTCCGCCTCCTGGAAGGCGTGGGCGGCCGCTTCGGCGTCGGCGTCGTTCTCCAGCCCGAGCAGTACCGCCCGGTCGTCGCCGCAGGGGTGGTCTCCGCGGACGACCATCAGCGGCCCGTGCGTGTGCGCGGCCAGCCGCAGGCTGACGGAGCCGAACAGCGTGCCGCCGACCGTGCCGAGACCCCGGGTGCCGACGACGGTGAGGGCCGCGCCGGTGCTCTCCCGGGCCAGGGCGCGGACCGGGTCGTCCTCGGCTGCCTCGGTCTCGAAGGGCAGCGCGGGGTGACGGTCGTGGAGCCGTTCGGCGGCCGCGGCGAGGATCGGCGCGGCTTCGTCGCGGTCCGACACGGCGTACACCACACGCAGGGTCGCACCGCGCCGGACCGCCTCCTCGGCGGCCAGGTCGAGCGCTCGTACGGCGATGAGCGAGCCGTCGACTCCGACGGCCACGTGCTCGGCGGTCATGACCCTGCTCCTCCCGTGGGTCCGGTCTGACGGTGTCATCGTGGGCCCGGGCGCCGGGGGCGGTCAGGGGCCATCGGTCCCGCCCGTACGGAAAGCGACCCCGTTCCGGAAGCGACCCCGTACCGAATGGCGATATGGGAAAGCGACGGCGTATCGGGAAGCGACCCCGTGACGTTCAGCCGGTGGTGTGCCCCCACCGCCGGCCGACGCGCTCCCACTCGGCGCCCCACCGCTCGGTGGCGCGCCGCTGCACCCGCAGCCGCACCAGGCACCCGGCGCCCAGCGCCGTCAGCCCTGCGGTCAGGGCGGCTCCGGTGCCGGCCAGGACGACGCGGGTCGTCGCCTCGGCGGAGTTCATAGGCGCGGCCACCAGCCGGCCCCGGCCGTCCGTCCACGCGGTCAGCGCGCTGCCCGGTTTCGCGGTGGTCTTCACGTCCGTCACGCCCATGTGCGTGATTCCCTTCGCGTCGGTCCAGCGGACCGTGGCCCGGACCCGGTCGTACTTGAACCCGGTGACCAGGTCCCGGCCGCCGGGCACCGCCTTCACCAGCACGGCGGACACGGGCAGGCGTCCCGCCCGGTCGTGCGCCACCGTTCGATGCGCGATCTGCGAGCCGATCATCCCCGCGACGACCGCCCCCACGATCGCGACCGTCCAGGCGACCAGCACGATCCATGCCTCGACCACGTCACTCGGTCGGCGCAGGGGGTTGCGGCGCCATCGCCATCCCAGGACCTTCCCCCGGCGGAGCTTCCGCATCGGTCACACCCCCTTACGGGCGCAATGGGACGGACCCTCCTAAAGGGACCCACCTAAACGGTCTCACTCCATCGCGGTGGAGGGGAGGGTCGAGCGGTCCCTCGCGTCGATCACCGGCCGGCGGCGGGCACCAGGGCGACAGGGCAGCGCGCGTCGCGCAGGATGGAGCGGCCTTCGGATCCCGGCCGTACGACCGTCGTACCGCCGCGCCGCACACCGACCACGACGAGCTGGGCGTCGACGCCCGCCTCGACGAGGGCACGGTGATGACGGCCGCGGACCGCAGCGGTGCGCACGGTGACGTGCGGGTACTTCTCGCGCAGTGCGGACAGCGCGTCGGCCGTCGTACGACCGCTGCGCCTCGCGCGCAGCACCACCAGGTCGGCGCCGCGCTCGGAGGCCTCGGCGAAGGCGAACTCGGCGGCTTCCCGGGCCCGGGGCGACTCGTCCGCCGCCAGGACGACGGGACCGGTCCGCGTGTGCCTGCCGCGGACGACCAGCACCGGGCAGTCGGCCCGGGCGGTCAGCCGGCCGGCGACCGAGCCGTGCAGACGGCCGCGCGCTCCGTCGATCCGGTGGGCGCCCACCACGGCGAGGCAGGCGGCGCGCGACTCGGACCCCAGAACGGTGTCCGGCGCGCCGACCAGGACCTCCCGTGTGATCACGAGGTGGGGCGCGACCCGGCGGGCCCGGCCCTCGGCGTCCGAGAAGGCCCGGTTGACCCGGTCCCGGGCGCCGGCACCGTCCGGGTCCCAGGGCGCCACACCGGCCGGCACGTCCGGCGAGACCCACGTCAGCGCGTGCGCGAGCCGAAGCGGCGCACGGCGCCGGTCGGCCTCCCACGCCGCGGCTTTGCCCCCGACAACGCCCCGACCGGCCCCCGTACGGCCCATGCCGGTCCCGTTGCCCGTTGCCCGCCGGCCGCCGGCCGCCGGACAGACGTGTGCGCGGCCGGCGTACCGGCCACGCTCTTCTTGTTGAGGCCGTGCACGGTGTCGTACGCGCTCGCGGCGGGGGCGGTCCCGCGCGCATGCCCGTTGGCCCGGCAGGGAGCAACCCGCACACTCCCCCTCGCGCGGTATGGCTATCTCCCCGCGTCCGGCAGGCCGCCGCCTCGCGCGCCACGCGGCCTGCCCGCAAAGCAGGTTCGGGCGGCATGCGGCGGTGTCCGCCCTTTGGGAAGGCGGTGACGGACAGGTTCGGTCAGTGTGCGGACAGTAGGCGACTTCCGGTGGCGGGGTATGGGGGCGTGCGCTGGGATGGCCCGACCCACCGCGCGGTGAACTGGGGGTTGGCATGAGTGAGTTCGCAGGAGTCGGGACGACCACTGCCGCCGGGGTGGCCGAGTGGGACGGCTGTCGGTGTGGTGCGGAGCTCCGGGAGAGCGGGACGGGGGCCGCCGAGGAGCGGTTCAGGGGGCTTCTGGAGGCGGCCCCGGACGCCATGGTCATCGTCGACGACACCGGGACCATCCGGCTGGTCAACGCCCAGACCGAGGCCCTTTTCGGCTACCGGCGCGAGGAACTGCTGGGCCGACCCGTCGAGTTGCTGATGCCGCACCGCTTCCACGAGCAGCACACCAGGCACCGCCACGGCTACACCGCCAACCGCCAGGTCCGCCCGATGGGCGCCGGCCTGGACCTGCACGGACTGCGCAAGGACGGCACCGAGTTCCCCGTCGAGATCAGCCTCAGCCCGCTGGAGACGACCGACGGACTCCTGGTGTCGGCCGCCGTGCGGGACGTCAGCGACCGCAAGGCCGCCGAGGCCCGCATCAACGAACTGGCCGCGCTCGTCGAGTCCTCGCAGGACGCCATCCTCGCCAAGACCCTCGACGGATACATCACCTACTGGAACGCCGCCGCCCAGAGCCTGTACGGCTACACCGCCGAGGAGGCCATCGGCCGGCACGTGTCGCTGCTCGCCCCGCCGGAGCTGCGGGAGGAGGTCAGCTCGCTGCTCAAACGGCTGCGGCACGGGGAGAAGGTCGAACACTTCGAGACGCTGCGGTTGACGAACACCGGCGACCTGCTGGACGTAGACGTCACACTCTGGCCCACTCGCGACACCGACGGCACGGTCGTGGGCGCCTGCGCCATCGTGCGGGACATCAGCGACCGCAAGCGCGCGGAGGCCGAACTCACCGCGCTGTACGAGCAGCAGCGGCACATCGCCCTGACCCTGCAGCGCAGTCTCATGGGCGCCCCGTCGGCCATCCCGGGCCTCGCCACGGCGAGCCGCTACCGGCCCGCCACCCAGGGCGCCGGTGTGGGCGGCGACTGGTTCGACCTGATCCCGCTGGGCGCCGACCGGGTCGGCGTGCTCATGGGCGACGTCATGGGCCGCGGCCTCGAAGCGGCCGCCGTGATGGGCCAGTTGCGCTCGGCCGCCCACGCCCTCGCGAAGACCGGCATGCAGCCGCGCCAGCTGATGCAGGCCCTGGACACCTGCGTGACCGACCTCGACGTCCCCGACCAACTGGTCACCTGCTGCTATCTGGTGATCGCCCCGGACGCCGGGACGGTGACCGTGTGTTCGGCCGGCCACCTGCCCACCCTGGTCGCCCTGCCCGGCGAGGGCGTCAGCAACCTCGACTCGCCGGTCAACGCGCCGCTCGGCGTCGGCGGCGTCCTCTATCAGCAGTCCTGCACGGCCATCCCGCCCGGCGCGACCCTCGTCCTCTACACCGACGGACTCATCGAGACCCCCGGCAGCGACATCGAGGGCCGGATCGAGGAACTCACCACCGTTCTGGGCCACTCCTTCGCCGAGGCCCCCGGTCTGGAGGCCGTGGCCGACCGGGTTCTGGCGAGCCTCCTGCCCGACGCGGACAGCCACAACGACGACGTCACCCTGCTGCTGGCACAGCTGCCCGCCGCCCCGCTGGCGTCCATCAGCGCCGACCTGCCCGCCATACCGTCGTCGGTGCCCGAAGCGCGCGCCTTCCTGCACAAGGCCCTCGAGGCCTGGGACTGTGCCACGGCCACGGACGACGCGGTCCTGCTGCTGTCGGAGACCCTCACCAACGCGGTCCAGCACGCCGTCGGCCCCATCGGCCTGCACCTGCGCCGTACCGACACCGACCTCACCGTCGAGGTCAGCGACCACAGCCCGCACCTCCCCCAGCCCCGGCTGGCCGCCGACGACGAGGAGTCCGGACGGGGCCTGCTGCTGGTCCGGGCACTCGCCGACGACTGGGGGGTACGGCCCACCGACGAGGGCAAGACCACCTGGTTCACACTCAAGCTGTGACCGGCCGCGGGCAGGGGGGCCGACGGGACGAAACCGGTGCCGCCGTACGGCCCTTGAGCGACTGTTCAAGCGCGATGGCTGACCGGGTGTTCAGGGGGCCGGCTGCACCCCGTACAGACTGTGTCCGCCGACCAGTTCGCGGCCGGTGACGAGTTCCGGCTCGATGCGCACGAAGACCTCCCGGGGCGAGGGTACCCATGATCGCGGGCCGGTCCGGGTCAGGCGCTCGTGCTCCGCGGGGTCCGTCACCACCATCGCCGGTCCGGTGACGACCACGCTCCACCCCGAGTGGGTGGCCGCGTCGACCTCGTCGACCTCGAAGGCGACGACCACCCCGTCGACGGCGCGGGCCAGCTCGGAGGCCGCCGAGGTGCGCAGCAGCACCGCGCCGTCGCCGTCCAGGGTGAAGTTGACGGGCAGCACGGCGGGCAGGGCCTGCCGGGTGTGGACGATGCGTCCGACGGGCACCTTCGCCAGCAGACGCAGGCACTCCGGCCTTTCGAGTTCACGGAAACCGTCGTTCGGATACATGGGCCAGCCCGTCTCTCACCTGATACATCGCTGGAGCGTTCCGTCCATCCTGCGCCGGGCGAGTGCTCGGAGTGAGGGACCATCGGTCCTCGACCGCGCGCAGAACGTCCCGGATCACACCGCGATGCGGCGCCCGGTGACGGCGAGGGGATCGACGCGCACCCACTGCTCGCGCCGTCCGCCCGCCCAGGGCGTGCTGTGGGCCAGCTCGGCGAGTCGGCCCGCCTCGGCGGGGTCCGTCACCATCTCGGCGTACCCCCGCACCAGCACGCTCCAGCCGCTGCTGAAGGCGTCGTCGATGCGGTCGACCTCGAAGGCGACCCGGTGGCCGGAGGCCCGTGCGGGCGTGGTGCCCGGTGCGGTCCGGAAGACGATCGCGCCGTCGACGACGCTGTAGTTCACCGGCACGACCAAGGGCCCGGAGGCGGTCGGCACCGCGATCCGCCCCACTCCGTGCGTGTCGAGCAGAGCCCTGCACTCCGTGGCGCTCAGCTCGACGAAGTCCGGTTCGCGCATCGCGCGCCCCGGGCCCGGCGGTTGATCGGCGTCACCGCCCGTGAGGTCCCGCACGGTGGTCTCCAGAGCCTCCGCCAGCCGCAGCAGGACGCCCGTTCCGGGCGCGGCCCCGGGGTGCTCCTCGACGTAGCGCAGATAGCCCGGGGCCATGCCGGCCCGGTCGGCGGCCTGCTCGCGGCTCAGTCCGAGTTCCGTACGCCGTGCGACGAGCCGACGCCCGAGATCACCCGGCGCGTGCGCCTCGACGGCCTGGGAAGGTGCGTTGTCCGCCATGGCTCGTCACTCCCTCTCGACTCCCTCTCGTCGGATCGCCCGCCCGTACGCGGACGAATGCGTACGACGCACGGATGGCCCGCTACCCCCATGGTGTCCGGGACGCCATGTCCGCACTTGGGCCGGTCGGCCCTGGTTGCGGAACCGTCGATATACGCAACCAAGCGGTTGCGCATCCCATGCTCGACGTGCAACCTAGTGGTAGCGCATCCACACGAGACGAGGTTGCGATGCTTCCCGACGACATCGAACGCGACATCCTGATCAACGCGCCCGTCGAACGGGTCTGGGCGGTCCTCACCGAACCCGCCTTCCTGGGCCGCTGGTTCGGCAACGGCGACCCGGTCAAGGTCGAGCTGCACCCCGACGGCCTCCTGCTCTTCGATCACGGCGTCCACGGCGCCATCCCGGCCCGCATCCAGACGGTCGATCCGCCGCACACCTTCTCCTGGCGGTGGTCCCAGGGCGCCGCGGGCGAGGAACCGACCGATGCCAACGCCACCCTCGTCACCTTCACGCTCGCCTGGGACGAGAGTGCGGGAGGCACCCGGCTCACCATGGTCGAGAGCGGATTCACCCGGCTCGGCCTGCCCGCCGACGAGGCCGCCGATCGCCACCGCGCCAACAGCCGGAACTGGTCCGGCAAACTCGACCAGCTGCGTGAGCAGTGCGAGCAGCCCGCAGCATGACCGGAGCGAACGGCCGCGAGCTGGCGCCCGAGGACGTCCTGCTGGCGCTGGCCGATCCCGTCCGCCGCCGGATCATGGCCACACTCGTCCGCGACGGCGAAGCGACCTCCACGTCCCTCGCCGCGCCCCTCCCGGTCACACGGCAGGCGGTGGCCAAGCATCTGGCCGTCCTGGAGCGCGCGGGACTGGTACGTGGGCGACGGAGCGGGCGCGAGGTCCGTTACGCCGCGGATCTCCAGCCCCTGCGGCACGCCACCCGTTGGCTGGACACCCTGGCGGAGCAGTGGGAGGGCCGTCTGCTGGCGATCAAGGCACTGGCCGAGCAGGACGCCGAGCCCCGAGGCGACGAAACCGACGGTCCGTGACCGACGGTCCGCGAAAGGGCCCGATCGGCCCATCCGCATCTCGCCACCGGTTCCGGTCGGCCCCGCACCCGCCCCTGGTCGGCCCATCCCGCACCGCGTTCCCCGGCTGCCACCGTGCAGGTGGTGACGAGAGGGAGGTGCGGCCGATGCGCGCACACGGGCGGACCAGTCGGTGGCTGTGGCGGTGGCGGGCCAACCCGCTGCGGCGGCACGACGACGTTCTGGAGGCCTGGCTGGTGCTGGCCGTGTGGCTGATCGTCGCGGTGGGCGGCACCTTCGCCGGGTTCATGGCGGCCCGGTCCGCCGCCGACGTCTTCGCCCGCCAGCGTGCCGAGCGCGCCCCCGTTCAGGCCGTTCTGTTCACGGACGCGCCCCGGGCCTCACAGACCTCCCGCCGGGCCCTGGTGACGGTCCGCTGGACGCCCGCGGGCCGGCCCGCACGAACCGGGACGGCGCTGGTGGACGCGGGCCGTACCGCCGGGTCTCATGTCGTCGTCTGGACGAACCCCGGGGTGACCTGACCGCCGAACCGCCGGGGCCGACCGAGGCGCTCGCCGAGGCCGTCCTCTTCGGAGCCGGTGCCGCCCTCGGCGTGACCGGGCTGGTCCTCGGGGCCGGGGCCGCCGGGCGGTGCCTGCCGGACCGGCGGCGGGCCGAGTCCTGGGGCAGTGAGTGGGACCGGCTCGCGCCCCACGGAGACGGCCTCCCGGCCCCGGGACGCAGCGGGATCCCGCCGTCCACGTGACCTTCGCCCTCCGAGCGCGGATACTTCCGAGAGTGGCAGCAGTACGGGCCCAGGAGCCGGACGCGCGTCTCACCAGGAGGAACCCATGAAGATGCTGATCAATGTTCCGGAAACCGTGGTAGCCGACGCGTTGCGGGGCATGGCGGCGGCCCATCCCGAGCTGACGGTCGACGTGGAGAACCGGGTGATCGTACGGCGCGACGCCCCCGTGGCCGGAAAGGTCGCCCTGATCTCCGGCGGCGGCTCGGGGCACGAGCCGCTGCATGGCGGTTTCGTGGGCCCCGGCATGCTGTCGGCCGCCTGCCCGGGCGAGGTGTTCACCTCCCCGGTGCCGGACCAGATGGCGCGGGCCGCGGCGGCCGTGAACAGCGGCCCCGGTGTGCTGTTCATCGTGAAGAACTACACCGGTGACGTCCTGAACTTCGACATGGCGGCCGAGCTCGCCGAGGACGAGGGCATCCAGGTCGCCAAGGTGCTGGTCAACGACGACGTGGCGGTCACCGACAGCCTCTACACGGCCGGACGGCGCGGCGTAGGCGGCACCCTGTTCGTGGAGAAGATCGCGGGCGCCGCGGCGGACGAGGGCCAGCCGCTGGAGCGGGTGGAGGCGATCGGCCGGCAGGTCAACGAGAACTCCCGCAGCTTCGGCGTCGCCCTCAGCGCCTGCACCACCCCCGCCAAGGGCAGCCCCACCTTCGATCTGCCGCCCGGTGAGCTGGAGTTGGGCATCGGCATCCACGGCGAACCCGGCCGGGAGCGGCGCGCGATGATGACGTCCGGCGAGATCGCCGAGTTCGCGGTGGGCGCGATCCTGGACGACATGACCCCGCGCAATCCGGTCCTCGTCCTGGTCAACGGCATGGGCGCGACCCCGCTGCTGGAGCTGTACGGCTTCAACGCCGAGGTCCAGCGGGTGCTCACCCAGCGCGGTGTGGCCGTCGCCCGCACCCTGGTCGGCAACTACGTGACCTCCCTCGACATGGCGGGTGCCTCGGTCACCCTGTGCCAGGTCGACGAGGAGCTGCTCCGCCTCTGGGACGCGCCGGTGAAGACGCCGGGGCTGCGCTGGGGGATGTAGCACGCCGGGCCGGGGTGTCAACGTACCTACCACGCAAGGAGATCCAGTGCTCGACGCCGAGTTCTTCCGCCGTTGGATGACGGCGACCGCCGCGTCCGTCGACCGCGAGGCGGAGCGGC
Organism: Streptomyces griseorubiginosus; assembly: GCF_017614965.1. Taxonomy (GTDB): domain Bacteria; phylum Actinomycetota; class Actinomycetes; order Streptomycetales; family Streptomycetaceae; genus Streptomyces; species Streptomyces griseorubiginosus_B. The sequence goes on along the minus strand of NZ_WVUG01000003.1, from coordinate 60,049 downwards.
TCACGGCCCTCGACTCGCCCATCGGGGACGCCGACCACGGCTCCAATCTGCAGCGCGGTTTCAAATCCGTCATCGCGGCGCTGGAGAAGGAGGCGCCCCAGACCCCCGGTGCTGTCCTGACGCTCTCGGGACGGCAGCTGATCTCGACCGTCGGCGGCGCCTCGGGGCCGCTGTACGGCACACTGCTGCGCCGCACCGGCAAGGCGCTGGGCGATGCCGCCGAGGTCGACGAGGGTCAGCTGGCCGAGGCGCTGCGGGCCGGGGTGGACGCGGTGATGGCGCTCGGGGGTGCCGCACCGGGCGACAAGACCATGATCGACGCGTTGGTGCCGGCCGTGGACGCGCTTGACGACGGCTTCCCGGCGGCCCGGTCGGCGGCCGAGCAGGGTGCGCTGGCGACGACGCCGTTGCAGGCCCGCAAGGGCCGGGCCAGCTATCTGGGCGAGCGCAGCGTCGGCCACCAGGACCCCGGCGCCACCTCGTCGGCGCTGCTGATCGCGGCGCTCGCGGAGGCGGCCGGTGAGTGACGACAAGACGGTCGGGATCGTGCTGGTGTCGCACAGCGCGGAAGTGGCCGCGTCCGTCGCCGAGTTGGCGAAGGGGCTGGCGGGCGGCGGGACGTCGGTGCCGGTCGCCCCCGCGGGTGGCACCGAGGGCGGCGGTCTCGGCACCAGCGCGGAGCTGATCGCCGCGGCGGCCGCGTCCGTGGACCGGGGCGCCGGGGTGGCGGTGCTCACCGATCTCGGCAGTGCCGTGCTCACGGTGAAGGCGCTGATCGCCGAGGGCGACGAACTCCCCGCGAACACCCGTCTGGTGGACGCGCCGTTCGTGGAGGGCGCGGTGGCCGCGGTCGTCACGGCGGCGGCCGGAGCCGACCTCGCAGCGGTCGAGGCGGCGGCAGCGGAGGCGTACACCTACCGGAAGGCCTGAACGACAACCGATCATGACCAGTACTCAGACCCTCTTACGGACCGCGGACGTCGACGACGTGGAGGCGATCACCGAGCTGCACACCCAGGCCCGTACCGCCTACTACGCGGCGGGCGGAGTGCCGACGGCAGAGCTCGACTCCCCTGAGGCGTACGCCCGTCGGCGGGAGGGCTGGCTGCGGGCCGTGCGGGCCGACGACATGACCGTGGTCTGCGCCGAACGGGCGGGCGAGCTGGCGGGGATCCTGATGGCGGGGCCTCCCTACGAACCCGATGTGGACGCGGCGACCGTGGGCCAGCTCTACCAGATCCATGTCCGTCCGGGCTCCTGGGGCCAGGGCGTCGGCGGCCGGCTGCACGGCGAGTTCGTGCGGTTGTTGCGTGACGCGGCGCTGACGACCGGCGTGTTGGAGGCCTGGGCGCGCAACAGCCGGGCCCAGGGCTTCTACGTGCGGCACGGGTGGCGGCCGGACGGACATCACCGGCCCGGGCCCGGGGGCGCCGACTACGTGCGGATGCGCCTGCGTCTGACCGGGGAGGGACTCAACTGAGGCCGCCCGCCGCCACCTTGAGGGCCGTGCGCAGGGTGGCCAGGAGCTCGGCCTCCGCCGTCGCGAGGTCGGGCTCCGTGTCCGCGGTGTGCCAGGCGTAGTGTTCGACCGCCGCCCGCAGCGCCGCGTTGAACATCGCCGCCTGGATGACCGGCCGCAGATCACCGGCCGGCAGCCCGGCGCGCTCGGCGAGGGCACCGGCGAACGCCGGCTCGGCCTCGTCGTACGTCTGCAGCCAGACGGCCCGTAGCCCCGGCTCGGTTCGGGTCAGTCGTACCAGCGCCCCCACGGTGGCCCGGTCGGGGCCCGCGACGAGTTGGAGGTCCGTCGTGTACTCGGGCGCGAAGATCTCCTCCAGCGGCTGTCCGGGCCGCCATTCCCGCAGACGGGCGGCGAGCATGTGGATGCCGGCCGTGAACAGGGGCCGTACGCAGGCCTCCTTGCTGGGGAAGTAGCGCCACACGGTCCGCGCGGAGACGCCCACGGCCTGGGCGATCTGCTCGCCGGTGGTGGCCGCGACGCCCTGGGTGACGAACAGGTCCACCGCGGCCCGGGCGATCTCCAGCCGGATCTCCGCCTTGCGCTCCTCCGTGAGCGGCGGTCGTCCCATGCGTCCGCGGGCTGCGGTCATGTGTTCCTCCGGCTCCGTGATCGGTTCTCCGGAATTCTCCACCACGATTTTATGTCACTCGCCGACATTAAGTCGTATGGTGGGCCCAGCCCCACCGGGCGACCCGCACCGCACAACGAACAGGAGCACCCCATGGCCAGCGGACTCGACGGAAGAAGCGTCATAGTCACCGGAGCGGGCTCGGGCATCGGGCGCGCCACCGCCCTGGCCTTCGCGGCGGAGGGATCCCGGGTCCTGGTCGCGGACCTCAACGAGGAGGGCGCGCACGCCACCGTCAAGGACATCGAACAGGCGGGCGGCACCGCGGTCGCCGTCGTGGGCGACCTGAGCGAGCAGGCCGTGGTCGACCGGGTGGCCGAGACGGCGGTGGAGCGGTTCGGCGGGGTGGACGTCCTGGTGAACAACGCCGGGATCATGGACCGTATGTCGGCGCTCGCGGACGTGAGCGACACCGAGTGGGAGCGGGTGATCCGGATCAACCTGACGGCGCCGTTCCTGCTGACGCGGGCGGTGCTGCCGCACATGCTGGCGGCGGGCCGGGGCTCGGTCGTCAACACCGCCTCGGAGGCGGGTCTGCGCGGCAGCGCGGCGGGCGCGGCCTACACCGCCTCGAAGCACGGGGTGGTGGGGCTCACCAAGTCGCTCGCGGTGATGTACCGCAAGCAGGGCATCCGCGCGAACGCCATCGCCCCGGGCGGCACCGCGACCAACATCGCGGTGGACGCCGACCAGGCCGCGCACGGACCGGCCGCGCTCGGCCCGCACTTCGTCAACCTCGGCCGTATCGCCCAGCCCGAGGAGCAGGCCGCCGCCATCGTGTTCCTCGCCTCGGACGCGGCGAGCAACATCAACGGCGTGGTGCTGCCCGTGGACGACGGCTGGTCGGCGGTCTGACGCCCGGTCACTCGCCCCGTACGAACAGCCGCGCCAGCCGCTGTCCGGTGGCGACGGCGGCGGCGTGGTCCTCGATCGGCTTGACCTGCGAGTCCTTGAAGACGATGTAGGTGACACCGGAGGCCGCGCCGCCGCCGCGCGGATCGGGGCTGATGCCGAGGCCCCGTGCGGTGGCGTAGGAGGCCTCGCCGATGATCCCGCGGGGGCCGATGTCGCCGACGACCGCGTACTGCACCCGATCGCGGTAGACGACGGCGGCGACAGAACCGCCGCGCACCCCGTGATCCCCGTGGTTCCAGATACGGCTCACGGCCGGCACGACGATGTACGGCAGGCTCTCCGCGCTCAGATGACGGCCGTCGGACTGCTGGAAGGCGGTGGCGGCGGAGAACAGCGGGTCGGTACGGCGGTTGCAGCGCGGGCCGGGCCGGCCGTCGCAGTCGATGTCCAGGTCGGCCTTCCAGAAGACGGCGTCCCGTGTGGCGCAGACCGGGACGGTGGCCGGGGCGCCCTCGTCGCTGCGGTAGCGGCCGCGCGAGATCTGGGCGCAGTGGCGCACCTTGGCCAGCAGGTCGGCGGCCCCGACCTCACCCTCACGCGAGGCGACGGGCTCCTCGGCGATGCCGTGCCGGGCCGCGGGCAGCGCGGCCAGGGCGAGCAGAGCGGCGCAGGCCACGGCCGGCGTCAGCGACGGGACACGCACGATGAGGGACCCTCTCCTGGGGAACACTGACGGACACTCAGCCCAATGTGTTGCCCTTTTGGTCGTGCGGCTACCGCTGAGGGGCCGTACGGCGCACGCCCCGAAGTCCGGGCAGGGGCCGGGCACCTGAGCCCGCGTCGGCTCCGGCCGCCCGGCCACCCGCGTCCGGCGCGGGATCAGCGACGACAGCGTTCCGCGCCACCGGCATGAACTCACCGTCCCCCAAGGAGAGTTCAGCCGCGAGGACCTTCAGCATACGTAACGGCCACGGGCCCACGTCACCACCCGTGCCGCTACGACGCCCTCTTGATGTACCTGCAACAACAGCGTCATATTGGTACGGACCATTGCCGACCTGTCCTCCGGGAGGCGAAGCCGTGCCACGTGCCGCCGTACTCCCCCGCCGGCTCCTCGCGCCGATAGCGGGCCTGGTCCTGGTCTGCTCCTGCGGCTGGGGCGGCGACGGGGACGAAGGGCGGGCGCCGGGCGCTCCGGGGGGTGTCACCGCGGCGGCGGGCAGCTCCAGCAGTGTGCACGTGATGTGGGACGCGGTGTCCGCCCAGCCCCGGGTCCGCGCGTACGAGGTGTATCGGGGCACCACAAAGGCAGCGGAGGTGCCCGCTTCCGAGCACATGGTGGACGTCACCAGGCTCAGGCCGTCCACCATGTACGTCTTCACCGTGCGGGCGCGCGACACACAGGGCCGCCTCGGGCCGCCCAGCGGGGAGGTCCGCGCGACGACTCCCGCCGCCGTCCCGGCCGACGACACCCCGCCGACCCGCCCGGGCCGGACCAGCGGACGGGCGGTGGGCGGCCGGGAGGTGCAGCTGGCCTGGTCCGCGTCGAGGGACGACACGGCCGTGCTGTCGTACGACGTCTACCAGGGGTCCGCGAAGATCCACAGTGTCGGCGGGAGCCAGACGGCGACCGTGGTCACCGGACTGCGGCCGGGCACCCGGTACGTCTTCACCGTCCGCGCCCGCGACGCGGCCGACAACCTCTCCCCGCCCGGGCCCGCCGTCCGTCTCACCACTCCCGGCACGGACGACGGCCGCGGCACCGCGCCCACCGGCTTCGGCGTGACCGCTCACCGCGCCGACGGCGCGTACTTCCTGGACCTGTCCTGGGTCCCGCCGCGCACGGACGGCGTGGTCGGCGAGTACCAGATCCTGCTGGACGGGCGGACGGCGACCTCGCTCGTGTACGGCGCGAACGCGCCGCGCGAACGGGCGTCGTACTCCTTCTACGTGGGCCGGAAGGCGGGGGTGAGCCACCGGGTGCGGATCCGGGCACGGCTGCCCGACGGGACCTGGGGCGGGTTCTCGGCGGAGCGGACCGTGACGACCGGCTGATGGGCCGGACGAAGGAATCCGTCACCTGAGCGGGGGCCGTCCGCATGCGCGGTGGACCCGGGGCGCATTGGCTGCCCCTGAGGCAGCACGGGTGTTCCCCGACCCTCGGCGGCACCAGGGATGTACCGCCGACCGTGCCGCCGGAGGGCAGTCCTGATGCGCAACTCCCAGCTTCCGATCCGCTCCGGCCTGGCGGTGGCGGCCGTCGCCGCGCTGCCCCTGGCCCTGGCCGCCCCGTCCGCCTCGGCGGTGGGGACGGGCATCTCGGTGAGCACCAGCGGTTCGACCGTCTCGGTGACCACCACCGTGTGCAACCAGACCAGCAGCAGCGGCATGTGGGGCACGGCCTCACTGCTCAACAGCAGCCAGTCGAACTTCGCCCAGGGGCGCCAGGTGGCGCTCGCCGGGACGACCAGCCAGCAGTCGGCGGCGTGGCAGGGCGTGAGCCCCGGCACCTACACCGTCATCGTGATGTGCTCCTTCAACAACACCACCGCGGGCACGCAGTCCATCATCGTCGCGGCCCCCTCGTCGCCGACCATCTCCGCCACCTCCTCGCCGTCCCGCGGCGTCATGGGCGGTCTCGGAGGTGCCGTCAAGGACTACGGCCCGGTCACGCTGGGCGTGGGCGGCGCGCTGGTCGGGGCGGGCGTCATCGCGTCCGGCTGGTTCCTGCGCCGCCGCTCGAAGCCGTACCGCCTCTGAGGGCCAACGGGCTCACGCCGGGCCGGAGTCCGGCAGTTCGCCGAACTCCTCCAGCGCGTCGGTGAGCCACCGGGTCCAGAAGGTCTCCAGCTCGATGCCCGCCCGCAGGACCAGGTGGCGCAGCTTGTCCTCGCAAGTGTCCCGGCCGGGCGGGAAGTCGCGCTTCTCGATCTCCTCGTACTCCGCCAACTGCCGCCGGTGCAGCTCGAGATGGCGGCGCAGATCGGCCTCGATGCCCTCCGTCCCCACCACCGCCGACGCGCGCAGCCGCAGCAGCAGCGTGTCGCGGTGGGGCCTGGGGTCCTGGGAGGCGGCGGTCCAGCGGGCCAGTTCGGCGCGTCCCGCGGGCAGGACCTCGTAGCTCTTCTTCTGCCCGCGGGCCGGCTGCTCGGTGGGCAGCGCCCGGATGTGACCGTCGGCCTCCAGCTTCCCCAGCTCGCGGTAGATCTGCTGATGCGTAGCCGACCAGAAGTAGCCGATCGACCGGTCGAAGCGGCGGGTCAGCTCCAGCCCCGAGGACGGCTTCTCGAGCAGGGCGGTGAGGATCGCGTGCGGGAGGGACATGGGCACATCCTAGGGAGGCTCTACAGGGCGGCCGCGACCTCGGTGCCCTGCAGGATCGCCCGCTTGGCGTCCAGCTCCGCGGCCACGTCCGCACCCCCGATCAGGTGCGCGGCGCGCCCGGCGGCGACCAGCTCCTCGTACAGGTCGCGGCGCGGCTCCTGGCCGGTGCACAGCACGATGGTGTCGACGGGCAGGATGGTGGACTCCTCACCGACGGTGATGTGCAGTCCGGCGTCGTCGATGCGGTCGTAGCGCACGCCCGGGACCATGGTGACGCCGCGGTGCTTGAGCTCGGTGCGGTGGATCCAGCCGGTGGTCTTGCCCAGGCCCGCGCCGACCTTCGACGTCTTGCGCTGGAGCAGGTGCACGGTGCGCGGCGGAGCGCTGCGCTTCGGTGCGGCGAGGCCGCCGGGCGCCCGGTAGTCCATGTCGACGCCCCACTGCCGGAAGTACGTCTCCGGGTCCTCGCTCGCCGCGTCGCCGCCGTCGGTCAGGAACTCGGCGACGTCGAAGCCGATGCCGCCGGCGCCGAGGACGGCGACGCGCTGGCCGACGGGTGCCTCGCCGCGCAGGACGTCGAGGTAGCCGACGACGCTGGGGTGGTCGACGCCCGGGATGTCCGGGGTGCGCGGGGTGACGCCGGTGGCGACGACCACCTCGTCGTAGTCCGCCAAGTCACCTGCTTCGACAGGGGTGTTCAGACGTACGTCCACACCGTGGGCGTCGAGCTGGTGGCGGAAGTAGCGCAGGGTCTCGTCGAACTCCTGCTTGCCGGGGACCTTGCGGGCCACGTTCAGCTGACCGCCGATCTCGCTCGCCGCGTCGAACAGCGTGACGGTGTGGCCGCGTTCGGCCGCGGACACCGCGCAGGCGAGCCCGGCGGGACCGGCCCCGACGACGGCGACGCGCTTGGTCAGGCGGGTCGGCGAGAGCACCAGCTCGGTCTCGTGGCAGGCGCGCGGGTTGACCAGGCAGGAGGTGATCTTCCCGCTGAAGGTGTGGTCGAGGCAGGCCTGGTTGCAGCCGATGCAGGTGTTGATGGCCTCGGGCGTCCCGGCCGCGGCCTTGGCGACGAAGTCCGGGTCGGCGAGCATCGGGCGGGCCATCGACACCATGTCCGCGTAACCCTCGGCGAGCAACTCCTCGGCGAGTTCCGGGGTGTTGATGCGGTTGGTGGTGACCAGCGGGATCGACACCCGGCCCATGATCCGCCGGGTGACCCAGGTGTAGGCGCCGCGTGGCACGGAGGTGGCGATGGTGGGGATGCGGGCCTCGTGCCAGCCGATGCCGGTGTTGATGATGGTCGCACCGGCCGCCTCGACGGCCTGGGCGAGCGTGATCACCTCGTCGAGCGTGGAGCCGCCGGGGACCAGGTCCAGCATGGACAGCCGGTAGACGATGATGAAGTCCTCGCCGACGGCCTCGCGCACCCGGCGGACGATCTCGACCGGGAAACGCATCCGGTTCTCGTACGAGCCGCCCCAGCGGTCGGTGCGGTGGTTGGTCTGCGCGGCGATGAACTCGTTGATGAGGTAGCCCTCGGAGCCCATGATCTCGACGCCGTCGTAGCCGGCCCGCCGGGCCAGCCGGGCGGCGCGGGCGTAGTCCTCGATGGTCTGCTCGACCTCGTCGTCGGTCAGCTCCCGGGGCACGAAGGGGCTGATCGGCGCCTGCAGCGGGCTCGGCGCGGCCAGGTCCTCGTGGTAGGCGTACCGCCCGAAGTGCAGGATCTGCATCGCGATCCGGCCGCCCTCGCGGTGCACGGCCTCGGTGATCACCGCATGCTGCTCGGCCTCCGCCTCGGTGGTCAGCTTCGCCCCGCCCTCGTACGGCCGCCCCGCCTCGTTGGGCGCGATCCCGCCGGTGACGATCAGGCCCACGCCACCGCGGGCCCGGGCCGCGTAGAACTCCGCCATCCGCTCGAAGCCGCGCTCGGCCTCCTCCAGGCCGACGTGCATGGAACCCATGAGGACGCGGTTGGGCAGCGTGGTGAAGCCCAGGTCGAGCGGGTTCAGCAGATGCGGGTAACGGCTCATGGCGCCCCTCCGTCGCGGTGTGGTCCCTCATTTGTAGGGGACCGCACCGCGTTTGTGCAACTAGTTGCACAAAGGAGGAGGGCCGAACCTCAGCGGCTCCGCAGGGGCCGAAGCTCAGCGACCCTCCAAGATCACATGCAGCTCACGCTCCTGGTCGCCGGAGGCCGACGAGAGATCCCGCACCGTGAACAACGGCTCCAACGTGCTGCGCAGCCGCTCGATCGCCCAGTAACCCCCCTGCGCGTCCAACTCGACCGAGGACGACAGCCGCGTCGGCACCGGACACTCGTGCGCGTCCGTCACCTCGAACGTGCCGAGCCACACCATCGGCCGCGTCTCGTGCAGCTGCTGCGGCACCTCGTCGGCGCCCCGGTCGGACTCGAAGCACGCGCACAGCGTGTCGAAGACGATCCGTGCGTCCTCCTTGCTGCATCCGCTGATCTCGAGGGAGACCGGCTCCTCGTGCAGTCGCTCACGGTCCATCGTGATCGCTCCTCTCATGGGCGGTGACGCGGTCCGGCGGGCTCCCGGCGAACCACGTCACATCCCCAGAAAAGCACCACTGCCCGGGCCGTACCAGCGAGCCGCTCAGCTCTTCTTGAAGCGGTAGGTCTTGCTGTCCGTCAGCACACAGAAGCCCGGCGAGACGACGATCACGCGCAGGGTGCCGTCCCGGCGGTCGTAGTCGATGCCCTCCGCCTCGAAGGTGCCCGAGCAGCCGCTGCGCAGGGGCAGCTGACGCAGGGCGGTGACATGGCCCGAGACGTCCGAGGTGCCGTTCGGCGCGGCGGACAGGTCGACCTGGAGCAGCGGCTTGGTGATGCCGAAGAGCGTGCCCGCGGGGTCGTCGGAGGAGCACAGCAGGGTCGTGGGTCCGGAGAAGTCGCAGCCCTGCACGTCACGGACGGCGTGGTCGAGGTTGACGGTCGCGACCTGCGGGAGGTTCGCCGAGGGCGAGGTGCTCGCGTTGACGCCGGGTGTCGGGAAGACCAGGAAGCGGGTCATGGTGCCGTACTCCCCCGACAGCATCCACTGGCCGTCGGGCGAGATCGCGTCCCAGGAGTTGTTCAGCGCCTCCCCGGGGCTCAGCGTGTGGACGTACTCGGACCAGCCGCCGCCGGGTGCCTGGACGCGGTACATCTTCGCGGTGCCGGAGTCGGCCTGGTAGGGCTCTACGTAGTAGCCGTTGTAGGAGGCGTCGGGATCGCCGACGTGGTTCCAGCCGCGGCTGGAGACGCCGATCGGGATGGTGCCGATGCCGGTGTAACGGTTGGGGCTGCCCGCCGGGACCTCGACGGAGGTGAGGCCCTGGCTCTCGGTCAGCGGGTCGGCGCGGTCGGAGCCGACCTCGCTCCAGGTGTCGGCGGCGGAGGCGGGCGGGGCGGCGGACAGCAGGGCGGCGGTGGCGAGGGCGAGGGCCGCGGTCAGGGCCGCGTGACGACGTCGCCGGGCGCGCAGAGGCATGCGAGGGCTCCTCGGTGGAGGTGGGGGCGGGCCTGCTCGGCGGACAGTCTGGCCGCGCCAGATGGTCATGTACAGACCAGATTGGTAACGGGGGTCGTCGCTTCGGCGACGGCCCGTGGCCGGTACCGTCGTCACCACTTCGAGGACGCCGCCGCCTGTGTCGAGAGATGGTGGAGGTGGGCGACACAGGCGTCACAGCGACGGTTGAGCGCGGTAGAACAGGGGAGTCGGCACGGGGGAACGGCGTGCCGCGTCAAGGAACGAAGGCGGTGCGTGGAATGAGTGCACCTGGGTTTCCGGTGACCGACGGCGACGAGTCGGTGCGCCCGAGCGGTCTGCTCGACGTCCTGGGCGTGGCCTCGGTGGTCCTGGACGCCCAGGGACGGGTCGTGCTGTGGAGCCCGCAGGCCGAGGAGCTGTTCGGCTATCCGGCGAAGGAGGCCCTCGGCGAGTACGCGGCCCGGATCATGGTGCACGAGCAGCACCTCGACCTGGTCGTGAAGCTGTTCGCCGACGTGATGGTGACCGGCCAGAGCTGGGCCGGCGCCTTCCCCATCCGGCGCAAGGACGGCAGCACCCGCCTGGTGGAGTTCCGCAACATGCGGCTGCTGGACGACCAGGGCGACGTCTACGCGCTGGGCCTGTGCGCCGACCGGTCGACGGTACGGCGGCTGGAGCGGGACGTGGCGCTGTCCACGCGGATGATCGCGCAGTCCCCCATCGGACTGGCCGTCCTGGACACCGAGCTGCGGTACGTCTCCGTCAACCCGGCTCTGGAGCGGCTGAACGGAGTGCCGGCCGAGGATCACATCGGCCGCCGTATCGCCGAGGTCGTGCCCAACCTGGAGGTCGAGGCGCTGGAGGCAGCGGCGCGCCGGGTGCTGGAGACCGGGCGGCCGCTCGTCGACCAGCGGACCGTGGGCCGCACCCCGGCCGATCCGGACGAGGAGCGCGCCTGGTCGATCTCGCTGTACCGGCTGGAGGACGCGTTCGGACACGTACTGGGAGTTGCGGGGTCGATACTCGACACCACCGAGGAGCACCGGGCGCGGGTGGAGGCGGAGGCCGCCCGGCGGCGATTGACACTCATCGCGGACGCCTCCGCCCGGATCGGCACCACGCTGGAACTGGACCGTACCGCCTGCGAGTTGGCGGAGGTCGCGGTGCCGGAGCTGGCCGACTGGGCGTCGGTGGACCTGCTCGAGGCGGTGGTCCAGGGCAGACGCAGCACACTGGGTCCCTCGGAGCCGGCCGACATACGGGCCCTGGCCGTGCGGGCCGACGACGCCCCTCGGGTGCCGGCGGCCGCCGACCGGCCGGAAAAGGTGGCCCGGTACGGCCCCGACCTCCTGGTCACCGAGTGCGTGCGCACGGCCCGGCCGGTCATGGTCGCCGAGGTCGAGGCCGCCGACCTGCCCCGCATCGCCCGCTCCGAGGAGGCGGCCGGGCAGTTGGCCGAGGCGGGCGTGCACTCCTATCTGGCGGTACCGCTGATCGCGCGCGGCGAGGTGCTGGGCGCCCTGGAGCTGGAACGCACCCGCAACCCCGTGCCGTTCAGCGAGGACGACCTGCTGCTCGCCCGCGAACTCGCGGCGCGGGCGGCGGTGCAGATCGACAACGCCCGCTGGTACCAGAACGCCCGCGACACCGCCCTCACCCTGCAGCGCAGCCTGCTGCCCAGCCATCCGCCTGTCATCGGGGGCCTGGAGGTCGCCTCCCGTTACCAGCCCGCGGGCGCCACCAGCGAGGTCGGCGGCGACTGGTTCGACGTGATCCCGCTGGAGGACGGCAAGACCGCGCTCGTCGTCGGCGACGTGATGGGCAGCGGCATCAACGCGGCGGCCACCATGGGACGGCTGCGCACCGCGACCAACACCCTCGCCTCCCTCGACCTCGACCCGGCCCGGCTCCTGGAGCACCTCGACCGGATCACCGAGGGCCTGGACCACTCCATCGCCACCTGCGTGTACGCGGTCCACGACCGCGAGCTGCGACAGTGCCGCATCGCCAACGCGGGGCACCTGCCGCCGGCCAGGCTGCGTGAGGGGCACCCCCCTGAGCTGCTGGAACTGCCCACCGGGGCGCCGCTGGGCGTCGGCGGGGTCGCCTTCTCCACCACCACGGTCGACCTGGAGCCCGGCGACCGGCTGGTCTTCTACACCGACGGCCTCGTCGAGACCCGCCAGCACCCCCTCGACGAACGCCTGGACGCGTTCCTGGCCCTGCTCGACGGCCCCGACCGCCCGCTGGAGGAGGTCTGCGACCTGCTGCTGCGCACCCTGCACCAGCCGGACAACTCCGACGACGTGGCCCTGCTCATCGCCCGGGTCCAGCAGCCGCACTGACCCGTACGCGTGTTCTCACAGGTACTGATTACCTGACCCTTATCGCGCCCATCGCACAATCACAGGTAGGTGTGGCATACGGATGCCCGGTGCCTTGGCCGATGGGAGCGAGCCGTGACGGATCAGGAACCCACTGCCGGAGGATCGCCGGACCGGCATGGCGGGACGACACCGGACTGGGAAGTGATGACGGGCCCGGGCGGCGCCGACCCCGCCTCGGGCGAGGCCTGGGACAGGGTCTGGCGGCGGCGCTCCGCCCGGTCCCGCGCGGTGATCGCGGCGGCGACGGTCGCCGTCCTGGCCCTCGGCGGCACCGTCGCCTACGCGACGACCTCCGGCGGCTCGGGCGGCGGCGCCACCCCGTCCGCGTCCGGCTCCGCGTCGCCGTCCCCGAGCGGGCCCGAGGGCCGGCACGGCGGCCGGTGGTTCGGCTTCGGCGGCATGGGCGTGCACGGCGAGGCCACGGTGAAGGACCAGGACACCGGCAAGTGGGTGGTACGGGTCTGGCAGCGCGGCACCGTCGAGAAGATCTCCGGCGACCAGGTCACCGTCAAGAGCGAGGACGGCGCCTCCTGGACATGGACCTTGAACTCGGACACCACGGTCGTGCACGACGGCACCGAGGATTCCGGGACCGACGGCATCAAGAAGGGCGAGAGCGCGGTCCTGGTCGGCACCCGCGCGGACGACGGCACCCGCACCGCCACCCGCGTCCTGTCCGGAACCTTCGCCGACAAGGGCCCCGGCGACGAGGGCCCAGGCGACCGGAACCCGGGCGGCTGGCGCGGCGGCTTCGGCGGCCACGGCCCCCACGACTGGCGGATGCCGTCACCGTCGACGAGCCCGCAGGGCAGCGGGGCGACGACCTGACGAACCGGCGCGGCCCCGCTGCCCCGCGGCGGCTGTACCGGCGTACCTGCGCTGTGGCCTGGTGCGGCTCAGCACGCCCGTCCAAGCGGTCCCGGTGCAGTCCATTGCGGTTCAGCAGTGCCCCGACGGCGCCGCGGACGAGCGACGGCACATCCGGCGATCCCAGCGGAGCGCTCAGCGCCTGGAGCCGATCACCACATGGGCGTTCCACTCCTCCGAGACCGCCGGACGGGCCGTCAGTCCGGCGCCGGTGAACGCCTCGACGGCCGCGGGTGCCTGTGCCTCGCTCGTCTCGGTCAGGAGGCAACCGCCCGGTGCCAGCCAGTGCGGCGCCTCGGCCGCGACCCGGCGCAGGACGTCGAGTCCGTCCGTGCCGCCGTCGAGGGCGACCAGCGGTTCGTGATCGCGGGCCTCGGCGGGCAGCAGACCCACCTCGTCGGTGGGCACATAGGGGACGTTGGCGGCGAGGATGTCGACACGGCCCCGCAGGCGGGCCGGCAGTGCGGCGAACAGATCGCCCGCGTGCACGTGTCCGCCGACGCCGGCGACATTGCGGCGGGCGCAGCGCACCGCGGCCGGGTCGATGTCGGCGGCGTGCAGTTCGGCGTCGCCGAGCGCGGTGGCCAGAGCGGTGCCGACGGCACCCGAGCCGCAGCACAGGTCCACCACGACGGACGCCCCGGGGGCCTGGGCAAGAGCCTGCTCGACGAGGAACTCGGTACGGCGGCGGGGTACGAAGACGCCCGGTTCGACGAGGATGCGCAGGCCGCGGAACTCCGCCCACCCCAGGACGAGTTCGAGGGGGAGACCGGCCACGCGGCGGTCGACCAGGGCGGTGAGTTCCCGCGGTGTGCGGGCCTGGGACAGGATCAACCGGGCCTCGTCCTCGGCGAAGACGCAGCCCGCCGAGCGCAGGACGGCGGCGACGGATTCGACCGACGGGGACGCCGAGGACGACGAGGGAGATGAAGGCATGGAAGCCGAGAGCCTTTCGGTGGGGCGAAGGGCGCTCCAGCGGTCGCCTACCGGCGGCGGTCCGCTTCGACCAGAGGCGAGAGCACCCGGGCTGACACAGCGGTAATGGGTCTCACCTCCTCGTTCTTTGGCGGCCGGGACATTCCGCGGCCGGACGGAAACACTACCCCAACCCTCGGACGGGGACGGCCTCCTCGGTTTCAAGTTGTATTATGCAACTAGGCGAGGGCCGGAGTGAGGAGGAGCCGGTGGACGCGGACGAGGCCGTGGAGACGATTCAGCGTGAGATGACGGTCTTCGCCCGCCGCGCCCGGGCGTCGGCGGGACGGATGCACCCCGAGCTGTCCCTGGTGTCGTACACGCTGCTGGGCCATCTGGAGGAGAGCGGCGGTTGCCGGGCCACCGACCTGGCCGCCCACTACGCCCTGGACAAGTCGACGGTCAGCCGCCAGGTGGCCGCGCTGGAGCGGGCCCGGCTGATCGAGCGGCGGCTGGACGCCGACGACCACCGCGTCCAGGTCCTGCAACTGACCGACGCAGGGAGCGAGATCCTCGCCCAGGTCACCGACAGCCGCAGGTCGGCCTTCCGCGAGCGGCTGGCGGGCTGGCCGGAGGAGGACCTGGAGCGGTTCGCCTCCTATCTGGTGCGCTACAACACCTCGGGACGGGCGGACGGCGTCACCTCGCGGCTCTGATCCGGCGTACCCTAAGCGACCGTCACCGCCTGTTCGTCCGCGAGGTGTTCCGGTACGCGGGCCGCGCCGAACGTGGTGGTGCGCCGCAGTCGGAAGCCGAGGGACTCGTAGAGGCGGATGGCGTTCGTGTTGCCGGCGCCGGTGTGCAGGAACGGGGTCTCGCCGCGTTCCCGTATGCCGTGGGCGACGGCGCGGATCAGCCGGGTGGCGAGGCCCTCCCCGCGGAAGGCGGGGTCGGTGCAGACAGCGCTGATCTCGGTCCCGCCCGGCGGATGCAGCCGCTCCCCCGCCATCGCTATCAGCGCGCCGTCCCGCCGTATGCCCAGGTAGGTGCCCATTTCGATGGTGCGGGGCAGGAACGGGCCGGGCCGGGTGCGTTCGACCAGGTCGAGCATCTCGGGGACGTCGGCGGGACCGAGGCGGACGGCCTCCGGCTCGGGCGCGGCCTCGAGACCGTCGTCGACCAACTGCACGCCCTCGACGTGGAAGGTGACCTCCCAGCCGGCCGGCACCGCGCCGCTGAAGCCGAGCAGCGGCACCTCGGCGCCGGGGCCCGCGAGGGCCGCGAGGTCGGCCCAGTCACCGGCGTCGGGCTCGTCGGGCAGCGCCAGCCAGGGCGTCACGTCGACCGGGTAGCGCACCACCCGGCCGTGCCACTCGGCGAAGTGGGCGTGCGGGCCGGTCAGGGAGGCGAGAGCGGGGTTGTCCAGGACGTGGCTCACGCGGCGACCTCGATCACGATCTTGCCGCGCGCGTGGCCGTCCTCGACCTCGCGCAGTGCCTCGCCGGCCCGCTCCAGCGGGTAGGTGCCGGTCACGTGCGGGTCCAGGTCGCCGTCGATCACCAGCTGGGCCACGGCGTCGAGGACCGCCGCGTTGCGGGCTCGGGCGACCCGGGCCCCGCCGAGTTCCTCGACGGTCGCGGGTGGCGCGGCGGCGGTGATCAGCTTCGTACGGTCCTCGAGCAGTGTCGCCGCCTCGATGAGCACCTCTTCGCCGACCAGGTCGTAGACACCGTCCACGCCGTCGGGCGCCGCCGCGCGCACCCGCGCCGCCAGGTCCGGGCCCGAGGGGACGTGCACCGCGCCCAGCGCCTCCACGAAGTCCTTCTTCGCCTCGCTCGCGACGCCCACCACCCGCAGGCCGAGGGCGCGGGCGATCTGCACGGCCGCGCTGCCGACGCCGCCGCCCGCGCCGGTGACCAGGATGGTCGCGCCGGCGGGCAGGCCCAACTGGTGGACGCCGTCGTAAGCGGTCGCGGCCGCGACCGGGAGGGTGGCCGCGTCCCGGAAGGAGAGGGCGGCCGGCTTGTGCGCCGTGATGTCGGCGGGCAGCAGCGTGTACTCGGCGTAACCGCCGGTCGCGGTGTTCCCGAACACCTCGTCCCCGGCGGCGAACCCCGTCACGCCGGCACCGGTCTCGACGACGACACCGGAGACCTCGTTGCCCAGCACCACCGGAAACACGGGCTCACCGCTCTCGCCCGGGCGCCGGAAGCCGGTGCGCAGTTTCCAGTCGACGGGGTTCACACCGGCGGCCCGCACCGCGACCAGCACCTGCCCAGGCCCCGGGCTGGGGCGGTCCAGGTCGACGAGGGCCTCGGTCTCCGGTCCGCCGAAGCGCGTGTAGACGTACGCCTTGGGCATGCTCCACTCTCCTTCGCTGCCGCGTGGTCACCGGGTGTACGGGACACCGGTTCCGGCATCAGGCGGCAAGGCGCGGGCGGGGGGCGCTATTCCCGGGGCCGGGGAGTGTTCATACGTCTTTAATGATCGACGGGCGGCCCGGGGCCGGAGCGGATCCGGGTGGCACGTACGGTTGACCCGGTAGGCCATCACTTCCGTCCCGCTGGATCCGTATGAACGTCACCCGAGGTTTCACCGGGCGCCCCCGCGCCCACCGTCCGGGCCTCCCGCCCGGCCAGTACGACACGGGCGACGACTGGCCCGTCCTGTCCGCGGAGGTCACCCCCGCGCTGGCGCCGGACGACTGGACCTTCCGCGTCGACGGGCTGGTCGAGCGGCCGTGCACCTGGGACTGGGACGCGGCGCACGCACTGCCGGCGTCGGCCTACGAGGGTGACATCCACTGTGTGACGAGCTGGTCGAAGTTCGGGGTCCGGTTCGGGGGCGTGTCGCTGGACGCCTTCCTGGACGTGGTGCGGCCCCAGGCGTCCGCCACCCATGCCGTCGCCTACTCGCACACCGGGTACACCGCGAACCTGCCGCTCGCGGACCTCACCGGCGGCCGGGCCTGGATCGCGTTCACGTACGAGGGCGAGCCGCTCGCTCCCGAGCACGGCGGGCCGGCACGGCTGCTGGTGCCGCACCTGTACTTCTGGAAGAGCGCCAAGTGGATCGCGGGCATCCGGCTTCTCGACCACGACGAGCCGGGTTTCTGGGAGCGGAACGGCTACCACGAGCGCGGCAACCCGTGGGAGGAGCAGCGGTACTCCGGTGACTGAGCAGACGACCGCGGCGACGCCTTCCTCGGAAAAGGCCCCTTCCTCGCCGGCGACCCCTTCTCCCGCCTTCACTCCCCCGACCCGCTTCGCCGTGCCCGGCCGTATCGCCGTGAGCGGCCAGGCCGCCGCGGTCTGGCAGACGGCCACCCTGACCGAGGTCCGCTGTGAGACGCCGTACGTCTCGACGTTCCGGTTCTCGGTGCCCGCCTGGCCGGGGCACCTCCCGGGACAGCACCTGATGCTGCGGCTGACCGCCGAGGACGGTTATGCGGCCCAGCGCCACTACTCGATCGCCTCCGCGCCGGACGACAGCGGGCACATCGAGCTGACCCTGGACCACGTGGAGGGCGGCGAGGTCTCCGGCTGGTTCCACACGGTGGCCGAGCCGGGCGACGTGGTGGAGGTGCGCGGTCCGGTGAGCGGGTTCTTCGCCTGGCCCGGCGACCGGCCCGCCCTGCTCATCGGCGCGGGCTCCGGGGTCGTTCCGCTGATGTCGATGGTCCGGCACCACCGGGCGCGCGGCCTCGACGTGCCGCTGCGGCTGCTGGTGTCCGCGCGCAGCCCGGAGGAGCTCGTCTACGCACGGGAGTTGGGCGCCGAGACGACGCCCGTGTTCACGCGCCGCGCACCGCGGGGCGTGGCGGTGGGACGTATGGCCGCCGCACATGTGGCGCCGCTCCTGGCCGAGCCGCCCGACGGTGGATGGGAGGCCTATGTGTGCGGCTCGAACTCCTTCGCGGAGCACGCCTCGCGCCTGCTGGTCGAGGCGGGCCAGCCGGTGGACCGGATCCGCATCGAACGCTTCGGCTGACGGCCGGACACCGGGGCCGTCACCGGCCGTTCACGGGGAGCGATCTTCGAGGCTGTGGGTACCCGGTTCTCATGGGCACTCGCGCGCGTACACGGTCCGGGGGGACAATACGGACCAAGCAGGTGCGGCTGAACGTATGGCCCCTCCGGTTTCGGTGACGGCGAGGAGGTCGACATGCGGACCCGGGTGCGCGGCTGGCGCTGGCGGCGCAATCCGCTGCGGCGCCGGTCGGACGTGGTGGAGGCGTGGACGGCGCTGGTCGTCGCGCTCCTGCTGTTCGTCGGAGCGCCGCTCGCGGGGGCCGTCACGGGCTGGTGGGCGCACGACCGGGCCGAGGCCGCGGCCGCGGCGGAGCGCGCGGACCGGCATCGGACGCGTGTGGTGGTCGTCGGCGCGACGCCCGAGCGGGCGCCGGCGGTGCAGGGCGGCCGGGAGCACTCGTTCCTGGTGACCGTGCGCTGGACGGACCCCGTCACCGGGCCGCACACCACCGAGGCGCGCGTTCCCGCGGGCACGCGGCACGGGGAGACGGTGGAGGTGTGGTTCGACGCCCGCAACCGGCCGGTGGGTCCGCCGCCGGGCCGGACGCAGATCTGGCAGCACACCGTCACCATGGGCGTCTGTGCCGCGGGCGGCGCGGTCGCGGTGATCCTCCTCGGCAACGCCGTCGTGCGGCGCGTGGCCATCGGCCACCGGCTGACCGAGTGGGAGAGGGAATGGGCCCGCACGGAGCCGCAGTGGACCCGCCGCCAGGCGGGCGGACCGTGACGGCCGCTGTGCGGAAGTGATCACGCGGGCGCAGTCCGGGAAAGATCTGGCCAGTCGTCCGATCGCACACGTACGGTGTTGATCATCCGCACGGCCCCTATGCGAAGGCGGTCCTACATGGCCCTGTTCGACCTCCCCCTCGACGAACTCCACGAGTACCGCAGCGCGTCCGTCGAGCCCGAGGACTTCGACGCGTTCTGGTCCAAGACCCTGCAGGAGGCCCGCGAGCACGACCTGGACGCCCGCTTCGAGCCGGTCGACACCGGGCTGACGACGGTCGAGGTGTACGACGTGACGTTCGCCGGATTCGGCGGGCACCCGGTGAAGGGCTGGCTGACGCTGCCCGCCGGCGCGTCCGAACCCCTGCCGCTGGTGGTGGAGTTCATCGGGTACGGCGGCGGACGCGGCCTGCCGCACGAGCATCTGCTGTGGGCGTCCACCGGCCGGGCGCACTTCGTGATGGACACCCGCGGACAGGGCAGCGCCTGGGGCGGCGGGGGCGGCACCGCGGACCCGGTGGGCGGCGCGCCCGCCTACCCGGGCTTCATGACCCGCGGTATCGACGCGCCGGAGAACTACTACTACCGCCGGGTGTTCACCGACGCGGTCCGTGCCGTCGAGGCGGCCCGCTCCCACCCGCTGACCGATGCCTCCCGCACGGCCGCGCTCGGCGCGAGCCAGGGCGGCGGCATCACCATCGCCGTCGCCGGTCTGGTCCCCGACCTGGTGGCGGCGGCCCCGGACGTGCCGTTCCTGTGCGACTACCCACGTGCCGCGACGCTGACGGACCGTCACCCCTACCGGGAGATCGGCCTGTTCCTCAAGACGCACCGCGGCCGCTCCGAGGACGCCCTGCGCACCCTGTCCTACTTCGACGGCGTCCACTTCGCCGCCCGCGGCCGCGCGCCGGCGCTGTTCTCGGCGGCCCTGGAGGACCAGACCTGCCCGCCCTCGACCGTTTTCGCGGCCTTCAACGCCTGGGGCCACGAGGACAGGACGATCGAGGTGTACGACTTCAACGACCACGAGGGCGGCGGGCCTTACCAGGAGGCGACGAAGCTGCGCTGGCTGCGGTCGTATGCCTGAGGAAGCCGGCCGTGGACACGCGTGAGGCCGCCGAGCGGTTCGTACGGGTCTGGGAGCGCGGATGGGCCGCGCACGACGTGGACGCGCTCCTCGGCCTGTACGCCGGGGACTGCGTCCACCGCTCGATGCCCTTCCGCGAGCCGCACCGCGGGCGGGCCGAGCTCGCCGCCTATCTGCGCTGGTCGTTCGAGCGGGAGCGGGTGAGGGACGTACGGTTCTCGCCGCCCGTGGTCGGCCAGGAGGGGATCGCGGTCGCCGAGTTCCGGGTGCTGAGCGAGGAGGACGGGGTGCCGTCCACCCTCGCGGGCTGCGTGTTCGTACGGTTCGACGCCGACGGCCTCGCGGTCGAGACCCGGGACTACTGGCACGGCGCGGACGGTCACCGGGAACCGGAGGACAAGCTGTTCCTTCTCTGACCTTCCCTCCAGTCCGACCAGTCGGTACGTTCAGGACGCCCGGGTCGCGACGGTGCGGCCCGGGGTTCCGGCGGACGACGGAGGGCCCCATGGCGGAGCACGAGCCAGGTGTGGTCGGTTACTGCGACGAGCGGTTCGCGGCGGTGCGGACGGCGTTCGAGGAGAACTTCGGGGAACGGGGCGAACTGGGCGCCGCGGTCGCGGTGAGCGTCGGCGGCGAGGTCGTGGTGGACCTGTGGGGCGGCTGGGCGGACGCGGACCGCACCCGGCCCTGGGAGCGGGACACCCTGGTCAACGTGTGGTCGACCACCAAGGGCCCGACGGCGCTGTGCGCGCACATCCTCGCCGACCGGGGCCTGCTCGACCTCGACGCGCCGGTGGCCAAGTACTGGCCCGAGTTCGCCGCGGCCGGCAAGGAGGAGGTGCTCGTACGGCATCTGCTCTCGCACCGGGCCGGACTGTCCGGGCTGCGTGAGCCGCACTCGGTCGAGCAGCTCTACGACTGGGAGTTCACGACCGGGCGGCTCGCGGCGACGGAACCCTGGTGGGAGCCGGGGACCGCGTCCGGGTACCACGCGTTCACGTACGGCTTCCTGGTCGGCGAGGTGGTCCGGCGGGTCTCGGGACAGCTGCCCGGCGCCTTCCTCGCCCGCGAGGTGACCGGCCCGCTCGGGATCGACTTCACCATCGGGCTGCCGGAGCGGGAGGCGGCCAGGGCGGCCGAGCTGGTGCATCCGCCGGTCGCCTCGAGCAGCGAACAGGCCGCGATCTTCAGTCAGTTGACGCCCGCGGCACTGGCGGCTCTGGCCAATCCGGTGGTGGGTGCGGACGAGGCCAACTCGCCCGCATGGCGGGCCGCGGAGATCCCGGCCGCGAACGGGCACGGCACGGCGCGGGCGGTCGCCGCGCTGTACGGGATCTTCGCGGGCAGGGGGACGTACGCCGGCCGTCGCGTCCTGTCCCCCGAGGCGGCCGAGCGGGTGCGTGAGGGGCAGGGCAGCTGCCGCGACCTGGTGCTGGGGGCCGGCCTCGACGCCGAGACGGAGATCGGGCTCGGTCTGTGGCTGAGCGGCGACAACGGCTCCTACGGCCCCAACCCGCGTGCTTTCGGACACGACGGGTTCGGCGGCTCGTGCGGACTCGCGGACCCGGAGGCCGGGGTGTCGCTCGGCTATGTGATGAACCGGATGGGGCCTCAGATCGCCAACGACCCACGGAAGATGGCGCTGATCGAGGCCCTGTACAGCGCTCTGTGAACGCCGGTGCGGGCGGGCCGGTTTCGGCCGAACCGGCCGCCCGCCCTTCCCTGCTGGTTTAGACCAATGCTAGATCTGGTGGCGCACTGAGCCCGCACGGCTACGGCATGTCACCAACAGGAGGCGCGGCATGGCCCGCACCGACCATCCGGTCACCGAACAGCAGCCGCTGTACTGGCGTGTAGCGACCCGACTGCTCGGCGAGTTGCGCGACGGCACGATCCCACCCGGCGAACGGCTGCCGAGCGAACGGCGGTTGGCCGCACATTTCGAGGTCAGCAGGGAGACGGTCCGGCAGGCGCTGGAGGTGCTGCGCCGTGACGGACTGGTCTGCACCGACCGGCGCGGCAGCCACGCCACGCTGCCGGGCCTGCCGGTGGAGACCCCCTCCACGCCCGCCTTCCCGGTCGGCGCCCGGGCCGCGGACCCGCGCGCCGTGGACCGGGCCACGGTCACCTGGGAGGCGCCCCCGCCCGAGCACGCCGAGGCCCTCGGCCTCGCCCCGCAGCACCCGACCCTGGTGCACCGCTACGAGTCCACGGGCGCCGACGGCCGCGGACGGCGTACGGCGGTGACGTCGTTCTCCGCGGTCGCCCTGGCGGAGGTCGAGGAACTGGCCCGCTACCGCGACCGCGCCGACGGCGCATCCTCGGCCCAACTGCACCGCGCCTACGAGTGGATGCGCAAAGCCGGCCTGACCCTGCACCACCGGGACGCCATCACCCCGCTCGCGAACACCCCCTCGGTCCGGGTGACACGGCGCGTGCACGACCAGTACGCGCGGCCACTGGAGATCACGGACCTGCTGGTGGACGCCCAACAGGACGCCCTGGTCTACGAGTTCATGCTTCCGGCCGCGGGCTGAGCGAGGACAGCGGGCGCCGGGCGACGACCATCCGCACCCGCGGGCTGCCGTCGCTCCGCCGCCCGAACTCCTCCAGCGCCCGCAACTCGACGACGAATCCGGCGCGCTCCAACTCCCGCCGTACGTCCGCCAGCCGGAAGGCCCGGTAGTACATGACGAACGGTGGACGCCACACGGCGTTGCGCACCCGCATCACCGCGTCGAAACCCAGCAGCATCCAGTACGCGGGCGACGAGGGCCGGGGCGGGGCCAGGACGGGGAACGCGAAACACCCGCCCGGCCGCAGCACCGAGTGGACCTCGGCGAACAGCCCCGGCACCTCCTGTGGCAGGAAGTGCCCGAACGCCCCGAAGCTGACCACGAGGTCGAAGGCGGACCGGAACGGCAGCGTGCGGGCGTCCGCACGCACCCAGGCCACCCGCGAACCGGCCGGGCGGACCCGTTCCCGCGCCACCGCCAGCATCCCCGCGCTGAAGTCGACCCCGGTGACACTGCGCCGGCACACCCGCGCCAGCACGTCGATGCCCGCGCCCGTGCCGCAGCACAGGTCGAGTCCGTCGTCGAAGGGTCCCGTCCGCGCCAGCGCCGAGGCGACGGCCTCGAGCACGGAGTCGGGCGTCCGGAAGGGGGTGTGGTCGAACTTCGGAGCGAGCAGGTCGTATCCCCGCTCCACGGAGGACAGGGCCTGGACGGCGAGTTCTCGCAGGCTGGGGCCTTCAGGGCTGAACACCCACGTCAGCCTAGTGGACAGGGTCGCGGCGGCTGATTACCCTCATCCTCACCTACTCAACTAATTGACTATGAGGTGATCCGATGCGAGCGTTCCGCGAGGCGGTCGAGGCCGGCGATCTCGATGCCGTCGAGGCGCTGCTGGCGGAGGACGTCGTGTTCACCAGCCCGGTGGTCTTCAAGCCGTATCCGGGCAAGGCGATCACCGCGGCGATCCTGCGCGCGGTCTCCCAGGTCTTCGACGACTTCCGCTACGAGCGCGAGCTCAGCGGCGGAACCGACGGCCGCGACCACGCCCTGGTCTTCACCGCGCGCGTGGGCGACCGGGAGCTGACGGGCTGCGACTTCATCCACCTGGACGACAACGGCCTGATCGACGAACTCACCGTGATGGTGCGGCCGTTGTCGGGTGCCCAGGCGCTGGCGGCGGCGATGGGCGCCCGGTTCGAGGAGATCGCGAAGGAGGCGGAGGCGCGGTCCGCCTCCGCCTCCTGACCTCGGGCCACGGTGAGGACGAGGGCACCGGTGTAGGACGTGCCGGGTGAGCGCGAGGACGGTCGGCGTCGCCGATCGCGTACATGCCGTAGCCGTCGGCACCGGTGTCGCCGACATGGCTGTTGAGCAGGTCGGGGGCAGGGACGTTGCCGCCGATCACGAACGCACTCGACGGCGTGTGACGGCCACGGCCCGGACGGCACCCCGGCGACGGGACGCGCCGAGGAGGGCGGTGGCGCAGGCCAGGCCCGCCGTCGCCAGCAGGGCGCAGGCCGTGAACCCGGCGCGGTAGCCCGCCGTCAGGCCGGCGGGTCCGGGTCCACCCGTGTGGGACAGGGCGACGGAGGTGACCACCGCGACACCGAAGGCCCCGCCGATCTGGAAAGCCGCGGTGTTGATGCCGGAGGCCACCCCCGACTCCCGCGCCCCGACACCGGTGAGGGCGGCGATCGAACCGGCCACCGCGCAGGCGCCGAGCCCCGGACCGAAGAGCAGCAGCCCCGGCAGCAGATCGCGGACGAAGCCGCCGTCGACCGGGATCCGGGACAGCAGCAGGCTTCCCGTGCCGACCAGCGCCAGCCCGCCGACCGCGACCGGGCGGGCGCCGACGCGGGTGACCAGGGCCTGCCCGGCGTAGGAGCCGACGACCGCGCCGAGGGGCATCACGACGTTGCACAGACCGAACAGCAGCGGCGAGTAGCCGAGGACGCCCTGGCCGTACCGGGACAGCGTGTACGACATCCCGAAGGCGCTCGCGCCGAGCAGGAACACCACCAGGTTGCCGCCGCTGACGGTGCGGGCGCGCAGCAGGGACAGCGGCACGAGGGGTGCCGGGGACCCGGCCTCCGCGCGGAGGAAGAGGGCGGCGAGGACGACGGCGGCGGCCAGCAGTCCGCTCGTGCGCACCGACAGCCAGCCCGCCGTCGGCGCCTGGACGACGGCGTACACGCAGGCGACGAGCGCCGCGGTGGCGGTGAGGGCGCCGGCCGGGTCGTAGGAGCGGGCGCGTTCCGCCGAGCGGCTCTCGCTCAGCAGGGCCGGGGTCAGGGCGAGCAGCGCCAGGGCGACGGGCACGTTGAGGAAGAACACCCACCGCCAGCCGAGGACGTCGGTGAGGGGGCCGCCGATCAGGAGGGCGGCGGTGGCGCCGAAGCCTCCGCTGCCGGACCAGACGGCGAGCGCCCTGTTGCGTTCGGGCCCCTCCGCGAAGGTGCTCACCAGCAGGGACAGCGCGCTCGGCGCCATGACGGCGGCCGACACGCCCTGTACGGCGCGGGCGGCGACCAGCACTGAGCCCGTCCAGGCCAGCCCGCACAGCAGGGAGGACAGTCCGAACAGCAGGGTGCCGGTCATGAAGACCCGGCGGCGGCCCAGCAGGTCGGCGGTGCGGCCGCCGAGGAGCAGCAGCCCGCCGAAGGTCAGCAGATAGGCGCTCATCACCCACTGGGCGCCGTCCGCGGACAGACCGAGGCCGGCCGTGACGGACGGCAGGGCGAGCAGGACGATCTGCGCGTCCAGGATCACCATGAACCCGGCGACGCAGAGCAGGGCGAGGGCGTACCGGCGGCGGCCCACGGTCAGCCTCCCAGCCGCAGGCCGGCCAGCCAGACGTCGGGGGTGCCGGGGCTGTCGGATGCGCGCAGGAACGCTGTCAGGATCTGGCGGAGTGTGCGGCGAGTGGTCATCGGGGCCTCCGGTGCCGTGGGGTGGTTTCACCCCACCGACGAACGGCGCCTACGCCGATCGACACTCCGCGAGCCGTTTCTGCAGGAATCTCCGCTCGGCGTCGTTCTCCACCAGCTGAAGCGCCTCCGCGTAGGCCTCGGCCGCCTCGGTGCGGCGGCCGCTGCGCCGCAGCAGGTCCGCGCGGGTGGCGGGCAGGAGGTGGTAGCCGGCCAGATCGCCCTCGCGTTCCAGTTCGGCGACGAGGGCGAGTCCGGCGTCGGGACCCTCGGACATGCCGACGGCCACGGCGCGGTTGAGGCGGACGACGGTGGAGGGCACGAAGCGGACCAGTTCGCCGTAGAGGCCGGCGATGTCCGCCCAGTCGGTGTCCTCGGCCGTGGCGGCGGTGGCGTGGCAGGCGGCGATGGCTGCCTGGATCTGGTAGGCGCCGGGGCGGCCGCGGCGCAGGGCCGTCTCCAGCAGGGCGGTGCCCTCCTCGATCTCGGCGCGGTCCCAGGCGGTGCGGTCCTGGTCCTCCAGAGTGACCAGTTCGCCGGAGGCGTCCACGCGCGTGTGCCGGCGGGCGTCGTGCAGCAGCAGGAGGGCGAGCAGGCCGAGCGCCTCGGGTTCGTCGGGCATGAGCCGGGCCAGCAGACGGGCGAGGCGGACGGCCTCGGCGCACAGGTCCCTGCGGACCAGATCGGCGCCGGACGAGGCGGCGTACCCCTCGTTGAACAGCAGGTACAGCACGCCGAGCACACCCGTCGTGCGCTCGGGCAACAGGTGCGCGGGCGGTACCCGGTAGGGGATCCCGGCGTTGCGGATCTTGCGCTTGGCGCGCACCAGTCGCTGCGCCATCGTCGCCTCGGGGACGAGGAAGGCACGGGCGATCTCCGCTGTGGTCAGCCCGGCGAGGGTGCGCAGGGTGAGCGCGACCCGGGCCTCGATGGGCAGGGCGGGATGGCAGCAGGTGAAGATCAGCCGCAGCCGGTCGTCCTGGACACCGCTGTCGTCCCCGTCGTCGTACGACGTCTCGTCGCGCGCCAGCACGGCCGCCTCCCGCAGTTTCGCCGCCCCCACCGCCTCCCGGCGCAGCACGTCGAGAGCGCGGTTGCGGGCGGTCGTCGTCAGCCAGGCACCGGGGCGGCGCGGGATCCCGTCGCGCCGCCACCGGTCGAGGGCCTGGGCGAAGGCGTCCTGCGCGCACTCCTCGGCGAGGTCCCAGTCGCCGGTCACCCGGATCAGGGTGGCGACGACCTGGCCCCACTCCTCCCGGAAGGCGGCGGCGACGGCCTCCTCGATCCCGTCCGTGGAGCTCACTCCCAGACCGGCCGTACCTCGACCGCGCCGCCGTCGGCGGCCGCCGGGTGCTTCGCGGCGAGGGCGACGGCCTCGTCGAGGTCGGCCACGTCGATGAACGCGATGCCCGCGAGGTACTCCTTGGTCTCCGCGAAGGGGCCGTCGCTGAGCAGGATCTCGTCGTCCCGCACGCGCACGGTGGTGGCGTCGGCGGGCGGCCGCAGCCGTGCCCCGCCGGTGACCCGGCCCGCCCGCACCTCGGCGAAGTAGGCGGCGAACCGCGGGTCCTCGGCGTGCTCGGCCGGGCTCCGCTCCTCCCCCCGGACGGGCGAGGAGAACAGCAGGGCGTACTTCATCACGCCTCCCTCAGGGACACGGCCTGCTCGTGGGTGATCAGCCGGCGCAGTCCGAGGTCACGGTAACCGGTGATCACGCGCAGGGTGTCGGAGTAGGGGGTGCCGTCGGCGCGGGTGCCCGTCAGCCGTACGAGGGAGTGGGCGAAGCCGATGCTCTCATCCACGTGGACGCGCAACTCCAGCACCTCGCGGGTCACGGGCCCGGACGCGAACACGTCCTGCAGGGCCTTGCGGAAGGCGTCGAGGCCCTGTCGCTCGTGCCCGCCGGTGAGATGGAAGACGTCGGCGTCCGGGGCGTAGCAGGCCAGCACCCCGTCGATGTCCCGCTCGCGGTGGGCCTCGGTCAGGCGGGTGTCGAGGGCGCGGATCGCGGTCTCGGGGTCCTCCTCGTCCCACATGGGCCAGAAGGGCCGTACCTCCATGGCCCCGATGGTGGCGACCGGGTGCCGGGCCGCCGCCTCGACGGCCTCCTCCAGGCTGTCGCACTCGAGGATGTCGTAGCCGGCGACGTACTCCTTGGTCTCCGCGAACGGGCCGTCCGTGCGCAGCACCTCGCCGCCGCGCACCCGGACGGTGACCGCCTCGGCGGGCAGGGCGAGCCGGTGGCCGTGCAGCCGGGCACCGCGGTCGCCGAGTTCCTCCACCCAGGGTTCGACGGGTGCCATGCCCGAGGCGTCGGCGGTGTCGTCGCCGCAGACGAGCAGCATGTACTTCATGGTTCCTCCCGGTCGTCAGAGCTGTCTGCACCCCACCGACGAACGGGGGCGGAGCGAATCGACACCCTGCCGGACGGATTCCTCGGTCCCGCTCACGACGCGCCGTCGACCTCCCGTACCAGCTCGATCGCCCGCCCCAGCGTCGCCAGCCGCTCGTGCAGGGTCGTCCCGGCCGGATACAACCGTACGGTGGTCACGCCCGCGTCCCGCCACACGCGCAGCCGTCGGCGCACCATCGGCTCGGTGCCGATGAGGGTCGTGGCGAGCACCATCTCGTCGGTGACGAGGCCGGCCGCGCCGTCCCGGTCGCCGGCCTGCCAGCGCTCCCGCACCTCGGCGGCCACCTCCGCCCAGCCCTGGCGGCTGTAGGCGGCGTTGTAGAAGTTGGTCGAGGCGGAGCCCATGCCGCCGAGGCTGAAGGCGAGTTCCTTCTTCCGGCGGGCGGTCAGCGCGCCGAGGGCGGCCTCGTCGGGTGCGAAGGCGACCTCGGCGCCCTGGCATACGTCGAGGTCGGCGCGGTTGCGTCCGGCCCGGGCCAGTCCTTCGTCGAGGTGGGCGAAGTACGCCCCGGCCGCGCCCTCGGGCACGAAGCTGGTGCCGAGCCAGCCGTCGGCGACCTCACCCGTCAGCCGCAGCATGGCGGGCGACAGGGCGGCGAGGTGGACGGGGACGGGGTGTTCGGGCCGGGTCGACAGACGCATGGGGACTGCGTCGCCACCGGGCAGCGGGATGCTGAACTGGCTCCCCTGGTACGACAGTCTGCCGCCGTCGAAGACG
Organism: Streptomyces griseorubiginosus; assembly: GCF_017614965.1. GTDB lineage: Bacteria > Actinomycetota > Actinomycetes > Streptomycetales > Streptomycetaceae > Streptomyces > Streptomyces griseorubiginosus_B. The sequence continues at coordinate 31,633 of NZ_WVUG01000003.1, read as the reverse complement.
CGGCGCACGATCTCGACGGTCTCCCGCATACGGGCCAGCGGACGGGCGAACGGCACCCCGTGCAGTCCCTCGATCACCTGCGGGCCGGAGGCGCCGAGGCCGAGCAGGAAGCGTCCGCCGGAGAGGTTGGCCAGGGTGATCGCGATCTGGGCGACGGCGACCGGCGTGCGGGTGCCGAGCTGCAGGACACCGGAGCCCAGCAGCATCCGGTCGGTCAGCGCGGCGTAGTAGCCGAGCGCGGAGGGCGCGTCGGAGCCCCAGGCCTCGGCCACCCAGCAGACGTCCAGGCCGAGTTTCTCCGCCTCCACGACGAAGTCGGCCTGCTCCGACCAGTGTTGACCGCCGGAGGCCTCGATCGTGGTCGCCGTGCGCATCAGCCGTTCTCCGCACGGTTCTTGAGGTGACGCAGTGTGGTGGTCATGGCCTGCTCCAGCTCCCGCAGCCGTACGAACACGATCTTCTGTTCCTTCTCCGGCATGCGGTCGATCGCCGCGGACAGTCCGGAGCGGCCGGGGCCCATCTGCATCCACTGCGACAGCTCGGTGCCGCCGTCGCCGGGGTGCAGACGAAAGCGCCAGACCGCCGACGGGCGGTCGGGGTTGTGCACCGCCCAGGCGAGGACGCGGCACGGTTCGCACTCGATGACGTACGAGGTGGTGGTCCACTCGCCGAAGGCCTCGTGCCGGTTGCGGCCGAGGAACCGGGCTCCGACTGCGGGCTCCCCGGCACCGTCGAGCCACTCCACCGACTGGAGTTCGTCGCTCATGCCCGGCATCAGGCCGATGTCACGCACCAGCGCCCACACCCGCTCGGGCGGGGCGGCGATCCAGGTCCGCACCTCGACCGTCGGCTTGTCCGTGTAGCGCGCGCCCGTCCACCTCATGCCCGGCCGACCTCCCGCAGTCGAAGTTCAACTTTACGACTTTCCTCAAGCCTTGACGCGCACACGCCAGAATGTCATGGTCTGGACCTGTGCCCCCCACCAAGGTCCTCCTCAGCGCCCTCGGCGCCCTGACACTCCTCCTCGCGATCCCGACCAGCGCCCGAGCCGACGTCCTGCAGCTGCTGCCGCAGAACGCCGACGGCCTGGAACAGAGCTTCTCCCCGGCCTACGACTACGACAAGGACGGCTGCTACGCCACCGCCGCCATCGGCGCCGCCGGCACCATCAACCCGGGCCTCAAACTCGGCGGTGACGTCAACGGCCACTGCCACGACTACGCCCAACTGGCCAACGCCAACACCTACTCACGCGAGAAGTGCGACAACGGCTGGTGCGCGGTGGTGTACGCCAGCTACTTCGAGAAGGACCAGGCGACGCTCGGTCCCGCGGCCATCGGCCACCGGCACGACTGGGAACACGTCGTGGTGTGGATCAGCGACGACCAGGTCCAGTACGTGTCGGTGTCGCAGCACAGCGGCTACCAAGTGGCGGCCCGCTCGGCGGTGCGCTTCGACGGCACCCACCCGAAGGTCGTCTACCACAAGGACGGCGTCTCCACGCACTGCTTCCGCTTCGCCAACGCCAACGACGAACCGCCGGAGAACGCCACCGGCGGCTGGTTCTATCCCCATCTGGTCGGCTGGAACGGCTATCCGGCAGGCTTCCGCGACAAGCTGCTGAGCGCAGACTTCGGCGCCGCCACGATCAAGATCAAGGACGGCGACTTCCAGTACGCCCTGGCCCACTCCATGCCCGCCGGAATCCCCTTCGACCCCAACGCCTGACGCGTCCGCGCGCGAGGAGGCCGGGGCACCGGGCACCGGCCTCCCGCTCTGTCCGCGCGGCCGCCCCCGCACTGTCGCTCCGGCGTCGACGACGGCCGACGGACCCGCGGCGCGTCCATCCCGGGCCCTCGCCGCTGAACTTGCCCGCCTGCTCGAGAAGAAACCGGTCAAGCGGGCGTTCGTATGGCTGGTATGCGGGCGTCGGACGCCGACCGGGGCCGGGCTGCGGTTGGATGTCCGCATGACCACCGACGAGCACGCGCGGTTCATGCGGGCCAACCAGGCCAACTGGGACGCCCGCACCCCCGTCCACCTCGCCAGCCGGTTCTACGGTCTCGACCAGGACCTCGACCCGGCGCGCTGGTTCGCCCCCTTCGAGTGGGACGATCTCGGCGAACTGTCCGGCCGTGACGTACTGCACCTCCAGTGTCATCTCGGCACCGAGACGATCGCCTTCGCCCAGCGCGGTGCCCGTGCCGTCGGCCTCGACTTCTCCGCGGCGTCGGTGGCCGCCGCCCGGGACGTCTCGGCGCGGGCGGGCGTGCCCGTGGACTACGTACAGGCCAATGTGTACGACGCCCAACAGGCGCTGGACGGACGGCAGTTCGACGTCGTGTACACCGGCAAGGGCGCCCTGTGCTACCTCCCGGACCTCGAGCGGTGGGCCGAGGTCGTCGCCCGACTTCTGCGCCCCGGCGGCCACTTGTACATCATGGAGTTCCACCCGCTGCTCAACTCGCTGGGCCCCAAGCCCGCCCCGGGCGAGGGCCCCGAGCTGCTGCTGCGCCACGACTACCTGGGCGGCAGCGGCGCCGTGCACCGGGACGCGACGCACACCTACACCGACGGCCCGGCGGTCGAGGGCGCCACGGACAGTTACGAGTGGATGCACGGAATAGGCGAGGTCATCAACGCGTTGACCATCGCAGGACTGACCATCCGGCGCCTCAGGGAGAGCGAGGAACTTCCCTGGCCACGCTGGCCGCAGATGGTCCGCACGGCGTCCGGCTGGTGGCGCCTGCCGGAGCCGCGGATTCCGCTCCTGTACGGTCTGCTCGCCTCCCGCTGACCGGTTTACGGCCGCACCCCCTGTGGTACCTTCCTGCTAGCACCTGAGTTCGCCCCCTGTCGTGGGCGCCGGTGCCGGTTCCCTCTCAGTTCGCCGCTCCGCCCGCCGTCTCCCGGCCGGCGCACCGGCTCTCCAGCACCACCTCGTGACCGGTACGGCCGTGCCGTACCCGAGGCGCTGTTCCCGCCGCCGAAGGCGCTGTCCGCCTTCCCGTCGCGGCTTCCACCCCTTCCTTCCGCATGTCTCATGCCATCCGTCCTCGAAAGGACCCCCACCATGACCACCACTCTCGAACACCCCCCGGTCCGGCAGGAGCCCCAGGCCCAGATCGTCACCGGTGTCCTCGACATCGACGCGGGCGGCAAGGGGCACCTGCGCGCCGAGACCCTTCTCGCCTCGCCCTCCGACCTGCCCGTCTCCCCCGCGCTGATCCGCCGTCACGGCCTGCGCAGGGGCGACCTCGTCGAAGGCGTACGGGACGGCCGGCGCGCCCTGACCGAGGTCGCACGGGTCAACGGGCGCACGCCCGACGACCTGCGCGGCCGCCGTCACTTCCGCGACCTCACCCCGCTCCACCCCCATCAGCGCCTGCGCCTGGAACACCCGGCGTCCGGGCTCACGGGCCGGATCGCCGACCTGCTCGCACCCGTCGGCAAGGGTCAGCGCGGGCTGATCGTGGCACCCCCCAAGACCGGCAAGACCGTGCTGCTCCAGCAGATCGCGGCCGCCGTCGCCGGCAACCACCCCGAGTGCCGCCTGATGGTGGTACTCCTCGACGAACGCCCCGAGGAGGTCACCGAGATGCGCCGCTCGGTGCGCGGCGAGGTGTACGCCTCCACCTTCGACCGGGCGGCCAAGCAGCACATCGCCCTCGCCGAGCTCGTCATCGAGCGGGCCAAGCGGCTGGTGGAGGCGGGCGAGGACGTCGTCATCCTGCTCGACTCCCTGACCCGGCTGTGCCGGGCGCACAACAACGCGGCCTCCTCCGGCGGCCGTACCCTCAGCGGCGGTGTGGACGCGGGCGCGCTGCTCGGGCCGAAGCGGTTCTTCGGTGCCGCGCGGCTGGCCGAGGAGGGCGGCTCGCTCACGATCCTGGCCACCGCCCTGGTGGAGACCGGCTCGCGGGCCGACGACTACTTCTTCGAGGAGCTCAAGAGCACCGGCAACATGGAGCTCCGCCTCAGCCGCGAACTCGCCTCGCGGCGTGTCTTCCCGGCCGTCGACATCACCCCCTCAGGCACCCGCCGCGAGGAACTCCTGCTCTCCCCGGCCGAGTTGACCACCGTCCGTGGCCTGCGGCGCGCCCTGCAGACCCGCGACGCCCAGGGCGGTCTGGAGACCCTCCTGGAGCACCTGCGGACCACTCCCGACAACGCGACCTTCCTGCGGCGCGTCCAGCCGACACTGCGTGCCGAGTGACCCGTGACGGCCGCGAGGCCGAGCCGCCGACGGACACACGCTGCGGCATACGGGTGCTGGCGCACCCCGTCCGGCCCGGTCATCGGCGCGTCCGGACGATCGATTCCTACGTTGATAAGTATGACCATCGGATTCTCTTCCCGGGCCGGCGTCACGGCCTGCGCGCTCTGCGCGGCGAGTGTCCTGGCGTTCGGCCCCGTCGCGGTGGCCGCAGGCGCGCAGCCCACGCCGAACGGCTCCACCCGGGCGGCGATGCCGCAGCCGTCGCTCCTCTACCGGTCCGGCACACTGGTCCGGGCCCCGCGCGGGGTACCCCGCCTCCCGGACGTCTCCGCGCTGTCGTGGCTGGTGGCCGACGCGGACAGCGGCGAGGTGCTGGCCGCCCACGACGCGCATCGCGGGCTGCCGCCCGCCAGCACGCTGAAGACCCTGTTCGCCCTCACCGTGCTGCCGACCCTGCCGGCCGGTGTCCGGCACACGGTGAGCGAGGAGGAACTGGCGGGCATCGGGCCGGGCAGCAGCATGGTCGGTGTCGCCCCGGGGCGCACCTACGAGGTCGCCGACCTGTGGCGCGGGGTCTTCCTGAACTCCGGCAACGACGCCGTGCACGTCCTGGCCGCGCTCAACGGCGGCTGGCGGGTGACCGCCGAGCGGATGCAGGCCAAGGCGCGCGCCCTGGGCGCACTGGACACCCAGGTGCGCTCGCCGGACGGCTACGACACACCCGGGCAGGTCTCGTCGGCGTACGACCTGGCGGTGTTCGGCCGGGCCGGACTGCGCAACGCGGACTTCGCGCGGTACTGCGGCACGGCCCAGGCACTCTTCCCCGCCGGGGACGGATCGTCGTACGGGATCCGGAACACCAATCGGCTGCTGAGCGGCGCGGACGGCGTGGCGCGCTATCCGGGACTGATCGGCATCAAGAACGGATACACCACACATGCCGGCAACACCCTGGTCGCCGCCGCCCGCCGGGGCGGACGCACGCTGGTCGTGACGGTGATGAACCCGCAGACGGGCGGCGGGTTCACCGTCTACGAGGAGGCGCGGGAGCTGCTCGACTGGGGGTTCGGGGCGGCCGGGCGGGTGGCGCCGGTCGGGTCGCTGGACGGGCTGCGGGTCACGCCGCGCCCGGCGTCCGTCCCGGTTCCCGTGGCCTCTCCCGTGGAACGCGGGCGCGGGTGGGCGGAGACGGGCGCCATCTCCGGTGCCGCGGCGCTCGGCGCGGGAGCGGTGGCCTTGGTGCTGCGGGTCAAAGGCGAGCCCGTGGACGGGAGTTGACCGACCGGCAGCCACAACAGCAGGCCGAGGGTGATCCAGGCGTAGGTGTTGCTGCCGAGGAACCCGTCGATGCCGGACGCGTCGTGGAACCACAGCCACACCACGCTGGTGCACAGCACCGCGTACAGGGCGCCCGCGATCCGCGGGTGTCCGGCGCGGACCAGGACGGCGAAGGACGGCAGCAGCCACACCAGGTGATGCACCCAGGTGATCGGGCTGACCAGACACGCGGTCAGGCCGGTGAGGGCGAACGCCGCCGGCCAGTCGTCGCAGGTGAGGGCGCGGCGGGTGCGGAGCGCCCAGACGCAGAGGACCAGCAGCACCGCCGCCGCCCAGACGGGACGGTCGGTCACGCCGAGGCGGGCGAGGACGCCCTGCAGGGACTGGTTGGAGACGTAGTCGAGACGACCCACCCGCTTGGTGTCCCACAGGGCCTCGGTCCAGTAGAAGCGCGAGGCGTTCGGAGCCACCAGGGCGGCGAGGCCGGTCGCCGCGCAGGTCACGACGGTGGCGAGGGCGGCGGCACGCCAGCGGCGGGCCAGCAGCAGCAGACCGATGAAGACGGCCGGGGTCAGTTTGATCGCGGCGGCCAGCCCGATCCCGACGCCCGCCCAGCGGTCCCGCGCGGTGCGCAGCAGCCAGGCGTCGACCAGGACGAGGGCCAACAGCAGCAGATTGACCTGCCCGAAGCTGAAGGTGTCGCGCAGGGGCTCGAACAGCGCGAGCACACAGGCGCCCAGGGCGCAGCCGTACCAGCCGTAGCGCCGCCACGCCCCCTCGGTCAGCAGGTGCACGATCAGCGCGAGCGCCGCCAGGTTGAGCAGCAGGGCGAGGGCGATCGCCGTGTGCAGGCCGATGAGGGACATCGGCAGCATGGCGACGGCGGCGAACGGCGGATAGGTGAAGCCGTAGGTCGTCCCCGGGACCTGGTAGTCGTAGAGCCGTCCACCGTCGTGGATCCAGGTGTTGACGGCACCGTAGTAGACGCGCAGGTCGAACCAGTCGCGCAGCAGGGGCACGGTCGCGGTGAAGGCCGTGACGGCGGCGGCGACGGCGAGGACCAGCAGCAGCCTGCCGCGGTCGGTGCGGGGCGGGGTCATGCGGTGTGTCCCAACACGGGTGCCTGGGCCGCCTGATGGGCCTGCCAGAGGACCACCACGGCCAGCACGCCCCCGGAGACCGCCAGCACCAGTTGCCCGGTGTCCACCGGGCCGCCGCTGGGCAGCGTGGCCAGCGCCAGCACGCCCGTGACGGCCGCCACCCGGTGCCGCACCGAGGTCGTGGGCGCCGCGGCGGCTATCAGGAACAGGCCCCACAGGGCGTACCAGGGCCGGATGGCCGGGCCGAAGGCGGCGACCGTGGCGAGGCTCAGGCCCAGCGCGTAGACCGGGCGGGGGCGCAGCCGCCACCATATGGCCGCTATCACCAGCACGGTGACGGCGAGACCGAGGACGTGCCAGACGGGCAGGGCGAGCGGCGCGAGGTCACTGCCGAGGTGTTCCAGCAGGGCGCCGGTGGCACGGCCGAGGAGACTGGTCAGCGCCCAGTTGTGCGCGGAGACCGGGGTGTCGAGGGCGCCTATCCAGCCGTACCCCGTTCCGGCGAGGGCCGTGGCCGCGACCGTGGTGGCCGCGGCGGCGGCACCGGTCGTCAGCACGGCCCTCGCCGGGTGTCGCCCCGCGCGTACCTGCAGGACCACCACAGCGGCGAGACCGAGCGCCGCGGGCGCCTTGACCAGCGCGGCGAGCGTCACGAGTACGGCCCCCAGGACCGGCCACCGGCCCAGCGCCGCCACCAGGCCGACGCCGAGCAGCCCGAGCATGATCGCGTCATTGTGGGCGCCGGCGACCAGGTGGAGCAGGACCAGCGGGTTGAGGGCGCCGAGCCAGAGCGCGGCGGCCGGGTCCGCGCCGCTGTGCCGCGCCAGCCGGGGCAGCGCCGCGGCCATGAGCGCGACGCCGAGCAGCGCCACCAGCCGCATCCCGACGAGACCGGCGGGGAGCTGGCCCCGGGTCAGGTCGGACAGGTGGGAGGCGACGGCGAGGAACACCGGGCCGTACGGCGCTCCGGTGTGCTGCCACAGCGGCGCGACCTCGTCGGCGAGCGGACCGCCGAGCTGGGCGGGTCCGTTGGCGTACACGTCGATGTGGGCGTCGACCATGGCGCCCTGGGCGAGATAGCTGTAGACGTCCCTGCTGAACAGGGGTGGCGCGATCAGCAGCGGTGCCGACCAGGTGGCGAGCACCAGCAGCAGTGAGCGCGGGCTGGGCGGCTCGGCGCCGCGCACCAGCCGGCCGAGCAGCACCCAGGCCGCTATGAGGATGACGACACCGAAGTAGACACCGACCAGCCCCAGCGCCGCGCGGACGTTGGCGGGGGCCAGCAGTTCCTGGACGGGAAGGGCGCCGGCCGTCTCACCGCCCAGCGCGAGGAAGGCGGTGCCGGCCAGGCCCAGGACCTGACAGCGGCGAAGATCGACGGGGAAAGCCATGGCCAACACTCGTTCAGCGTGTCAACGCCGGATGGCCGGAACTTGACGTGCCGCCTGCGGTCCGGGGACCTGCGTGTGACCGGCGTGTGATTGCCCCCTGAGACCGATGAGTTCGCCGCGTAGCACGTCCAGGACTTCCTCGCCGAGGTCACGGGAGCGGCGCAGGACCGGGTTCCCGGGGTGACCGGGGACTTCAGGGGGTCGGTCAGAACACCGACAGTCCGGTCAGGGTGGTGAAGCGGTCAAGGGCCGCGACGCCGGCCACGGAGTTGCCGCGCGAGTCGAGGCCGGGGCTCCACACGCACAGCGTGCAGCGGCCGGGCACGACGGCGATGACGCCACCGCCGACACCGCTCTTGCCGGGCAGGCCGACGCGGTAGGCGAAGTCGCCGGCCGCGTCGTACGTCCCGCAGGTCAGCATCACGGCGTTGACCTGCTTGGCCTGGCTGCGGGTGAGCAGCCGGGTGCCGTCGGCGCGGACGCCGTGGCGGGCCAGGAAGGTGGTGGCCAACGCGAGGTCAGCGCAGGAGGCGGTGATCGAGCACTGCCGGAAGTACTGGTCGAGCAGGACCGGTACGGGGTTGTCGATGTTGCCGTAGGACGCCATGAAGTGGGCGAGCGCGGCGTTGCGGTCGCCGTGCGCGGCCTCGGAGGCGGCTACGTCCTTGTCGAAGTCGAGGGCCGGGTTGCCGCTCTCGGAGCGCAGGAAACCCAGCAGTTCACCGGCCGCGTCCCCGGTACGGCTCTGCAGGCGGTCGGTGACGACGAGCGCGCCCGCGTTGATGAAGGGATTGCGCGGGATGCCGTTCTCGTACTCCAGCTGGACCAGGGAGTTGAAGGGGTTGCCGGAGGGCTCGCGGCCCACGTGCTCCCACAGTTCGTCGCCCTCGCGGGCCAGGTCGAGGGCGAGGGTGTAGACCTTGGTGATGGACTGCGTGGAGAACGGCTCGCGCCAGTCCCCCACGCCGTACACCGTCCCGTCCAGCTCCGCGACGGCCATGCCGAAGCGGCGCGGGTCGCAGGCGGCGAGCGCCGGGATGTAGTCGGCGGGCCGGCCGCGGTCCGGGGTGCGTTCGATCTCCTCGGCGATGCGCTCCAGGACCGGCTGGAAGGCGAAGGACGACGTCGTTGTCATGATCACTATTGTGCCTCCGCACGGTCCCGGCGCGTCGCCGCAGGTCAGGAACTACTGGTCAGGAGCTGCTGGTCAGACCAGGGGTGAGCCGCTGCCGGCGACGACCTCGGGCCGCAGCAGGTCGGCGAGCGTCTCGGCGGGCAACAGACCCTTCTCCAGGACGAGTTCGGCCACTCCCCGCCCGGTGACAAGGGCTTCCTTGGCGATGTCGGTGGCGGCCGTGTACCCGATGTGCGGGTTCAGGGCGGTCACCAGGCCGATGGAGTTCTCCACGGTCGCCCGCAGCGCCTCGGTGTTGGCGGTGATGCCGTCCACGCACCGCTCGGCGAGGGTGAGGCAGGCGCTCTGCAGATGGGTGACGGACTCCGACAGGGAGTGCAGGATGACCGGCTCGAAGGCGTTCAGCTGGAGCTGACCGGCCTCGGCGGCCATGGTGATGGTGACGTCGTTGCCGATCACCTCGAAGGCGACCTGGTTGACGACCTCGGGGATGACCGGGTTGACCTTGCCCGGCATGATGCTCGACCCGGCCTGCACCGGCGGCAGGTTGATCTCCCCGAGCCCCGCGCGCGGCCCGGACGACAGCAGCCGCAGGTCGTTGCAGCTCTTCGACAACTTGACGGCGATCCGCTTGAGCACGCCGGACATCTGGACGAACGCCCCGCAGTCCTGGGTCGCCTCGACCAGGTTGGCGGCGGTGACCAGGGGCAACCCCGTGATCGCCGCGAGATGGCGGCGGGCCGCCTCCGCGTATCCGGCCGGAGCATTGAGCCCGGTGCCGATGGCCGTGGCCCCGAGGTTGATCTCATGGATCAACTGGACGGCCTCGTCAAGACGGTGGCGGTCCTCGTCAATCATGACGGCATACGCGGAGAACTCTTGACCGAGCGTCATCGGCACCGCGTCCTGCAACTGTGTACGGCCCATCTTGAGCACATCGCGGAACTCGACGGCCTTACGGGCGAACGAGTCCTGCAGTACGGCCATCGCCTTGAGCAGTCCACGCACCGCGAACACCGTCGCTATCTTGACGGCGGTCGGGTAGACGTCATTGGTCGACTGCCCCAGGTTGACGTCCTCGTTGGGGTGCAGGAACCGGTACTGCCCCTTCCCGTGCCCCAGCAGCTCCAACGCCCGGTTGGCGACGACCTCGTTGGCGTTCATGTTGGTCGAGGTCCCCGCACCTCCCTGGATCACGTCGACGACGAACTGATCGTGCAACTTGCCGTCCCGGATCTCCCGACACGCCTCCACGATGGCGGCGGCCTTCTCCGGCGCCAGCAGCCCGAGTTCCTCGTTGGCGAGCGCCGCGGCTTCCTTGACGGCGGCCAGCGCGTCGATCAGATGGGGATAGGCGGAGATCGCAGTCCCGGTGATGGGAAAGTTCTCGGTGGCCCGCAGGGTGTGCACTCCCCAGTAGGCGTCGGCGGGAACGTCCCGGTCGCCGAGCAGATCGTGCTCGCTGCGGGTGACGGCGGTGGTCATGAGGGTACGGTTCCTCTTTCTGAGACACGGAAGTGAAGCGCCCCCGTAGGGGCGCGGGACGTCATTGATATGCGGCTACCGCCGCGTGGGCGCGACCAGCCCGATCCGGCCCGCAGTCGCGCGACCGCGTATCCGGCAGAGCCCTAGGCGCAAGCCGGCACGACAACCGGCTCCAACGAACGAACGGGCCGCACACACCCCACCGCTCGCCCGCCTCCGAGAAGCTCCTCCCCTTGGAACCGAACGAGCAGCCCGGGATCAACCCCGGCCCGCGCCAGCGCCGCCGCGGCCACAGGAACCCGCGCCCGGTTCGCCCCGTCCGCGATCTTCACGGCGACGGCCCGCCCGTCCGGCAGCGCGGCGACCTCAACGCCTTCGAACCCGTCCTTGGCGAGCAGTCCCGGCACGGCCGCCATCAGCGCGGCGACATCCCGCCCGGCACCCGACGCCATCTCGGGATGGGAACGCATCGCGTCGGCCACCCGGGCCTCCGGCGTGCCGGCGACGGCCGTGGTGATCCGCGCGGCGGCCCGCGCGAGACCGTGCAGCGAGACGGAGAAGAGAGGCGCCCCGCACCCGTCGACCGTCACCCGCGCGATCCGCTGCCCGGTGAGGTCCTCGACGATCTCGGCGATCGCCTGCTGCAGGGGGTGCGACGGGTCGAGGTACCCCTCGAGCGGCCAGTCGTTGAGCACGCACGTGTAGAGCATCGCCGCGTGCTTGCCGGAGCAGTTCTGGGCGAGCCGGGAGGGCGAACGCCCCTCCCGGACCCATATGTCCCGCACGGCCGGGCCGAACGGCATGTCCGGGACGTTGCGCAGAGCGTCCTCGGTGAGCCCGGCGAGTTCGAGGATCCGCCGGGTCCCGGCGAGGTGGCGTTCCTCGCCGGAGTGGCTGGCCGCCGTGAGGGAGAGCAGTTCGCCGTCGAGCGGCAGTCCTGCCCGGACCATGGCGACGGCCTGGACGGGCTTGAGGGCCGAGCGGGGGTAGAAGGCGGCCTCGATGTCGCCGAGCTGGAAGGCGACCTTCCCGTCGGTGCCGAGGACGACGACGGAACCGTAGTGGATGCCCTCGACGACCCCGCCGCGGATGAGGTGGGCGACGGGGGCGTGGAGGGGCTCGCGGATCTGGGGTGCGTCCGCGACGGAACTGCTGAACATCGCTGCCTCTTGTCAGGGAGCGGCGCGTGGGTCACGCGCCGGCTCCGGTCGATGTGTTCGATGTGTTCTGGGTGGTGGTGCGTCCGACGCGGCCGCGGATGCCGAACCATCCGCCGACCAGGGCTCCGACGATCAGCGGCAGGCACAGCACGGTGGTGCGGCCGGCGCCTCCGTCGGCGTACATGAGGACCAGGACGGAGGCGAGGAAGGCCAGCGTCACGAGTTCGGTCCAGGGGGAGCCCGGCAGCCGGTAGCCGGGGCGGGTCAGCTCGCCCTTCTGGGTCTTCCGCCAGAAGAGCAGGTGACAGACCATGATCATGCCCCAGGTGGAGAGGATGCCGATCGCCGCGAAGTTCAGGACGATCTCGAAGGCGTCCGCCGGGACGACGAAGTTGAGGCCGACACCCAGGACACAGATACCGCTGGTGAGCAGGATGCCGCCGTACGGGACCTGGCTGCGGCTCATCACGCGGGTGAACTTCGGCGCGGAGCCGGACATGGCCATGGAGCGCAGGATGCGGCCGGTGGAGTACAGGCCGGAGTTGAGCGAGGACATGGCCGCGGTGAGGACGACGAGGTTCATCACACCGCCGGCCGCGGGGATGCCGATGTTGGAGAGCACGGTCACGAAGGGGCTCTCGGCGGAGCTGTACTTGTTCCAGGGCAGCAGCATCGACAGCAGGACGACCGAGCCGACGTAGAAGAGGCCGACGCGCCACATGATCGAGTTGATCGCCTTGGGCATGATCTTCTCGGGGTTCTGGGTCTCACCGGCGGCGACGCCGACCAGTTCGACGGAGGCGTAGGCGAAGACGACGCCCTGGATGATCAGCAGCATGGGCAGCAGGCCGTTGGGGAAGACACCGCCGTTGTCGGTGATCAGGGCCGGGCCGGGGTGCGCGCCGTCGACGGGGTGCTGGGTGACCAGCAGGAAGATGCCGATGCACATGAAGACCACGAGGGCGCCGACCTTGACGATCGCGAACCAGAACTCCAGCTCACCGAAGATCTTGACGGAGATCAGGTTGACGGTCAGCACGACGGCGAGGGCGATCAATGCGATCAACCATTGGGGGATGTCGGAGAACATGCCCCAGTAGTGGGTGTAGGTGGCCACGGCGGTGATGTCGGCGATGCCGGTGGTCGCCCAGTTGAGGAAGTACATCCAGCCCGCGGTGTAGGCGCCCTTCTCGCCAAGGAACTCCCGGGCGTAGGAGACGAAGGCGCCGGAGGAGGGCCGGTACAGGACGAGTTCGCCGAGGGCGCGCACGACCAGGAAGGCGAAGACGCCGCAGACCGCGTAGGCGATGAACAGGGAGGGTCCGGCGTCGGCCAGCCGGCCGCCCGCGCCGAGAAAGAGGCCGGTGCCGATGGCGCCGCCGATGGCGATCATGTTGACGTGCCGGGACTTCAGGGACTTGCTGTAGCCCGCGTCTCCGGCGTCGACATGGCCAGAACGTTTCTGCACGCCCTCGTGCAGGGACTGCTCGTTCACGCCTCGGGTCCGCCTTCCGTGGATGGGTCCGTGCGCGCGGGGCGCACGATGTCGGTGAGGGTCGTCTCGACGCGGTCGAGGTGGTGCGCCATGGCGTCCACCGCGTCGAGTTCGGAACCGTCCATCAGCGCCTCGACGATCGCCCGGTGCTCGCGGTTGGACTGCTCGCGGCGTCCGCCCAGTTCGTTGAGGAAGGCCGACTGACGCGCCAGTGCGTCACGGATCTCCTCGATGACCCGGCGGAAGACCGGGTTCTGGGCGGCCTGGGCGACGGCGAGGTGGAACAGCGTGTCGAGGGCGACCCACGAGGTGGTGTCGGTCTCCCGCTCCATGCGCTCCAGCAGGTGCGTCAGGTGGTCCAGGTCCTCGGGCGTGCGGCGCTGGGCCGCGTAGCCCGCCACCGGGATCTCCACGTGGCGGCGCACCTCCAGCAGGTCGCTGGCCGCGTAGTCGCCGAAAGTGGGGTCCTCGACGGTGCTGGCGACGACGAAGGTGCCCTTGCCGGTCTTGGAGACGGTCAGGCCCATCGTCTGCAGTGCCCTGAGGGCTTCGCGCAGCACGGGCCGGCTGACCTCGAGGGTGCGGCACAGCTCGGCCTCGGAGGGCAGCTTGTCCCCCACCGCGTAGTCGCCGTTCTCGATGGCGGCACGCAGATGCCCGAGGACCGCTTCCATGGCGCTGACGCGCCGCGGACCCTGACTGGCTGTCTTGCTGTCTGACAGGTTCACGGGAGCGATCCTCCGGGTGACGTACGGGAGATGTCAAGGGCTGTGAAAAGAGAGATTCACGGGGCGCGGGGCCTGAATACGACCCCGCGCCCCGCCGCGGTCAGCTGCTCAGCGCGCCGTTGGCCAGCAGTCCGAGCAGCAGCACGCCGACGACGATCCGGTAGATGACGAAGGCGTTGAAGGAGTGCTTGGCGACGAACTTCAGCAGCCAGGCGATGGAGGCGTAGGCGACGACGAAGGAGACGCCCGTGCCGACGGCGAGAGGGGCCGCGCCCACGCCCGTGCCGAGGGCGTCCTTGAGCTCGTACAGGCCGGCGCCGGTGAGGGCGGGGATGCCGAGGAAGAAGGAGAGCCGGGTGGCGGCCACCCGGTCCAGGTCCAGGATCAGGGCCGTGGACATGGTGGCGCCGGAGCGGGAGAAGCCGGGGAAGAGCAGGGCGAGGATCTGCGAGCCGCCGACCAGCATCGCGTCCTTGAAGGTGGTGTCGTCCTCACCGCGCTTGTGCCGGCCCATCTGGTCCGCCGCCCACATCACACCACTGCCGACGATCAGCGAGGCGGCGACCACCCACAGGGAGGCGAGCGGACCCTCGATGAGCGGCTTGGCGGCCAGGCCCACGATCACGATCGGGATGGTCGCGTAGATGACCCACCAGGCGAACTTGTAGTCGTGGTGGTAGCGCTCCTCCTTGTGGACCAGCCCGCGGCCCCAGGCGGCACAGATCCGCACGATGTCCTTGAAGAAGTACAGGAGCACGGCCGCGATCGCGCCGACCTGGATGACGGCCGAGAAGCCGACGACGGCGTCATCGTCGACGGGGATGCTCATGAGCCCCTCGGCGATCTTCAGATGTCCGGTGGAGGAGACGGGAAGGAACTCGGTCAGCCCTTCCACGACTCCGAGGACGGCGGCCTGACCGACGTTGATGACGCTCATGGAATCCAGTTCTGAGAAGGTTGGTCGACAGTGCTGTAGACAGTCTTACTACGCGCGCGTGGGGTCACGTCACCCGGCCCACAGGGCCCGGGCGAGCGTCACCCCGACGAATGCCGCGCCGAGGCCCGCCGCCACACTCCCGACGACGTTGGCGGCAGCGTAGAGCCCCGCACCGGTCTCGGACAGGCGCAGGGTCTCGTACGAGAAGGTCGAGTACGTCGTCAGGGCCCCGCACAGACCCGTCCCCAGCAGCAGCTGCAGCCGGCCACCTGCGGCCCCCTCGGCCACCGCCCCGGTCAGCAGGCCCAGGATCAGGCAGCCGGAGACGTTCACCAGGAAGGTGCCCCAGGGGAAGACGGAGTCGTGCCGCGACTGGACCGCCCGGTCGGTCAGATAGCGCAGCGGGGCACCGATCACGGCGCCTGCGACGACCAACAGCCAGTTCACAACGACTTCTTACCCTTCGTGACCGTTTTGCCGGGTTCATCCGTTCGGCCGGCGTACCGGATGACCTCGCAGTCGTCGAGGATCACCAGACCCTCGTCGACGAGCTCGTCGAGCTGCGGCAGAAAGGCCCGGACCCGCTCCTCGGTGTCCACGACGACGATCGCGACCGGCAGGTCCTCGCTCATCGACAGCAGCCGCGAGGTGTGGATCAGTGAGGAGGCGCCGAAGCCCTCGATGCCGCGGAAGACGCTGGCGCCCGCGAGCCCGGCCGCGTGGGCGCGGTGCACGATCTC
This sequence comes from Streptomyces griseorubiginosus, assembly GCF_017614965.1. GTDB lineage: Bacteria > Actinomycetota > Actinomycetes > Streptomycetales > Streptomycetaceae > Streptomyces > Streptomyces griseorubiginosus_B. The sequence goes on along the minus strand of NZ_WVUG01000003.1, from coordinate 15,965 downwards.
GGAGTAGAGGGGCTTGTGGTGCCAGGTGTCGTTCTCGCCGACGAAGACGGTCACGCGCAGGGCGCTGCCGGTCAGCCTCGTCATGGCTGCCTCCACTTCAGGACGCGGCGGGCCGCGGCCACCGCGAGCCAGACCGCCGACAGGGCCGCGAGCAGGGTCGCGGCGAGATAGGCCAGCCCGGTGCGGGGGTGGCCGGCGTCGACCAGTTTCTGGATGTCGACGGCGTAGGTCGAGAAGGTGGTGAAGCCCCCGAGCACGCCGGTGCCGAAGAAGGGGCGCACCAGGCGGTGGGCGGCCCACACGTCGGTGATGACGACCATGAAGACGCCGATCACGGCGCAGCCGACGACGTTGGTCCAGAGGGTCGCCCAGGGGAAGCCGCCGGGCTGGGTCGGCCACCACAGGGAGAGCGCGTACCGCCCGGTGGCGCCGATCGCGCCGCCGAGCGCGACCACCGCGACGACGGGCGCCTGGGCACGCCAGGCGGGCGGTCGCGGGGTACGGGGGCGGGCGCGCAGGCTCTCGGCTTCCGGGGCAGTCATGTCGTACGTCTCCTACTCGCCGGGGCCCGGGCGTGCGGGCGCCGCTCCGTCGCAAGTAGGGACCGTTGGCGGCACCACAGCCGCGGTTCGGGTACGGCGGGCCCCACCGCCGCGCCGCGAGGGGTCGCGGCCGGGCTACAGGGTAGCGCCCGGGCCGCGCCGAGGTCATTTCGGGGCCGGTCGCTCGCACACCGCCAGGCCCCGCTCCCACAGGCTGCCCAGGACCAGGTGGCCGGCGGCCTCGCAGACGCTGGTGACGAAGCGGTAGCCGGAGCGGCGGCGGGCGAGGTGGTGGACGATCCCGCCCCGGTCGTCGACCGCGAGGACGCCGACGGTGCCGGTGGGGCGGTAGGGGGCGTGGACGGCGACGCGGGCGGCGGCCTGGCGCACGGCCGGGGCGGCGCGGTGCAGCAGGTCGAGCGGGGGGACGCGCGGGCCGGCCAGGGAGACCCAGATGGGTCCGTCGGGGGCGGCGCGCCAGATGTTGTCGGGCATGCCGGGCAGGTTCTCGGTGAAGGGCTCACCGTGTCCGGCCCGCGGACCGGTGAGCCAGTAGCGGGTGAGGCGGCGGGCGCCGGTCTCGGCGACGACCAGGAAGGATTCGTCGCCGCTCAGCGCCAGTCCGTTGGCGAACTGCAGCCCCTCCATCAGCACTTCGGGGCGCTCGCTGCCGGGGGCCAGGCGCAGCAGCCGGCCGGTGCCGGTGTGTTCGACGATGTCGCCGATCCACTGGTCCAGGGGATAGCGGCGGCTGGAGACGGTGAAGCAGACGCTGCCGTCGGACAGGGCCACGACGTTGCTGCAGAAGCGGAGCCGCTCCCCCGCCACCGAGTCGGCGAGGATCCGGACGATGCCCTCGCGCAGATCGACCCGCAGCAGCCCCAGCTCGGCGTCGCACACCAACAGGACGTCGTCGGGAAGGAGTTCGAGGCCGAGGGGGCGGCCCCCGGTCTCGGCGAGCACCTCCACACGGGCCGGCCCCGGCTCGGTGAGACCGTCGACGCGCAGGATGCGGCCGTCCTCCACTCCGGTCAGCACCCGGCCGCGGGCGTCGGCGACGACGTCCTCCGGGCCCCGGCCGCCGATGGCGACGTACCGCAGCGGGACGAGTTCGGTGGCACGCTCCATGGAAAGCTCCTCGACGAGGTCGGACGGTTCACGCTGCCATGCGGACGACGGCACACCGGGTACCGCGTCACCCGATCAGGTTTACCTCCGGGGTTTCGGGGCCACTCTGGACATCGCCCCCAGTGTCCCCACCGGACCATGCGCGTAAAGGCGTACCGGAATCCAGAAGGGGTGGTCCCCATGTCACGGTCGGCCGCCTGGTGGCATCGGCTGGGGCTTGCCGAACTGCACCGGCGGGGCAAGGAGCTGGAGTTGCTCCACCGGGCCATGGGATTCGCGACCCTGGCCCTGGTCACGCTCGCACCGCTGCTGATCGTGGTCGCGGCGGCGGACCCGCTGGGGCACGGTGGGTTCGCGCTGTGGCTGGTGGACGGCATGGACCTGTCCGGCCGCTCCGCCCACGCGCTGACCAGCGTCTTCGGCCCGCCCAAGCGGGTCGTCAGCACCACCGGCGCCTGGAGCATCGCGCTGCTGGCCCTGTTCGGCCTGTCCTTCGCCTCCAGCGTGCAGAGCGGCTACGAGCGGATCTGGAAGCCGTACGCCGGTCCCTGGCACCGCCTCTGGCAGCAGGTGGTGTGGCTGGTCGTCCTGATGATGTACGTGTACGCGCAGGTGCAGACCCGGAACGTGCTGCAGGGACCGCCGCGCATCGTGCTCAGCGTGGCCATCGGGGTGCTGTTCTTCTGGTGGGGGCCGCACTTCCTGCTCCACCGCCAGGTGCAGTGGCGCCATCTGCTGCCCGGCGCCCTCGCGACCATGGCGGGCCTGGTGGGCCTGCGCTGGTTCTCCTACCTGGTGTTCACTCCCCTGCTGGTCACCAACGCGGTCAGCTACGGCCCCGTCGGCACGATCCTCGTCGTGGAGTCCTGGCTCGTCGGCGTCGGCTTCGTCGTGTACGGCGGCGCCCTGGTGGGGCGCCTGCTGTGTGAGCGCTTCGGGTACACGGACGAGCCCGAGGAGGAGGACGAGGAGGGCGAGGAGGAGCACGGCGAGTACCTCCCCCGCAGGAACCGAGCGTGAGGGGTGAGGGCCCGGCCGCTCCCCTGCGACCGGGCCCTCGGCTCGTCGGCTCAGCGGTGGCTGAACCAGCTCAAGGCCGATGTGGCCCTGTCGTTGTAGTCGAACAGCGCCTGGTTCTCCCAGCCGTTGCCGGAGGTGGAGTCGGCCGGGTCCCAGCCGTTGCCGGTGACCGCGGTCCAGGTGGCCTCCCAGTAGAAGACGCCCAGCCCCTTGTGGTCGGGGACCGCCTCCACGATGCCTGCGACCGCGTTCATCCACGCCAGCTGGCCCGCCTGGGTGGCCGGGTAGCCGGTGACCAGTTCACCGCTGGTGTCGATCTGGTTCTCCAGCGGGTCGTCCTGGGCCAGGGTGAAGGGGTAGGCCGTCTCGGCGACGAAGACCGGCTTGCCGTAGCGGGAGACCACGTCGTCGAGGGTGGTCTGCGCGGCGGCGAGCGAGCCGTGCCAGTAGCCGTAGTACGACAGGCCGATCACGTCGTAGTTGATGCCGTAGGTCTTGGCGTTGTCGAACCACCAGCGGACCGTGGAGTCGTCACCGGCGTTGGCCAGGTGCAGCGCGACCTGCGTGCCGGCGGAGACCGCCTTGACCGCGCCGTAGCCGGAGTTGAGCAGTCCGGCGAGCTGCGACCAGTTGTCGGTGGAGCCCTCGCTCCACAGGATGCCGCCGTTGATCTCGTTGCCGACCTGGACCATGTCGGCCGTGGTGCCCTGCGCCTTGAGCGCGCTCAGGACGTCGTAGGTGTGGTTGTAGACGTCGGTCTTCAGCTGGCTGTAGCCGTGGCCGGACCAGGCGGCGGGCTTGGTCTGCTTGCCCGGGTCGGCCCAGGTGTCCGAGTAGTGGAAGTCGATCAGCAGCTTCATGCCGGCGGCCTTGACGCGCTTGGCCATGGCCAGCACGCGGGTCTTGTTGTTGTAGCCGTCGGCCGGGTTGACCCACACCTTCAGGCGGGCGTAGTTCATGCCGGCGTTCTTCAGGATGGTGACCGCGTCGCCGGCGGTGCCGGAGCCGGTTCGGTAGACGCCGCCGAGTGCCTCGCTCTTGGCGAGGGAGGAGATGTCGGCTCCCTTGATCGACAGGCCGGTCGATCCGGATGTGAAGGTCAGGTCGTCAACATTGATCCAGTTGCCCGCGTTCGCGTCACTGTTGATGCTGACGGTGCACTGGTTGTCGGTCACCTTGATCGACGTGACGATGCGGACCCAACTGCTGGTGGACACCGGCAGGTCCGTGCGCTGCTCCGGACTGCCGCAGTTCTTCAGGGCGATGTAGGCGGAGTTCTGCCCACCGCTGGAGCGGACCCAGGCGGTCAGCGTGTAACTGCCGTTAGCCAGCCCCGACAGGTACTGGTAGGTCTCCACCTTGTACGCGGAGGACGAGTAGTGGGACAGGCGGTAACCGCCGCTGTGACCACCGGACTCGGTGTACGAGGCGCCGGTGTCGCCGTACTCGGACCAGCCGGCCGGGGTGGCCACGCCCGCGCCGTCGGACTCGAAGCCGCCGTTGGTCAGCGTGCTCGCGGCGTGCGCGGTGGTGGCCGGCAGGGCGATGAGGGCGAGCCCGGCCACGAGCGGCAGCAGCAGGGCCCGTAGTGTGCGTCTGGGATGGAACATCGTCGTCCGTCGTCCCTTCGACGTGATGGGGATGGGGCGTCCCCTCCAGTGGGGGTTTCCCCGATGGGGTTCCTTCCGGTGGCACCCGGAGGGAGAGCCCCTCCGCCCACGGCTCTCGTGGCACACGCGGGCGGAGGGGAGTCGGCTCAGCCGTCGAGTCGCACGACCCGAACGGCCCCGGCGGGCACCTCCAGGCGGCCCGCGGCGCGCTCACCGGTCAACAACTCGGTGCCGTGCCCCTCCAGCGGCACCTTCGCGTCGGACGCGGTGTGGTTGATCGCGAACAGGTGGCTGCCCGACTCGCCGGTGCGGCGCACCACTTCCACATCGCGCGGCAGATCCGCGCGCGGGCCCACACCGGCGTCCTCGATCGCCCATCCCAGCAGGGCGTCCAGGCCCTCGGCGCCCAGCCGGGTGGAGACGTACCAGGCGGTGCCCTCGCCTAGACGGTTGCGGGTGACGGCCGGATGGCCCGCGGTCAGGCCGTCGGCGTAGGTCCACACGGTCTCCGCGCCGCGCGGCACCACGAACTCCGTCCACACGTCCCCGGCGAGCTCGGAGCCGTCCGGACCGGTGATCCGCGTCGACTGCCCCGGCAGCAGCGGCGAGAACTCCTCGACCGTCAGACCGAGGACGTCCCGCAACGCGCCCGGGTAGGCGCCCTCGTGCACGGCGTCGTGCTCGTCGACGATGCCGGAGAAGTACGACACGACGAGGGTGCCGCCGTGTCCGACATACTCCCTGAGGTTGTTCCCTGCCGCCTCCGTCATCAGGTACAGGGCCGGTACGACGACAAGGGGATATCTCGACAAGTCGGCTTCCGGGTGGGCGAAGTCGACCGTGAGGTGGCGGTCGTAGAGCACCTCGTAGAAGGCGTCGGCGCGCTCGCGCGGGTCGTGGTCCGCACTGGGCCGCCAGGCGAGGTTCTGCGCCCACCAGGACTGCCAGTCCCACACGACGGCCACGTCGGCCTCGGTACGGGTGCCGCGGACCGTGCTCAACGAGTCCAGGGAAGCGCCGAGTTCGACGACCTCGCGCCACACGCGCGTGTCCGTGCCGCCGTGCGGGAGCATCGCCGAGTGGAACTTCTCGGCGCCGCGCCGGGACTGGCGCCACTGGAAGAACATCGCGCCGTCGGAACCGCGGGCCACGTGGGCCAGGGAGTTGCGGGCCATCTGCCCGGGGGCCTTGGCGGGGTTGCGGGGCTGCCAGTTGACGCCCGAGGTGGAGTGCTCCAGCAGCAGCCAGGGCGCGCCGGCGGCGACGGAGCGGGTGAGGTCGGCGGCCATCGCGAGGTTGACGTGGGTGCGGCGGCCGTCGGTGATCAGGTAGTGGTCGTTGGTGACCAGGTCGACCTCGCGGCCCCAGGCCCAGTAGTCGACGGAGTCGCACTGGCTGAGGGCGGTCATGAAGTTGGTGGTGACCGGGACGCCGGGTGAGAGGCGGTGCAGGATGTCCCGCTCCATGACGAAGTTCTCTCGCATGGTGGCGTCGGCGAAGCGCTTGTAGTCCAGAGCCTGAGCGGGGTTGACGGCCGTGGGGGTGGCGCGCGGCGGGTTGATCTCGCCGAAGGAGGCATAGCGCTGACCCCAGAAGGCGGTCCCCCAGGCCTCGTTGACGGCGTCCACGCTCTCGTACGTCGCCTCGAGCCAGCGGCGGAAGTGGGCGGCGCAGGAGTCGCAGTAGCAGGCCGAGACCGGGACGCCGTACTCGTTGTGCACGTGCCACAGCGCGAGGGCCGGGTGGTCGCCGTAACGCTCGGCGAGGCGGGTGGTGATGTCCGCGGCGGCGGCTCGGTAGTCGGCGTTGCTGTGACAGATGGCGGCGCGGGAGCCGAACTCGTAGCGCACGCCCTGGTCCGTCACCGGCAGCGCGTCGGGGTGGGCCCGGTAGAACCAGGCCGGCGGGCAGACGGTGGGCGTCCCCAGGTCGACGCGTATGCCGTTGGCGTGCAGCAGCTCCAGCAGGCGGTCGAGCCAGCCGAAGTCGTACACCCCGGGTGAGGGTTCCAGCAGTGCCCAGGAGAAGATCCCGGCGCTCACCATCGTCACCCCGGCCTCCCGCATCAGCCGGACGTCCTCCTGCCAGACGCTTTCCGGCCACTGCTCGGGGTTGTAGTCCCCGCCGAAGGCGAGCCTGGTGAGGCCCCGTGGGGTGGTCTCCGGCATTGGATCTCTCCCGATGTGTCGATCATTTGGGAACGTGCACACACAGCGGCGGCGGTGTGAGCCCAACATAACCGCACAGCAACAACCATTGACAAGTGTCCGGGATGTTTCTCTACTGTGAACGCTCACAGAGCAGCATGACAGGTCCCCGCGCCAGGCGGGGACCGGCTCATGTGATGCGCATGGCAGGTTCCCGCACCGGGCGGGGACCCAGGTCAGGGGAGAGATCCATGCCCAACACGAAGCGCCGTCGCCTCGTGGCCACTTCCGTCGCCGTCGCCCTCGGCGCCACCGCACTCGCCGCCTGCGGCTCCTCCAACGACGACAGCAAGGCCGAGCCCGGCCCGGTGACGCTGACGTACTGGACCTGGACGCCCGGCATGGACAAGGTCGTCGACCTCTGGAACAAGGGCCCGGGCAAGAAGGACCAGATCACGGTCACGGTGAAGAAGCAGGCGTCCGGCGACTCGCTGGTCACCAAGATCCTCACCGCGCACAAGGCGAAGAAGGCACCCGACCTGGTCCAGGCGGAGTACCAGGCACTGCCCACCCTGGTCAGCAACGACGCACTGGCCGACATAGCGAAGGACGTCGGCGACGCCAAGAGCAAGTTCGCCGACGGCGTCTGGCAGCAGACCACCCTCGGCACCGACGCCGTCTACGCCGTCCCCCAGGACATCGGCCCGATGATGTTCTACTACCGCGCCGACCTCTTCAAGAAGTACGGCCTGAAGGTGCCCACCACCTGGGACGAGTTCGCCCAGGTGGCACGCGACCTCAAGAAGAAGGCCCCGGACAAGGACCTCACCACCTTCTCCGCCAACGACTCCGGCCTCTTCGCGGGCCTCGCCCAGCAGGCCGGCGCCAAGTGGTGGACCACCTCGGGCGACGAGTGGAAGGTCGGCATCGACGACGCCGCCACCCAGAAGGTCGCCAAGTTCTGGGGCGGCCTCGTCAAGGAGGGCGCCATCGACAACCAGCCGATGTACACCCCCGCCTGGAACAAGGCGCTCGACACCGGCAAGCAGATCGCCTGGGTCTCCGCCGTGTGGGCCCCCGGCACCCTGACCACCGCCGCACCCGACACCAAGGGCAAGTGGGCCATGGCCCCGCTCCCCCAGTGGTCCGCCGGCCAGAACGTCACCGGCAGCTGGGGCGGCTCCTCCACCGCCGTCACCACCGACTCCGCCCACAAGGCCGCCGCCGCCAAGTTCGCCGCGTGGCTCAACACCGACGGCACCGCACTGGAGGCCCTCGCCAAGGATAGCGGCATCTACCCCGCCGCCACCAACGCCCAGACCAGCGGCGCCTTCGCCACTCCCCCGGCCTACTTCGCCAACCAGCCGGACTTCTACACCAAGGCCGCCGAGATCGCGAAGACCACCGCACCCTCCGCCTGGGGCCCCAACGTGAACGTCGCCTACACCACCTTCAACGACGCCTTCGGCGCCGCCGCCAAGAACAAGTCGGACTTCGTCGCCGCCCTGAACACCATGCAGGACGCCACCGTCGCCGACCTGAAGAAGCAGGGCTTCGAGGTCTCCCAGTGACCACCGCCGCCCGCCGGAGGCCGTACGGGGTCAAGGGGGCCCCGTATGCCTTCCTCCTCCCCGCCGCGATCCTCTTCGCCCTGTTCTTCGCGCTGCCCATCGGCTACGCCCTCTATCTCAGCTTCCGCAAGGTGCACGTCTCCGGCCTCGGCCTGGGCTCCGGCGCCCGCAACGAGGTCTGGGCCGGCCTGGAGAACTACACCGACGCCCTCACCGACGGCGACCTGACCCACGGCGCGCTGCGCGTCCTCGGCTACGGCTGCATCGTCGTCCCCGTGATGCTCGGCCTCGCCCTCCTCTTCGCGCTCATGCTCGACTCCGAGAAGGTCCGCCTCGCCCCCTTCACCCGGCTCGCGATCTTCCTGCCGTACGCCATCCCCGGCGTCGTCGCCGCGCTGATGTGGGGCTTCCTGTACCTGCCCGACGTCAGCCCGTTCTACTACCTGCTCGACAAACTGCACCTGCCGCAGCCCGACCTCCTCGACGGCGGCCCGCTCTACCTCGCCATGTCCAACATCGCGGTCTGGGGCGGCACCGGCTTCAACATGATCGTCATCTACACCTCGCTCCGCTCGATCCCCGCCGAGGTCCACGAGGCGGCGAAACTGGACGGCGCGAGCCCGCTGCAGATCGCACTGCGCGTCAAGATCCCGATGGTGTCGCCCTCCCTGGTGCTCACCTTCTTCTTCTCGATCATCGCGACCCTCCAGGTGTTCAACGAGCCCACCACCCTCAAGCCGCTCACCAACTCCCTGCCCCTGACCTGGAGTCCGCTGATGACCGTCTACCAGGACGCGTTCCGCAAGGGCGACATCTACCAGGCCGCCGCCGAGGCCGTCATCATCGCCATCGCCACACTCGCCCTGTCCTTCGGCTTCCTGCGGGCCGCGAACCGCCGCCAGAAGCAGGAGGCACGATGAGCTCCCTCGCCGTCCAGAAGATCCCCTCGGCGGCCGGCACCACCGGCGCCGCCCAGGACCGCCCCCCACTGCGCCGCCGCATCGCGCTCGTCCCCACCGTCACCCTGCTGATCGGGGCGATCTACACCCTCCTGCCGGTCGCCTGGGTCGTCATCGCCTCCACCAAGTCCGGCCGCGAACTGTTCTCCACCTTCACCTTCCTGCCCGGCACCGGCTTCGCCGACAACATCAGACAGTTGAGCGCCTACCGCGACGGCGTCTACTGGAAGTGGATGGGCAACTCCGCCCTCTACGCCGGACTCGGCGCCCTCATGTCGACCTGCGTCTCGGCCTTCAGCGGCTACGCACTGGCCGCCTACCGCTTCCGCGGCCGCGAGACGATCTTCAACGTCCTGCTCGCCGGCGTCCTGATGCCGCCGATCATCCTCGCCATCCCCCAGTACCTCCTCCTGGCGAAGGCGGACCTCACGGACTCCTACCTCTCGGTACTCCTCCCGCAGATCCTCTCCCCCTACGGCGTCTACCTCGCCCGCATCTACGCCACCGCCGCCGTACCGGCCGACGTGGTCGAGGCCGGCCGCATGGACGGGGCGGGCGAATGGCGGATCTTCACCCGGGTCGCCCTGCCCATGATGGTGCCCGGCCTGGTCACGGTGTTCCTGTTCCAGTTCGTGGCCGTGTGGAACAACTTCCTGCTCCCGTACATCATGCTCAGCGACGACGAGAAGTTCCCGATCACCCTGGGCCTCTACACCCTCCTCGAACAGGGCTCCAACCAGCCGGCCCTCTACACCCTGGTGATCACAGGTGCGTTCCTGGCGGTCATCCCCCTGATCGCCCTCTTCCTGGTCATCCAGAGATTCTGGAGCCTTGATCTGCTCTCCGGGGCCGTAAAGTCATGACCTTGACTTCTCCCTCTCGCGGACGAGGGGGCTCTCACCGCTCGCGCTGTGAGGGTTTCTGCTTCACCGCCGACTGCCCGCCCGGAGTTAACCGTTGAGGTCTTACACCAGCTCCACAGACAGACACCGCCAGCCCGGCGGCCAGAAGGTTCTTCGCCGCGTTCACGTCCCGGTCATGGACCGTCCCGCACCCGCACGTCCAGGCGCGGACGGCCAGCGGCATGGTGTCGGTAACGGCGCCGCACACGGAGCACATCCGGCTGGATGGGAAGAAGCGGTCCACTGCGATCACCTGGCGCCCGTACCAGGCGGCCTTGTACTCCAGCATGCTCCGGAACTCCGCCCATCCCGCGTCGCCGATGGCACGGGCCAGGCTGCGATTCCTGACCATGTCCCGCACAGCCAGATCCTCGATCACGAGCGTTTGGTTGTCACGCACGAGCCGAGTGGTGAGTTGGTGCAGATGATCCCGGCGCCGATCGGCGATCCGGGCATGGATCCGTGCGACCGCCCTCCGGGCCTTGGCCCGGTTGGCGCCCTCCCCCTTGGCCTTGCGGGCGAGCGACCGCTGGGCCTTGACGAGGCGAGCGCGATCCCGGTGCTCGTACCGAGGGTTGGCGATCTTCTCGCCCGTGGAGAGGGTCAGCAGGTGCTCGAGGCCGACATCGATACCAACCGCACAGCCGTTCGCCGGCAGCGGGGTGATGGCCGTATCGACGCACAGCAGGGACACGAACCAGCGTCCCGAGCCGTCCTGGGACACGGTCACGGTGGACGGCACCACGCCCTCGGGCAAGGGCCGGGACCAGACGATCGCCAGGGGCTCGGTCATCTTCGCCAGGGTGAGCTTCCCGTCCCTGTAACGGAACGCGCTCGCGGTGTACTCGGCCGCCTTCCGCGACCGCTTCTTCGACTTGAACCGCGGGTACCGGGCCCGTTTCTCGAAGAAGTTGACGAAGGCTGTTTGCAGATGCCGCAGCGTCTGCTGCAACGGAACCGACGCCACTTCTCTCAGGTAGGACAGCTCTTCGGTCTTCTTCCATGCCGTGAGCAGGGCCGAGGTGGCGGCGTAGCCCACGTGCTCACCGTGCGCCGAGGCCTCGGCGCGGGCGGCGAGGGCCAGGTTGTAGACCTTGCGCACACACCCGAAGGTGCGCGACAGCTCGGCCGCCTGCCCCTGGGTCGGGTAGAAGCGATACTTGAAGGCACGCTTCAGCGGTGCGGAAGTCATCGTTCGCAAACTATGGCATCGCCTCATCCTTACCCGCAGCGAGACGAGGTGACGGGATGAGCAGCACGGGGGGCCGGCGGAGGCCGCCGACCATTCATGATGTGGCGCGTGAGGCCGGGGTTTCGCGGGGGACCGTCTCTCGGGTGCTCAACGGTGGGCACTATGTCAGCCCGGCCGCGCAGGAGGCGGTCAACGCCGCGATCCGTAAGACGGGTTACGTGGTCAACCGGCACGCCCGTTCGCTGATCACCGGGCGTTCGGACTCGGTCGGGTTTCTGCTGACGGAGCCCCAGGAGCGGTTCTTCGAGGATCCCAACTTCAATGTCCTGCTCAGTGGTTGCACGCAGGCGCTGGCGGCGCACGACATCCCGTTGCTGCTGATGCTGGCGGGCACCAAGGACGAACGGCGGCGTATCACGCGGTACATCACCGCCGGGCATGTGGACGGGGTACTGCTGGTCTCCAGTCATTCCGGGGACCCGGTCGCGGAGGAGCTGCGCAAGGCGGGGGTGCCGCTGGTGCAGTGCGGCAAGCCCATGGGGCCGGGTTCGAAGGTGAGTTACGTGGCGGCGGACGACCGGGACGGGGCCCGGGACATGGTGCGCCATCTGCTGTCCCTGGGGCGTCGGCGCATCGGCATGGTCACCGGTCCGCTGGATCTGCCCGGTGGTGTGGACCGTCTCGCCGGTTACCGGGAGGTGCTGACGGAGGCCGGCATCGAGATCGACGAGCGGCTCGTCGTCTCCGGTGACTACAGCCGGGCCAGCGGTGACGCGGGCACCGAGCGGCTGCTGGCGCAGGCCCCGGACATGGACGCCGTGTTCGTGGCCTCGGACCTGATGGCGCAGGGGGCGCTCGCGGCGCTGCGCCGGGCGGGCCGTCGGGTGCCCGAGGACGTCGCCGTGGGCGGCTTCGACGACTCCAGCGCGGCCACGGAGGCCACTCCCGCCCTCACCACGATCCGTCAGCCCTACGACCGCATCAGCGCCGAGATGGTGCGGGTGCTGCTGGCGCAGATCGGGGGCGAGGACGCGGCGGCGGTGATCCTGCCGACGGAGCTGGTGAAGCGGGACTCGACGTAACGTCGCGAACGGGCCCCCGGTGTGCCGGTCGCTTCGCATACTGAGGGCCATGGCCCTCTACGACTCGCTCGGTACGACGTACGGCCTGACCCGGCGGCCGGACCCGCGGATCGCCGCGCGGGTCCACGCCGCGCTCGGGGACGCCACGGACGTGGTGAACGTGGGGGCCGGTACCGGTTCCTACGAGCCGGCGTGCACCGTGCTCGCGGTGGAGCCGAGCCGGGTGATGGTGGGCCAGCGGCCGCCCGGTTCCGCCCCGGCGGTGCGCGCGGTCGCCGAGCGTCTGCCGTTGCGGGACGGTGCCGCCGACGCGGTGATGGCGCTGCTGACCGTCCACCACTGGAGTGATCCGGCGGCCGGGGTCGCCGAGCTGTGCCGGGTCGCCCGGCGCCGGATCGTGGTGCTGACCTGGGACCAGGAGGTCTTCCGCGAGCGGTTCTGGCTGGTGCGCGAGTACCTTCCCGAGGTCGCCGTCTTCGACGACGCCCGGGCCCTTCCCGTCGACCGGCTGGCCGCCTGGCTGGGCGGGGCGCGTCAGGAGCCCGTGCCGGTCCCGTACGACTGCACGGACGGCTTCGGGGCCGCTTTCTGGCGTCGGCCGCACGCCTACCTCGATCCGCGGGTGCGGGCCGGTGTCTCCCTGCTGGCCCAGACGGGCGAGGACGTCCTGGCGCCCGGGCTGGCGAAGCTCGCCGCAGATCTGTCCTCGGGTCGCTGGCACGCCCGGCACGCGGATCTGCTCGCCCGGGACAGCGTCGACGTCGGCTACCGGCTGCTGGTGGCGGAGCGCTGAGCCCCCCTCGGCGCAACCGGTCAGGATCCGAGAAGCCACAGCCCGCTCCCCCGCCCTAGCGTGAAACCACCGACGGAAACCCGTCGGACCACCGGACACGGAGGAGCCCGTCATGACTGCCGGCCTGAAGACCATCATCTACCCCGTCAAGGACATCAACCGGGCGAAGGCCGTCTTCAGCGCCCTGCTGGAGGTGGAGCCGTACGCCGACGAGCCCTACTACGTCGGTTTCAAGGACGCCGGGCAGGACGTCGGACTGGACCCCAACGGTCACGCCCAGGGCCTGACCGGGCCGGTGCCGTACTGGCACGTGACCGACATCCGCGGGCGGCTGGCCGCGCTGGTGGAGGCCGGTGCGGAGATCGTGCAGGACGTCCGGGACGTCGGCAACGGCCGGCTGATCGCCTCGCTCAAGGACACGGACGGCAATCTGATCGGTCTGCTCGAGGACCCGGCCGCCTGACGACCGCCGCGCCGCATGCACCCGCTCCGCATGCACCGGCGCTGCATGCACCCGCATTGGTTGCACACTCAACGAATGGCTCATTCGGTGTTACCGTGCGGGTATGGCAGCGAAGACGGCCGGGGCCGGGCTCGAGGAGAAGTGGCGGGACATCCTGTCCGTGCACGCGCGCACGATGTGCGAGATCGACCGGGTGCTGCACCCGCACGGCCTGGGCGCGAGCGATTTCGAGGTGCTCGACCTCCTCGCGTCCGAGGCACCCCGGGAGGGTGACCAGTGCCGGGTGCAGAACCTGGTCGGCCGGGTCCATCTCAGCCAGAGCGCGCTGTCCCGGCTCATCGGACGGCTGGAGAAGGACGGTCTGCTGGAGCGCTCCGTGTGCGTGGAGGACCGGCGCGGCGTGTATGTCACGCTCACCCACAAGGGCCGCGACCTGCACGCCGAGGTTCTGCCCCTGCAACGGGCGGCGCTTCAGCGCATGTTGGGCTGAAACCCGCCCGTCTCACGCCCCGTCGGGGGCGCAGCCGCGCAGGGTGAAGGCGATCACCTCGTCCAGACCGTGCTCGTGAACCTCCGGGGGCAGATGCCCGGTGGCCGCGAGCTCGGCGTATCCGTGCAGGGCCGCGAAGATCGGCACGCCCACGCGCTCCAGTTCCCCCTTGCGGACCTCACCGCGGCGCTGCCCTTCGTCGATCACCCGCTCGAGGAGTTCCGACCAGCGCCGGGTCGCCTCGACCAGCTCCGCGGAGGCCTCGGGGGCGTGCTTGAGCGCGTACATCAGCTCCAGGAGCGCGGGATTGTCCAGCGCGAAACCGACGTACGCCCGGAACATCGCTTCGAGGCGCTCCGCGAACGCCTCCCCGGTGTCCTCCTGTGACGCCTCCAGTGTCTCGCGCAGCCGCTCGAAGCCGACTCGTGCCAGGGCGTCCAGCAGTGCCTGCTTGTCCTTGAAGTGGCGGCTGGGCGCGGCATGGCTGACGCCCAGGTCGCGGGCGAGTTCCCGGAGCGACAGTGCGGTGGGCCCCTTCTCCCGCAGCGTCTCCTCGGCGCGGGTCAGCAGCGCGGCGCGCAGGTCTCCGTGGTGGTAGCTGCGTGTGCGGGTGTGCATGGCCGTCAGTGTACCGGTCATGTTTATTCCGCCTACATTGTTGCCATCGTCAGCTTTGTTGTCGGCGACAGCATTGTTGGCGTCGCCACCATTGTTGGCATTGACAGCATTGTTGGCAACGCCTACATTCGATGCCATGACTACTGCATCCAGCAAGTGGAACGTCACCGACATCCCCGACCAGACCGGCCGCACCGCCGTCGTCACCGGCGCCAACAGCGGACTCGGCATCGCCACCGTCGAGGCACTCGCCGGTGCGGGCGCGCACGTGGTGCTCGCCGTACGGGACCCCCGGCGCGGCGCGGCCGCGGCGGCGGGCGTACACGGCAGCGTGGAGGTCCGCAGGCTCGACCTCGCCGATCTCGCCTCCGTGCGCGAGTTCGCCGCCGGCTGGCAGGGTGACCTGGACCTGCTCGTCAACAACGCCGGTGTCATGAACATCCCCGAATCCGCCACGAAGGACGGCTTCGAGACGCAGTTCGGCACCAATCATCTGGGCCACTTCGCCCTGACGAACCTGCTGCTGCCGCACATCACCGACCGGGTGGTGACCGTCTCCTCCGGCGCCCACCGGATGCCGGGCAGCCCCCGTATCCACTTCGACAACCTCAACCTCAGCGGCGAATACGCCCCGATGAAGGCCTACAGCCAGTCCAAGCTGGCCAACCTGCTGTTCACCCTGGAACTCCAGCGCCGCCTGACCGAGAGCGGCTCGGCCGTACGTGCCACGGCCGCGCACCCGGGCTGGGCCGCCACCAACCTCCAGAGCCACGACGGCAGCGTCCTGCGCCGTCTGTTCATGCGGGTCGGCAACCGCTTCGTCGCCCAGGACAACAAGGCAGGCGCCCTGCCCACGCTCTACGCCGCCGTCCAGGACCTGCCCGGTGCGAGCTACGTCGGACCGGACGGTCTCGGCGAGATGCGCGGCGCCCCCACCCTGGTGGGCCGCTCGGCGGCGGCCAGCGACCCCTCGGCCGCGCGCCGGCTGTGGACCGTCTCCGAGGAACTGACCGGCGTCACCTTCCCGCTGTCGGCCGCCGCCACCGCCGGGGCACGTCCGTGATCGGTCTGCTCGCCGCCATGTTCGTTCTCGGCCTCCTCTGCCTCGCCACCGCGGTCGCCTTCTGACGCCGTCACCCGGCTCAGCCGGCCGGAGGCAGCTCGCGCCGCCCCTCGCCGGGTCTGCGGTCCGCGGGACGGCGCGGCGGAACGGGCGTCGAGTCGAAGTCGCGCGGCCCGGTCCACAGCGCGGGCACGGCGTCGCAGCGGCGGCACAGCTCGTAGGCGATGGCCTCGTAGTTGACGCGCCAGCCGTGGAAGTGCGGCCAGGCCTCCTCGGTGGGGCGTTCGGCGCGGAAACCCGCCGCCTCCAGCATGGCCGCCGCGGCCTCGAACTCCACATACGTCAGCCGGATGTGGGCGTCCGGGGCGGGGTCGGGGTCGAAGGG
>NZ_WVUG01000039.1 GCF_017614965.1 Streptomyces griseorubiginosus | reverse complement strand
CCCCTCACCCCCTGGCCCGATTCACTCCCAGTCCCACCCGATCCCCACGATCCCCGCGCGCACCCGCGGTTCGACGAGGTGGACCGAGTGGTGGCCGCTGAGGGGGAGTTCCTGGCGGCCGCTGCGGGGGGCCGCCGGTGAGTGCTGGGCGAAGCGGTGGCAGCGCACCGGCAGGGCGCGCTCGTCGAAGCGGACCTGGAGCGCGTACTGGCCGCCGGCCGGTCCGAACCCCCTGACGTACTCGCGGGAGACGCCGGCCGTGCCGTCCTCGACGCCGTAGCGGAAGAGGTAGGTGTCCCCGGCCCGTAGACGGGTGTCGAAGAGGAGTTCGGCGACGAGCACGCCGGTGTCCTGGTGCACGCGCACGCGTCCCGTCCGGCAGTTCTCCAGCGCGTGGACCCGCACCCGCTCCGGCACGCATCCCGGGTCGCCGTGGTGGACGGCCACGAAACGGTCGACGCCGTCCATGTGGGCCCGCACGATGTGGTGCGACTCGCGCCCCGCCAGCTCGCGGCGCGCCCCGATGTGGACCCGCTCATGGTGTCCGAGGGTGTGCAGACCGCCGTCCGGTGGCAGGCTCAGCTCGGTCAGCAGCCGCTCCAGCACGCCCGACGCCTCCACCAGGGAGCGGTAGGAACGGCCCGCGGACCGCTGTCCCGGCGAGGCCTCGTCGGTCTCGGCGAGCAGCCGGATCAGGGACTCCTCCGGCAGCTGGAGTATCTCCTCCAGGGCCCGTACGGCACGCAGGGACTCGGGGCGCTGCGGGCGCCGGGCGCCCTGCTGCCAGTAACTCAGGCTGGTGACACCGACCTTGACCCCGTAGCGCGAGAGATGGTGCTGCACGCGCTGCAGCGGCAGACCGCGGGCGGCGATGGCGGCGCGCAGCGCGACATGGAAGGGGCCGCCTCGCAGAGCCGAGTCCAGTTCCGCGGTGGCGACGGCGGCGTCCGCGTGCTGTGTGGCGTGCGGCATGCAGGGGCCTTTCTGTGAAATCTCGCTACGGCTGGTCGGGCCGGGTTCGCGCTGGTTGTCGGGGCCACCCCGTCGGCGTCGGGGCGTCTTCACATCCGTACGCCGTCGTTCACGGCCCCGAGTTCCCACGCATTGAAGCGTGTTGACCAAGTCCCGACAACACCTGAAGCCCAACAGTCCCGCGCTCCTGGCCGAGACCTGTCAGGTCCCCTCAACTCGGTGCGGCCCCGCCGCCGTTGCCGAGCACCTGCCGGATCGCCCGTGCGGACAGGTCGGACTTGTGCAGGAAACCGCGGGCCGGGCTGGCGGCGACGAGTTCCTCGAAGTCCTCCAGGGCGTGGGTCGAGATCAGGATGATGACGCAGGAGACGCGGTCGGCCAGCTCCACCGCGAGATCGAAACCGCTCTCGCCGCCGAGGTCGAGGTCCACCAGGACGATGTCCGGGACCAGCTCCGCCGCCCGCGCGAGCGCCTCCGCACCCGTCGAGGCCAGGCCGACGACGGGAATCCCGTCGCGTTCGAGCAGGGTGCGTGCGGCCTCCAGGAACCGGATGCTGTCATCGACGAGAAGACAGCGCAGGGACATGCGGACAGGGTGCCAAGCGCGGGTTGATTGCGCTTTCCCGCTACCCGGAAAGAGTCGGGAGCGGCGTTACCCGTCAGCCGGAACGTGCTGAAGTCCCGTTCCCCGTACGCGGGTTCGTGCTCACCCTGCGCAGTCGGGTGTCACCGGCGGTAGCATGGATCCGCCCTGGAAAGACCGCGGTCGTCCGGTCGAGTGGGGGTGCGCGATGCGGGCTTCGCTCGGGAGCAAGCTGGTCTCGGGACTGCTGGGGGCCGCTCTGCTACTGGCTGGATGCGACGGTGGCGGGGGCGGCGACGACAAATCGCGGAAGGTCCCGGGCGACACCACCTGTGACGGCCGGATCGAGGGCACCGCGAACATCACCGTCTGGTTCCACTCCGAGCAGCCCGGCGAGATCGGCACCCTGCGCAGCCAGGTCGCGGACTTCAACAGGGCGCAGCACCAGGTCCGCGTCGAGCTGGTGCCCCTGCCGGGACGGCGGTCCTACGGCGAGTTGGTGGACTCCGCCGCGGCCAGCGGCGACCTTCCCGACCTGCTCGACTTCGACGGGCCGAACCTCTACAGCTACGCGTGGTCCGGCAGGCTGAGGCCGATCGACTCCTGTGTGCCGCGCTCGGTCCGGGACGATCTACTGCCCTCGATCCGCCGGCAGGGCACCTACGCGGGCCGACTGTGGGGCGTGGGCACGTTCGACTCCGGTCTGGGGCTGTACGTCCGCAAGTCCGTGCTGCGCAAGGCCGGCATCCGTATCCCCACGGGACCGGCGGACGCGTGGAGCGCCGCGGAGTTCACCGGGATCCTGCACCGGCTCCGGGGGCTTGGCCACCGGACGCCGCTCGATCTGTATCTCGAGTCCACCAAGCCGGGCGACGAGTGGCCCACGTACGGCTTCGCGCCCGCGGTCTGGTCGGCGGGCGGTGATCTCGTCGACCCGCTGAGCCACCGGACGGCCGAGGGGTACCTCAACAGCGCCGCGTCCGTCAGGGCGCTCACGATCATCCAGAGCTGGGTCGAGGAGGGACTCGTCGACCCGGGCAGAGACGATCAGGCCTTCGTCCAGGGCCGCAGTGTCCTCTCCTGGCTCGGGCACTGGGTGTTCGGCGAGAACACGAGGGCGTTCCCGGGCGATGTCGCCATCGTGCCGCTGCCCGACTTCGGCAAGGGCACCGTCACCGGCATGGGTTCGTGGCAGTGGGGCATCCCGGCAGGTACCGCCGACGGCGACGCGGTCTGGCGATTCCTGGCCTACCTGCTCGAACCGCGGGAGGTCCACCGGATGACCTTGGCCAACGGGGCCGTTCCGGCCACGAACAGCGCCGTGCGGCTCTCACCGCGGTTCGGCCCGAACGGCGCCGAGCACCTCTACATCGACCAACTGCGCGGCGGGGTCGCCCGGCCGCGTCCGCAGACGCCGGCCTATCCGGCGATCACCGCGGCCTTCTCCTGGGCCTTCAGGAGGATCGTCCTCGAGCACGCCCCGGTCAGGGCCACGCTCGATCAGGCGGCCCACCGGATCGACGAGGACATCGAGGCCCACGACGGCTATCCGCGGAAGGGCCCCTGACCCGGCCTGGACCGCCGCCGGTCGCACGGGCATGCTGGGGAAACCCCGCGGGGGAAACCCCGCGAGGCGGGACACCGAGGACACGTACGACCTCATGCCCGTGGTGGGGTCGGCGGGAGGTGTGGTGCGCATGACGGACGCCAACAGAGCGGTTACGGCGGATTCCTCGACGATCACCGGCGCCCGTTCCCGGTACTAGGTCCGGTCGTGCGCCGCCTCCGGGGCGGGAATGGTCCGCCCCTGCTCGCCCGACTCCGCGTCGGCAGCAAGCTGATGCTGCTCGTGCTGCTGCCGGTGGCCGCCATGCTCGCCTTCACCGCGTTCAGCGCCGTCGCCCAGTGGACTCAGGCGCGGGAACTGGACCGTTTCCACACCGCGACCCGGGTGGCGTTCGAGACCACCGGGGTCTGCGACGCGGTCGCCCGCGAGCGGATCGCCGCCGTGCTGGCCCGTCTGCGGCCCGCCCGGGACACCCTCGGCGAGCGGGCCGCCGCCGAGCGGTCCACGGACCGGGCCCTGACCACGGCCACCGAGCGGGCCGGCGCATGGTCCGGGGCCGACGTCGATGGCGAACTCGGCGCCTTCGGCCGCCAACTGCACGCCATCCGGGCACAGACCGACACCGGCTCGCTCTCCGCGAGCGCGGTCGTGCAGCAGTACCAGACGGTCCAGGACGAGCTGCTCGACACCGTCGCCGACCTGGAATCGGGAGGCCCGACCAGGGCGGCGGGGCGTGCGGCCGACGCGCACATCGCGCTCCTGCAGGCCATCGAGGCCGGGGAGCGGGAGCGCGCCGAGGTGGCCATTCTGCTCAGCACCCCCCTCGCCCACCGGCCCACCGCGGCCGGGCGCTGGCCCGCGCTGGAGGAGGCACAGCTGCGGGAGTTCCGCCGCGACACCTCCGCCCCGCTGCGGGCCGAGCTGTACGCGACACGGTTCGGGGAGCCCGGACGCGCCGTCCGTAGCGTGCGCGACATGCTCGCCGCGGCCGACCCGCGCACCGCGCACTGGCCGTCGTACGACAGCTGGCTGGCCGACTCCCGGGCCCGCATCGACTCCCTGCGCGGCATCCAGGACCAGGCGGCGCGCGAACTCGCCGGGACGGCCGCCCACGACCTGCACACCGCGAAGGCCGACGCGCTGCGCGACCTCGCCCTCTCCCTCGCCGTCCTGGGCGTCGTCACGGTCCTCGCCCTGGCCCTGCGGCGCTCCATCACCCGGCCGCTGAGCGAGGTCGCAGCGGGCGCCCGGGCCCTGTCGGAGGGTGATCTGTCGTACGATATCCGGTACGCGGGACGCGACGAACTCGGGGACGTCGCCGACACGTTCCGCGAACTGCGGGTGACCACGGAACGGCTGGCGGCCGAGATCCGTTCCCTGACCACGGCGATCGACGACAACCGGCTCGGCCACCGGGCGGACGTCGGGGCCTTCGCGGGAACCTGGGCGCAGCTGCTGGGCGGCATGAACGCCACCATGGCGTCCTTCGCGGCGGCGCACGGCCGGCGCAAGCGGGCCGAAGAGGAGCTGGAGAGCATCTTCAACCTCTCCCTCGACCTGCTGTGCATCACCGGGGTCGACGGCTACTTCAAGCGGGTCAACCCCGCCTTCGAACGCACCCTCGGCCACCCGGCGGAAACGCTGCTGTCCAGGCCGTTCACCGAGTTCGTGCACCAGGAGGACCGGGCCGACACACGGGCGGCCCTCGACCGGCTGGCGAGCGGCGTCGAAGTGGCCGAGTTCGAGAACCGCTATCTGCGCGCGGACGGCACCGAACGCTGGCTGCAGTGGAGCGCGCGGCCTGTTCCCGAGCAGGGCCTCGTCTACGCCGCCGCCCGGGACGTCACCGAGAGCCGCAGGCACGCCCGAGAACAGGCCGCGCTGCGCCGGGTCGCCACCCTCGTGGCCCGTGGCGCCCCGCCCGAGGAGGTGTTCACGCGGGTGGCGGAGGAGGTGGGCGAGCTGCTGGACACGACGGCGGCCGTCCTGCGCCATCAGCCCGACGGCAGCCGTACGGTCCTCGGGACCGCGCACGACCCGGAGGTGTTCGAACCGGCCTCGCGGGATGCCCGACGGGACGCCGCACGCCGGGCGATCCACGAGGTGACCCGGACCGGACGCGCCGCCCGGGCCGGCAGGGCCGTCGCCGCGCCCATCGTCGTCGACGACCGACTGTGGGGATTCGTCGTCGCGGCGTCCCTGCGGGAGGCGCTGGACCGCGGCACGGAGGACCGGCTGGCCGACTTCACCGAGCTCATCGCCACCGCCATCGCCAACGCCGACAGCCGGGCCCAGCTCACCGCCTCACGCGCGCGCGTGGTGGCCGCCGGAGACGCCTCCCGGCGCCGGATCGAGCGCGATCTGCACGACGGTGTCCAGCAGCGGCTCGTCGCCCTGCAACTCGATCTGCGGCTGGCCGAGTCCCTGGTCACCGACCCCACGTCCGAGCTGTCCGAACAGCTCGCCCATGTCAGCAAGGGGCTCGACGACGCCTTCCAGGACCTGCTCCAGGTCGCCCGCGGCATCCACCCGGCGATCCTGTCCAAGGGCGGCCTCGGCCCCGCACTGCGTTCCCTGGCCCGTCGATCGGCCGTCCCCGTGGAGCTCGACCTCGCCCTGCCCTCCGCCCGTCTGCCGGAGCAGCCGGAGGTGGCCGCGTACTACGTGATCTCCGAGTGCCTCACCAACGCCGCCAAGCACGCGCACGCACGCGTGGTGCGCATCGAAGCCAAGGTCCGTGACGACGTCCTGGAGCTGACCGTCGCCGACGACGGGGCCGGAGGGGCCGAGCCCGGCCGGGGCTCGGGTCTCATCGGGCTGATCGACCGGGTGGAGGCGATCGGCGGCAAGCTGGATGTCCGCAGTCCGCCCGGCGAGGGCACGACCGTGCGGGTGCGGCTGCCGCTGGCCGTGCCCCCGACGGACGTGTGACCGCCCGGGGCGCACGCCGGGGGAGTCGCCCAGGCGGGGGAGACCTGGACTGGTGACGTCGCGTACGCGCCGGGCGGTCGTGTCGGACGGAGAGGCGTCCGTCCGGCTCTAGGTGCGGCCCGTGCCGCCGTGATCAGTGCTCGGCGGGCGCTTGGCCCGCACGATCTCGTGGTCCCGCGGATCCAGCAGCTCGTTCCACGCGTGCGTGTCGTCCTGGTACCGGCGGGCGCGGACCGGCCGCCGTGGCTTCTCCATCCGCGTCCGACGCATTTCCGCAGCCCTTCGACCCGTGGCCGGCCGGCGCCTCGCCCGGACCGGCCGGTCCGCCTTGCTCTGCACTGCATCGAGAATCGCCCGGGACCGGCTCCGTTGTCGTCACCGCGAGCCTCCAATCCCGCTTCCGGCTAGCCGGAACCCCGTGGGTGCGGCAGGCTGTTGGGGCGCGCACCGATCGGCCGGGCAAGGGGAGCCGGGACCATGGACGACGCATCGCAGCATCCGGCACGGGGACGGGTCGTCCTCGCCGACGACGACGTGCTGCTCCGCGAGGGACTCGCCAGCCTGTGCGAGCGGGTCGGATACGACGTGGTGGGGCAGGCCGGAGACGCCGTGGGCCTCCTCGAACTGGTCGCCGGGCACCGCCCCGACCTCGCGATCGTCGACATCAGGATGCCGCCGGACCACTCCACCGAAGGACTCAAGGCGGCCCGCACCATCCGGGAGCGCCACCCCGACACCGGCATCCTGGTCCTCTCGGCGTTCGTCGAGGTCGAGGAGGCGCTGGAGCTGCTGGCGAGCGGCCGCAAGGTCGGCTATCTGCTCAAGAGCCGGGTCACGGCCGTCGACGAGTTCATCGAGGCCCTGGAGCGCGTCCGGCGGGGCGGCTCGGTCGTCGACCCCTCCCTGGTGCAGGAGCTGTTCTCGGCCCAGCGCCGCGACGACCCCCTCGCCCAGCTCAGCGCCCGGGAGCGCGAGGTCCTCGCCCTCATGGCCGAGGGCCGCTCGAACGCGGGCATCGGCCGCCGTCTGTGGGTCACCGAGGGCACGGTCGAGAAACACGTCCGCAGCATCCTCGGCAAGCTCCACCTCACCGAGGACACCGACGACCACCGCCGGGTCCTGGCCGTCCTGACCTTCCTGGAGTCACGCTAGGCGGAGTCCGGCCAGGCGTTGTCCACAGGCCCGACGCGGTGTCAGTCCTCGCCAGTAGGGTGTGAGACATGGCCGACCCCTCCAGCTACCGCCCCCAGCCGGGACAGATCCCGGACTCTCCCGGGGTGTACAGGTTCCGTGACGAGCACCGCCGGGTGATCTACGTCGGAAAGGCGAAAAGCCTGCGCCAGCGCCTGGCGAACTACTTCCAGGACCTGGCGAACCTGCACCCGCGCACCCGGACGATGGTCACCACCGCCGCGTCCGTGGAGTGGACCGTGGTGTCCACGGAGGTCGAGGCCCTGCAGCTGGAGTACTCCTGGATCAAGGAGTTCGACCCCCGGTTCAACGTCAAGTACCGCGACGACAAGAGCTATCCGTACCTCGCGGTGACGATGAACGAGAAGTTCCCGCGCGTGCAGGTGATGCGCGGCCACAAGCGCAAGGGCGTCCGGTACTTCGGGCCCTACGGACACGCGTGGGCCATCCGGGACACCGTCGACCTGCTGCTGCGCGTCTTCCCCGTACGCACCTGCTCGGCGGGCGTCTTCAAGAACGCCACCCGCACCGGCCGTCCCTGTCTGCTCGGTTACATCGGCAAGTGCTCGGCGCCCTGCGTCGGCCGCGTCGACCCGGAGGAGCACCGCGAACTGGCCGAGGAGTTCTGCGACTTCATGGCCGGCCGCACGGGCACGTACATCCGCCGCCTGGAGAAGCGGATGACCGAGGCGGCCGAGGAGATGGAGTACGAGCGCGCAGCGCGTCTGCGCGACGACATCGAGGCCCTGAAGAAGGCCATGGAGAAGAACGCGGTCGTGCTCGCCGACGCGACCGACGCCGACCTGATCGCCGTCGCCGAGGACGAGTTGGAGGCGGCCGTGCAGATCTTCCACGTGCGCGGCGGACGCGTGCGCGGCCAGCGCGGCTGGGTCACCGACAAGGTCGAGGAGATCACCACCGGCGCCCTCGTCGAACACGCCCTGCAGCAGCTCTACGGCGAGGAGAAGGGCGACTCCGTCCCCAAGGAGGTCCTGGTGCCCGCCCTGCCCGACCCGGTCGAGCCCGTCCAGGAGTGGCTCACCGACCGCCGCGGCTCGGGCGTCTCGCTGCGCATCCCGCAGCGCGGCGACAAGAAGGCCCTGATGGAGACCGTGCAGCGCAACGCCCTGCAGGCCCTCGCGCTGCACAAGACCAAGCGCGCCTCGGACCTCACCACGCGCTCGCGTGCCCTGGAGGAGATCGCCGAGGCCCTCGACCTCGACAGCGCTCCCCTGCGTATCGAGTGCTACGACATCTCGCACCTCCAGGGCGACGACGTCGTGGCCTCCATGGTGGTCTTCGAGGACGGTCTGCAGCGCAAGAGCGAGTACCGCCGCTTCCAGATCAAGGGCTTCGCCGGCCAGGACGACGTCCGCTCCATGCACGAGGTGATCACCCGCCGCTTCCGGCGCTACCTCGCGGAGAAGGAGAAGACCGGTGAGTGGGTCGAGGACGGTCACGAGGACGGCCTCGCGGGTGACCTCGGCACAGGTCTCAAGGACGAGGACGGCCGCCCGAAGAAGTTCGCCTACCCGCCCCAGCTGGTCGTGGTCGACGGCGGCCAGCCGCAGGTCGCCGCCGCCAAGAAGGCCCTCGACGAGCTCGGCATCGACGACATCGCCGTCTGCGGCCTCGCCAAGCGACTGGAGGAGGTCTGGCTGCCGGACGAGGACGACCCGGTCGTCCTGCCCCGCACCAGCGAGGGCCTCTACCTGCTGCAGCGCGTCCGCGACGAGGCCCACCGCTTCGCGATCACCTACCAGCGCACCAAGCGGGCCAAGCGCTTCAAGGCCAGCCCCCTGGACGAGGTGCCCGGCCTCGGCGACACCCGCAAGCAGGCACTGCTGAAGCACTTCGGTTCGCTCAAGAAACTGCGGTCCGCCACCATCGACCAGATCTGCGAGGTCCCCGGCATAGGCCGCAAGACGGCCGAGACGATCGCCGTGGCCCTCGCCCAGGCGGCTCCCGCCGCACCCGCCGTCAACATGACGACTGGAGAGATCATGGAGGAGGAACCCGGCACCATGGGTTCCGGTGGGGAGCCCGTGACGACGGGCGCCCCGGACGAACGACGGGGGCAGGAGACATGAATGTGAACGAGCACGACGAGCACGACGAGCACGACGAGCAACACGGACAGACGGACCAGGGCGGAGACGAAGCACAGGTGAGTACGGGCACGACCGGCGACCAGGGCGGGCTCCCCGAGGCAGCCATCCCCGAGCTGGTGATCATCTCCGGAATGTCGGGCGCGGGCAGGTCGACGGCCGCCAAGTGCCTGGAGGACCTCGGCTGGTTCGTCGTCGACAACCTCCCGCCCGCGCTGATCCCCACCATGGTGGAGCTCGGCGCCCGGTCGCAGGGCAACGTGGCACGGATCGCGGTCGTCGTGGACGTCCGCGGCCGCCGCTTCTTCGACAACCTCCGCGAGTCACTCGCCGACCTGGAGGCCAAGAACGTCACCCGGCGGATCGTGTTCCTGGAGTCCTCCGACGAGGCCCTGGTGCGCCGCTTCGAGTCGGTGCGCCGCCCGCACCCCCTGCAGGGCGACGGCCGGATCGTCGACGGCATCGCCGCCGAGCGCGAGCTGCTGCGCGAGCTGCGCGGCGACGCCGACCTGGTCATCGACACCTCCAGCCTCAACGTGCACGAGCTGCGCGCCAAGATGGACGCCCAGTTCGCCGGCGAGGAGGAGCCCGAGCTGCGGGCCACCGTGATGTCCTTCGGCTTCAAGTACGGCCTTCCCGTGGACGCCGACCTGGTCGCCGACATGCGCTTCCTGCCCAACCCGCACTGGGTCCCGGAGCTGCGCCCCTTCACCGGCCTCAACGAGGAGGTGTCGGCGTACGTCTTCAACCAGCCCGGCGCCAAGGAGTTCCTCGACCGCTACGCCGAGCTGCTCCGGCTGATCGCCGCCGGCTACCGCCGCGAGGGCAAGCGGTATGTGACGATCGCGATCGGCTGCACCGGCGGCAAGCACCGCTCGGTGGCCATGTCGGAGAAGCTCGCCGCGCGTCTGGCGGCCGAGGGCGTGGAGACGGTGGTCGTGCACCGGGACATGGGACGCGAATGACGGAGCGCTCTGTGCGGCTGAGCAGGCTGCGCCGGACGGTTCCCGAGTCGCGTGCCGGCCGGTCCGTGGAGGCCCGCGGTGCCCGGCCGCGCCGGCGCGGTGCCCAGCCCAAGGTCGTCGCCCTCGGCGGCGGCATGGGCCTGTCCGCCTCGCTCGCCGCCCTGCGCCGGATCACCGGCGACCTCACCGCCGTCGTCACCGTGGCCGACGACGGTGGCTCCAGCGGGCGCCTGCGCGACGAGCTGGGCGTGCTGCCGCCCGGCGACCTGCGCAAGGCGCTGGCCGCGCTGTGCGGTGACGACGACTGGGGCCAGACCTGGGCCCGGGTCATCCAGCACCGCTTCCACTCCCAGGGCGACCTGCACGACCACGCGGTCGGCAACCTCCTGATCGTCGCCCTGTGGGAGCAGCTCGGCGACCACGTCCAGGCGCTGGACCTGGTGGGCAAGCTCCTCGGTGCGCACGGGCGCGTGCTGCCCATGTCCGCCGTCCCGCTGGAGCTGCAGGCCCTGGTCAAGGGGCATGATCCGGCGCGGCCGGAGGACGTGGACACCGTGCGCGGACAGGCGACCGTGGCGCTCACGCCCGGCGAGGTGCAGTCCGTGCACGTCGTGCCGCACGACCCGCCCGCCGTTCCGGAGGCCGTCGAGGCCGTGCTGGACGCGGACTGGGTGGTGCTCGGCCCCGGCTCCTGGTTCTCCTCGGTCATCCCGCACCTGCTCGTGCCGGAACTGCTGGACGCGCTCACCGAGACCAAGGCGCGCCGGGTACTCTCGCTGAACCTCGCCCCGCAGCCCGGAGAAACCGAGGGCTTCTCCCCGCAGCGTCATTTGGAGGTTTTGGGACGACACGCCCCTAAACTCGCCCTGGACGTGGTGCTGGCCGACGAGGCCGCCGTGCCCGACCGCGACGTGCTCACCGAAGCCGCAGGGCGGCTCGGAGCAGCGGTCGAGCTGGCCCCGGTGGCCCGGAGGGACGGAACTCCGCGGCACGACCCGGAGCTGCTGGCCGCCGCGTACGACCGTATTTTTCGGATGCATGGAAGG
Source organism: Streptomyces griseorubiginosus (assembly GCF_017614965.1). Taxonomy (GTDB): domain Bacteria; phylum Actinomycetota; class Actinomycetes; order Streptomycetales; family Streptomycetaceae; genus Streptomyces; species Streptomyces griseorubiginosus_B. The sequence continues at coordinate 31,350 of NZ_WVUG01000039.1, read as the reverse complement.
ATCGGCCCATGGCGATGACGGCAGCGGTGAAGGACGAGATCTCCCGGCTCCCCGTCACCCGGACCTGCTGCAGAAAGGCGGAGGTCTCCGCCATCCTGCGGTTCGCCGGCGGCCTCCATCTGGTCAGCGGGCGCATCGTGATCGAGGCGGAGCTGGACACCGCGATGGCGGCCCGGCGCCTGAAGCGGGACATCCTGGAGATCTTCGGCCACTCCTCCGAGCTGATCGTGATGGCGCCCGGCGGACTGCGCCGCGGCTCGCGTTACGTCGTCCGGGTCGTCGCCGGCGGTGACCAGCTGGCCCGGCAGACGGGTCTGGTGGACGGGCGGGGCCGCCCGATCCGCGGCCTGCCCCCGCAGGTGGTCTCGGGGGCCACCTGCGACGCGGAGGCCGCCTGGCGCGGCGCCTTCCTGGCGCACGGCTCGCTCACCGAACCCGGCCGCTCCTCCTCCCTCGAGGTGACCTGCCCCGGCCCCGAGGCCGCCCTCGCCCTGGTCGGCGCCGCCCGCCGCCTGTCGATCGCCGCCAAGGCCCGCGAGGTGCGCGGCGTGGACCGCGTGGTCGTCCGGGACGGGGACGCGATCGGCGCCCTGCTCACCCGCCTCGGCGCGCACGAGTCGGTGCTGGCCTGGGAGGAGCGCCGGATGCGCCGCGAGGTCCGGGCCACGGCGAACCGTCTCGCCAACTTCGACGACGCCAACCTCCGCCGTTCCGCGCGTGCGGCGGTCGCCGCCGGCGCTCGCGTCCAGCGCGCGCTGGAGATCCTCGGCGAGGAGGTCCCCGAGCACCTCGCGGCCGCCGGCCGGCTGCGCATGGAGCACAAGCAGGCCTCGCTGGAGGAGCTGGGCGCACTCGCCGACCCGCCGCTGACCAAGGACGCCGTCGCCGGCCGCATTCGCCGCCTGCTGGCGATGGCCGACAAGCGCGCCTCCGACCTCGGCATCCCGGGCACGGAGTCCACTCTCACCGAGGAGATGGCCGACAACCTCGTCGGCTGACCAGGTTCCAACCCGTCGGTGCCGACGCCCACTTGGGCCGTCGGCACCGGCGTTTGACTGTCTTTGAGGCACCCTTGACTCGGCTGAGAAGTGGCATGAGCCTGGCAACACTTCGTCGCCGTGACGAAGGACGGCTAGGGGGGTTCATGAGACACAGAGCGAGATCGATCCTCGCTGTCGGCGCGCTCCTGATCGGGGGAGCGAGCCTCGCACCCATCGCCCAGGCACAGAACGGACCGTCACAGGGTTCGGATCCCAATGAGGTCAACGTCTACCGCGCGGACGTCACCGCCAGGCAGGTACCCCTGCTGCTGGCGGCCGGACAGGACGGCCAGGAGCTCGCCGAGCAGGTCCCCGCGAAGGGCACGGCCTCGGTCGAGCTCTATCTCACCGGTCGGCAGGCCCACCAGCTCGAGAAGCAGGGCGTCGACCTCACCGAGCACACACTTTCGGCCAAGGCCGAGAAGCGGGTCGACAACGCCGCCCAGGGCGTGTTCCGCCCGTACGGCGGAAGCGGCGGCATCAAGGAGGAGATCGTCCGCACCGGGCAGCAGAACCCCGGTCTGACCAAGGTCGTCTCCATCGGCAAGACGATCAACGGCCAGGACATCCTCGCGCTCAAACTGACCAAGGACGCGAAGAAGTCCAAGGACGGCTCGAAGCCCTCCGTGCTGTACCTGTCCAACCAGCACGCGCGCGAGTGGATCACGCCGGAGATGACCCGCCGGCTGATGCACTACTACCTCGACCACTACAGGACCGACAAGCGCATCAGGAAGATCGTCGACTCCACCGAGCTGTGGTTCGTGATCTCGGCCAACCCCGACGGCTACGACTACACCTTCAAGAACTCCGACACCCGTCTGTGGCGCAAGAACCTGCGGGACGTCAACGGCGACGGCGTCATCTCCACCGGCGACGGCGTCGACCTCAACCGCAACTTCGCCTACAAGTGGGGCTACGACGACGAGGGTTCGTCCCCCAACCCCACCAGCGAGACCTACCGCGGCGCGAGCCCCGGCTCCGAGCCCGAGACCAAGGCGCTCGACGCCTTCGAGAAGCGCGTCGGCTTCTCCTACGGCGTCAACTACCACTCCGCCGCCCAACTCCTCCTCTACGGCGTCGGCTGGCAGGTGGCCACCCCGACCCCCGACGACGTCGTCTACAAGGCGCTCGCCGGCACCCCGGACAACTCCGCGATCCCCGGCTACCGTCCGCAGGTCTCCTCGGAGCTGTACACCACCAACGGCGAGGCGGACGGCCACGCGGCGAACGTCAACGGCATGTCGATGTTCACCCCCGAGATGTCGACCTGCCAGACGGCCTCCAACCTCGACCCGAACGACCAGTGGAACGCGGCCGACTGCCAGTCCGTGTTCAACTTCCCGGACGACGAGAAGCTGATCCAGCAGGAGTTCGTCAAGAACATCCCCTTCGCGCTCTCGGTCGCCGAGACCGCCCAGCACCCGGACACCCCCTCCTCCTCGCTCGGCCTGAAGGCCGCCGACTTCACCCCGGCGACGTTCTCCACGTCCTACTCCCGCGGCGCCGACCAGGAGGTCTCCGTCGTCGCCCGCAAGGCGATCCGCGGCAAGGAGCTCAACTACCGCGTCAACGGCGGCCGTACGAAGGACGAGCCGCTGAGGGCCTGGAAGGGCGGCGAGACCTACGGCGGCGACGACAACCTGCACTTCGACGAGTACCGGGCCAAAGTCCGGGACGGCGACCCGGGCGACAAGGTCGAGGTGTGGTTCACCGGCCGCGGCAGGAGCGGCAAGAAGGTCTCCAGCGAGCACTTCACCTACACCGTCGCCCAGCGCGCCAAGGCCGACACCCTCGTCGTCGCGGAGGAGGGCGCGACCGCCACGCAGGCGCAGACCTATGTGGACGCGCTGAAGGCGAACGGCCGCAAGGCCCTCGTCTGGGACGTCGCCACCCAGGGCGCGCCCGACGCGCTCGGCGTGCTGAAGCACTTCAGGACCGTGGTCCACTACACGGGCGCGAGCGTCCCCGGCAACGCCACCCAGCTCCAGCTGCGTGCCTACCTCAACGAGGGCGGCAAGCTGATCGAGGCGGGCGAGCAGGCCGGCGGCAACGTCGACCTCGGCGGCGGCACCCTGTCCAACGACTTCAGCCAGTACTACCTGGGCGCCTACTCCCGTACGTCGACGCCCGGGGCCACCGGCTTCACCGGCTCCGGCGAACTCGGCGGCTTCAGCGGGGCCCTCGGCGCGGCGCCCGGCAACCCCCTCGACAGGGCCGGCACCTACAGCGTCACCTCCGACTCGCTGCCCGCCGACAAGTACCCGCAGTTCGCCAGCGCCGGCGCGGGCCAGTTCGCCGGGACCGTCAACCCGTACGGGCCCTACGCGGGTTCCTCCATGGCGGCCGCCGTGCACACCGACGACGCCTACAAGCGCCTCACCCGCACCATCGACCTCACCGGTGTGGCGGCGGCCCAGCAGCCGACCCTGCGCAGCCAGTTGCTGTGGGACACCGAGCCCGGCTACGACCATGTGATCGTCGAGGCCCACACCGTCGGCGCCGACGACTGGACCACCCTCCCGGAGAAGGGCGGCGCGAGCAGCAAGACCGTGCCCGCGGAGTGCGGGGCGGGCTTCCTGATCAACGAACACCCGTGGCTCAAGCACTACCTGACCATCGGCGACAACGCGTGCACCGCCACCGGCACCAGTGGCGCCTGGAACAGCCTCACCGGCGCCTCCAGCGGCTGGCAGCAGGTCAACTACGACCTGAGCGCCTACGCCGGCAAGTCCGTCCAGGTCTCCATCAGCTACGTCACCGACCCGGGCACCGGCGGTCACGGCGTCCTCGCCGACGACGCCTCGCTCGTCCTCGGCGGCACGGCGACGCAGACGGAGGGCTTCGAGACCTCGCTCGGCGCCTGGAGCGTGACCGGACCGCCCGCGGGCAGCCCGGCCGTGCTCAGGGACTGGGAACGCACGGGCGCCCTGTTCAAGACGTACGGCGCCGTCACCACCGACCGGACCGTGCTGCTGGGCTTCGGCCTGGAGCACGTCACCGCGGCGGCGGACCGTGCCGCACTCGTCAAGAAGGCGCTCGCCGCCCTGGAAGGGTGAACAGGCTGGTCAACGATGACCAGCACTCCGTAGTCAAAAAGAGTGACCGGACGTTTCGAGCCGGGCGGTCCGTACCCCTACTGGCGGGTACGGACCGCCTGCCCGTGTATGCGGCAATCCGATGTCACTCCGCGGCCCTCAGGGAGGTAGGGTCGGGGGTGGTCGGGGACATCCCAAACAGAGCTCGCCGGCACCGCATGGCCGGCGTACCAACGAGGAGATCGGTTCGTGACGATCCGCGTAGGCATCAACGGCTTCGGTCGTATCGGTCGCAACTACTTCCGCGCGCTGCTGGAGCAGGGTGCTGACATCGAGATCGTGGCTGTCAACGACCTGGGTGACACCGCGACCACCGCTCACCTGCTGAAGTACGACACCATCCTGGGCCGCCTCAAGGCCGAGGTCTCGCACACCGCCGACACCATCACCGTCGACGGCAAGACCATCAAGGTCCTGTCCGAGCGCAACCCCGCCGACATCCCGTGGGGCGAGCTGGGCGCCGACATCGTCATCGAGTCCACCGGCATCTTCACCAAGAAGGAAGACGCCGCGAAGCACATCGCCGGCGGCGCCAAGAAGGTCATCATCTCGGCTCCGGCCAAGGATGAGGACATCACCATCGTGATGGGCGTCAACCAGGACAAGTACGACCCGGCGAACCACCACGTCATCTCCAACGCCTCCTGCACCACCAACTGCGTGGCGCCGATGGCGAAGGTCCTCGACGAGAACTTCGGCATCGTCAAGGGCCTGATGACGACGGTGCACGCGTACACCAACGACCAGCGCATCCTGGACTTCCCGCACAAGGACCTGCGTCGCGCGCGTGCCGCCGCCGAGAACATCATCCCGACCACCACGGGTGCCGCGAAGGCCACCGCGCTGGTCCTCCCGCAGCTCAAGGGCAAGCTGGACGGCATCGCCATGCGCGTCCCGGTCCCGACCGGCTCGGCCACCGACCTCGTCGTGGAGCTGTCCCGCGAGGTCACCAAGGACGAGGTCAACGCCGCGTTCAAGAAGGCCGCCGAGGGCGAGCTGCAGGGCTACCTGACCTACACCGAGGACGAGATCGTCTCCTCGGACATCGTCAGCGACCCGTCCTCCTGCACCTTCGACTCCTCCCTGACCATGGTCCAGGAGGGCACGTCGGTGAAGATCCTCGGCTGGTACGACAACGAGTGGGGCTACTCCAACCGCCTCGTCGACCTCACGGTCTTCGTCGGCAACCAGCTCTGATCCACGGAGCAGGCACTTTGCTGTGAGAACAGGGCTCGGGCGGCGCAGGGACGCGCCGCCCGGGCCCTGACTCACGTACAGAACAGCTCTCGTACGATCAGAGCAGCCCTCACCAGGAGTCCCTCATGAAGACGATCGACGAACTTCTCGCCGAAGGCGTGGACAACAAGCGGGTCTTCGTCCGCGCCGACCTCAACGTGCCGCTCGCCGACGGCCTCATCACCGACGACGGCCGCATCCGCGCCGTACTGCCCACCGTCAAGGCCCTCGTCGAGGCGGGCGCCAAGGTGGTCGTCGCCTCGCACCTGGGCCGCCCCAAGGGTGCCCCGGACCCCGCCTTCTCGCTGCTGCCCGCCGCCGAGCGCCTCGCCGAACTGCTCGGCGCCCCCGTCGCGTTCGCCCAGGACACCGTCGGCCCCGCCGCCCATGACGCGGTGAACGGCCTCCAGCCCGGCCAGGTCGCGGTCATCGAGAACCTGCGCTTCAACGCCGGCGAGACCTCCAAGGACGACACCGAGCGCGGCGAGTTCGCCGACCAGCTCGCGGCCCTCGCGGACGTCTACGTGGGTGACGGTTTCGGCGCGGTGCACCGGAAGCACGCCTCGGTCTTCGATCTTCCGGCCCGGCTGCCGCACTACGCGGGCTACCTCATCGCCACCGAGGTCGGCGTCCTGAAGAAGCTCACCGAGGACGTCAAGCGCCCCTACGTCGTCGCGCTCGGCGGCGCCAAGGTCTCCGACAAGCTCGCGGTCATCGACCAGCTGCTCGGCAAGGCCGACCGTCTGCTCATCGGCGGCGGCATGGCGTACACCTTCCTCAAGGCCAAGGGCTACGAGATCGGCAAGTCCCTGCTCCAGGAGGACCAGATCCCCGCGGTCCTGGAGTACATCGAGCGCGCCGAGAAGACCGGCGTCGAGCTGGTCCTGCCCGTCGACGTCGTGGTCGCCCAGGAGTTCCCGGACCTGGCGAGCAAGGCTCCGGCCAACCCCACCACCGTCGCCGCCGACTCCGTCCCCGGTGACCAGATGGGCCTGGACATCGGTCCCGAGTCCCGCAAGCTGTACGCCTCGAAGATCACCGACGCCGCCACCGTCTTCTGGAACGGCCCGATGGGCGTCTTCGAGCACCCCGATTTCGCCGAGGGCACCAAGGCGGTCGCCCAGGCCCTCCTCGACTCCCCGGCCTTCACGGTCGTCGGCGGCGGCGACTCCGCCGCGGCCGTCCGCCTCCTGGGCTTCGACGAGACCGCGTTCGGACACATCTCGACCGGTGGCGGCGCCTCCCTCGAATACCTCGAGGGCAAGACGCTCCCCGGCCTCGCCGCACTGGAGGACTGACCCCGCTATGACCACTCGCACGCCCATCATGGCGGGCAACTGGAAGATGAACCTCAACCATCTCGAGGCCATCGCGCACGTCCAGAAGCTCGCCTTCGCCCTCGCGGACAAGGACTACGAGGCCGTCGAGGTCGCCGTCCTGCCGCCCTTCACCGACCTGCGCTCCGTGCAGACCCTGGTCGACGGCGACAAGCTCAAGATCAAGTACGGCGCCCAGGACATCTCGCGGCACGACTCCGGCGCCTACACCGGCGAGATCTCCGGCCCGATGCTGGCCAAGCTGAAGTGCACCTACGTCGTGATCGGCCACTCCGAGCGCCGGCAGTACCACGCCGAGACCGACGAGATCGTCAACGCCAAGGTCAAGGCCGCCTACAAGCACGGTCTGACCCCGATCCTGTGCGTCGGCGAGGAGCTGGACGTGCGCGAGGCGGGCAACCACGTCACGCACACGCTCACCCAGGTCGAGGGCGGTCTCAAGGACCTCCCCGCCGAGCAGGCCGAGTCCGTCGTGATCGCCTACGAGCCGGTGTGGGCCATCGGCACCGGCAAGGTCTGCGGCGCCGAGGACGCCCAGGAGGTCTGCGCCGCCATCCGCGCCAAGGTCGCCGAGCTGTACACCCAGGAGCTGGCCGACCAGGTCCGCATCCAGTACGGCGGCTCCGTCAAGGCGGGCAACGTCGCCGAGATCATGGCCCAGGCCGACATCGACGGCGCTCTCGTGGGCGGCGCGTCCCTCGACGCCGACGAGTTCGTCAAGATCGTGCGCTTCCGCGACCAGTGAGTATGCGCTAGGCCCGATCCGTCGTACCCTTGCGGGGTCCAGCACTGTGCCGGACCCCGCGTGTACATCCGAATCCGAGGAAGTTGGTCCAGCCGTGGTTTTGGGGTTCTCGATCGCCCTGATCGTCTTCAGCCTGCTGATGATGCTGCTGGTGCTGATGCACAAGGGCAAGGGCGGCGGTCTCTCCGACATGTTCGGTGGCGGCATGCAGTCCTCCGTCGGCGGCTCCTCGGTCGCCGAGCGCAACCTCGACCGCATCACCGTGGTGATCGGTCTGCTGTGGCTGGCGTGCATCGTCGTGCTCGGCCTCCTCATGAAGTCGTCCTGACGACGAACAGCCGAGCGGCAACCCGCACACAGCACCTCCATTCCGCACGTAAGGCCCCATGTTCGGTACGCGCAGCTGAGCGCGGCCTATCATGGGGCTTGCGTCTGGGTGTGGGGCTTGTAACTCCAACCACTGGACGTGCGTTGGGCCTTACGTAGACTGAGGCGCTCGCAACGAAGCGACACGCCGACTCGCTTCGCGGCACCATCACGCAGGGAGTTACGACCGTGGCAAGTGGCAACGCGATCCGAGGAAGCCGGGTCGGGGCGGGGCCGATGGGCGAGGCCGAGCGCGGCGAGTCCGCGCCGCGTCTGCGCATCTCCTTCTGGTGCTCCAACGGGCACGAGACGCAGCCCAGCTTCGCCAGCGACGCGCAGGTTCCCGAGACCTGGGACTGCCCGCGCTGTGGCTTCCCGGCCGGACAGGACCGGGACAACCCGCCGGACCCGCCGCGCACCGAGCCCTACAAGACGCACCTCGCGTACGTCCGGGAGCGGCGCAGCGACGCGGACGGCGAGGCGATCCTCGCCGAGGCGCTCGCCAAACTGCGGGGCGAGATCTAGGAATTGACGGCCGGCCGGGCACCCCAGCGGGTGCCTGGCCGGACTTGTCTTCGTCGCCGGGGCCGACCGCCTCCGGACCGATTGTCAGTGGTGCCCTCTACGGTTTGTGCAGACGCGAATCGTGAGGGGGAGACGTGACGACGGTCGAGTCCGCGGGCGGGTGTGCGCCCACGTGGCGCGGAGGGTTCGGGCGGTTGTGGACGGCCGCGGTGGTCTCCCGGTTCGGAGACGCGCTGCGCGGAGCCGCCCTGCCCCTGCTCGCCGCCTCGCTGACGGACCGGCCCCTGCTCATCGCGTCCGTCACCGCCTGCGGCTATCTGCCCTGGATCGTCTTCGGGCTGCTCGGCGGCGCGGTCGCGGACCGGGTGGACCAGCGGCGCGCGATGTGGACGGTGGACGCGGTACGAGGGCTGCTCGTCGCCGCGTTCGCCGTGGCCGTCGCACTCGGTCACGCCTCCATCGCGCTGATCATCGCCCTCGCCTTCGCCCTGACCACCCTCCAGACCCTGTTCGACAACGCCTCCACCGCCCTGTTGCCCGTCCTGGTCGACCGCGCCGCGCTCGGCAGCGCCAACGCCCGGCTGATGACCGGGCAGCAGATCGCGGGCGGTCTGATCGGCGCGCCCGTGGTGCCCCTGCTGATCGCCGCGGGGGCCGCCGTCCCCTTCGTGGCCGACGCGGGCACCTTCCTGGTGGCCGCCGCGCTGGTCGCCTCGCTGCGGACCGAGGCGCCCGAGCGGCCAGCGGCACCGGCGGGCAGCACCCTGCGCCGGGAGATCGCCGACGGTCTGCGCACCCTGTGGCACGACCGGGCCCTGCGCGGACTCTGCGCCGCCACGGCCCTGTGCAACATCGGCATGGGCGCGCTGATCGCCACGCTGGTCATCCTGGTCACGGGGTGGCTCGACGCCGGCACCGTCGGATACGCGGCGGCGACCACCGCGTACACCGTCGGCGGGCTCGCCGGGGGAGTGGTGAACCGGCGCGCCACCGCCCGGCTCGGGGCCCCGCGCGCCGTACTGCTCGCCGGCCTCGTGCAGATCGGCGCCCTGGTGGTGATGGGCGCCGTGCGGAGCCTGACGGCGCTGGTGACGGCCCTGGCCGTGTTCGGTTTCATGGGCATGGTGTGGAACGTCAACACCACCACGCTCACACAACAGCGCGCGCCCGCCGAGATGCTGGGCCGGGTCAGCTCCGCCTTCCGCACCCTCGCCGTCGCGGGGGCACCGCTGGGCGCACTGCTCGGGGGCGCCGCCGCCACCGCCTGGGGACCGGGCGCCCCGCCCCTGCTGACCGCCGCCTTCTTCGTCCTGGCCGTCATCGCGCTGATACCTGTCCGCAAGCCGGACGTACCTGTTGTTGCGCCGGGCGACGACGCCATGACGGCTCGCGCACCGCGCTGATCAACTAGGTTGGAACAGCTGGGACAGGCACGAAAGAAGGCTGAAGTCGGACATGAACGCAGACGGCCGTACCAGGCTCAACCAGACGCCCGAGTGGACCGCGCTGGCCAAGCACCGCGAGGAGCTCGCCGACACGGGCCTGCGGGAGCTCTTCTCCGCCGACCCGGGCCGCGGCACCGGCTACACGCTGCAGGTGGGCGACCTGTACGTCGACTACTCCAAGCACCTGGTCACCGACGAGACCCTGCGGCTGCTGCGCGAACTGGCCGCCGCCACCGATGTGTTCGGGCTGCGGGACGCCATGTTCCGCGGCGAGAGGATCAACACCACGGAGAACCGCGCCGTGCTGCACACCGCCCTGCGCGCCCCGCGCGACGCGGTGATCGAGGTCGACGGCGAGAACGTGGTGCCCGGGGTGCACGCGGTCCTCGACAAGATGGCCGACTTCGCCGACCGGGTGCGCTCCGGCGCGTGGACCGGACACACCGGCAAGCGCATCAGGAACATCGTCAACGTCGGCATCGGCGGCTCCGACCTCGGGCCCGCGATGGCCTACGAGGTGCTGCGCAGCTACACCGACCGCGATCTCACGGTCCGCTTCGTGTCGAACGTCGACGGCGCCGACCTGCACGAGGCCACCCGCGACCTGGACGCGGCGGAGACGCTGTTCGTCATCGCCTCCAAGACCTTCACCACCATCGAGACGATCACCAACGCGACCTCGGCACGTGCCTGGCTGCTCGATGAGCTGAAGGCCGGTCAGGAAGCCGTCGCCCGGCACTTCGTGGCCCTGTCGACCAACGCCGGCAAGGTCGCCGACTTCGGTATCGACACGGCCAACATGTTCGAGTTCTGGGACTGGGTCGGCGGACGGTACTCGTACGACTCGGCGATCGGCCTGTCCCTGATGATCGCGATCGGCCCGGACCGCTTCCGGGAGATGCTCGACGGCTTCCGGCTGGTCGACGAGCACTTCAGGACCGCGCCCGCCGAGTCCAACGTCCCGCTGCTGCTGGGCCTGTTGGGCGTCTGGTACGGCAACTTCCACGGTGCCCAGTCGCACGCGGTGCTGCCGTACAGCCACTACCTCTCCAAGTTCACGGCGTATCTGCAGCAGCTGGACATGGAGTCCAACGGCAAGTACGTGGGCCGGGACGGGCAGGAGGTCGACTGGCAGACCGGGCCGGTGGTGTGGGGCACCCCGGGGACCAACGGGCAGCACGCGTACTACCAGTTGATCCACCAGGGCACGAAGCTGATCCCGGCGGACTTCATCGGGTTCGCCGAGCCCGTGGCCGAGCTGAGCGAGGGGCTGAAGGCGCAGCACGACCTGCTGATGGCCAACTTCTTCGCCCAGACGCAGGCGTTGGCCTTCGGCAAGACCCCGGACGAGGTGCGGGCGGAGGGGGTGCCCGAGGAACTGGTGGCGCACAAGACCTTCAAGGGCGACCACCCGACCACCACGATCCTCGCGCGCGAGCTGACGCCGTCCGTGCTCGGCCAGCTGATCGCGCTGTACGAGCACAAGGTGTTCGTGCAGGGCGCCGTGTGGAACATCGACTCCTTCGACCAGTGGGGCGTCGAGCTGGGCAAGGTGCTGGCCAAGCGGGTGGAGCCGGCGCTGACGGAGGGCGCCGAGGTGCCGGGTCTGGACGAGTCCAGCAAGGCGCTGGTGGCCAGGTACCGGGAGCTGCGCGGCCGGCAGTGAGGTGACCGGCGGCGCGCCGCCTGCTGGTGGGTGACCGGCGGCGCGCCGACTGCCTGTTGGTGATCGGCGGCGCGTCGCCTGCCCGTTGGCGGCCGGAGCTGTACCGTCTGCCCGTTGGCGGCCGGCGGCCTACCGCACGCCTGTTGGTGATCGGCGGCGCGCCGCTCGCCTGTTGAGGCGGTGCGTCCCGTCCGTTGCGGTTGCGGCGGGGCGCCCGTCAGGCGGGCGTCCCCCAGCTGCCCGCGCTCCCCGCGTTCAGGCCACCGCCGTCAGAGTGTCCGCCAACCGGCGTCGGGCCGCGCGTGCCGCCGGCAGGGCCGCGAGGGCGGTCGCGCCCAGGACCGCTGCCGTGCCGAACAGCGCCAGCAGCAGTGACGGCGGGTTCTGGGCGATGCCCGAACCGATGCCGCTCGATCTCCCCTGGGCGTCGATCAGCCAGCGTGCGAGGGGGGCGCCCAGGATCGTGCCGACGAGGACGGCGGCCAGGGCGGTGCAGCCGGTGGCCGTGACGGTGATCGCGGTGATCTGGCGCGGGGACAGGCCGATGGCCTTGAGGGCGAGCAGATCGCGTTCGCTTTCACGGACCATGCCGCCGATGGCGGTGAGCAGTTCGACGATCCCGATCAGGGCGAGGACGCCGATCAGTCCGACGACGACCGAGCGCAGCGGGGAGAGCCCCTCGGCCGGGTTGGTGACGGCGTGCACCTCCAGCTGTCCGTGCCCGGCGCCGGTCAGCCGGGCGGCGACCGTGTGCGGGTCGGCGCCGGGGCGCAGGCGCAGCTGGTAGACGCTCGGGGTCAGCCGCGGGTCGTTCTCGCGGAGGGTGTCGAGGGACGTGGAGATGACCCGGCCGGCGTTCTCCGGCTCGATGCTGCGGCCCACGATGTGCAGGATCTGCGGCCGGTCGCCGACGGTCATGCGCACCCAGTCGCCGACCCGGGTGTGCGTCAGGTCGAGCAGGCCCTGCCCGGCCACGGCCTCTTCACTGCCGCGCGGCAGGCGGCCCTCGGCGAGGGTGTAGGGGTACGGGTCCTGCCGGGTGCCGAGGCCGCGCAGGGCGATCGTCGCGGTCTGGTTGGCGACGAGCGCGGCCACCTCCACGCTCGGATAGACGGCGGCGACCTGCGGATCCCGTGCCAGCAGCGCACGGGCGTCGTGCTCGTCGAGCCCCGCGTCCGTGTGCACGGACAGCGCGGCGGGCAGCCCGATCCGCTCGGGCCGGCTCTGGGCCCGGTCGATGGTGGTCCACGCGCTCATCGCCACGACCATCAGCAGCAGCGGCAGGGCCAGCCGGACGATGGTCGCCAGCGAGCGGACCCGGCGGGTGAAGGCCGTGTGCCAGCCCAGGACCAGCGCGGGGGGCAGCCGTACGCCGAGCGCCCGCCGCGCCACCCCCGACAGACGTCCGCCGCGCGCCACCGCGGGGCGGGGTACCGGTACGGGCGGAACTCGTCCCGCTCGCCAGGCCGCGAGGCCCGTCGTTGCGCCGATGAACAGGACCGCGCCGGCCGGGATCGCGAACAGAGCCGGTGTGTGGCCGGGCAGGCCCTGCCAGACGCCGACCGCGTCCCCGAGCCGGCCCGGGATGCGGCTGCCCAGGGCCTGCGTCAGCGCCGCCGCGCCGACGGCGCCGAGGAGGGCGTAGACGATGTGCTGGAAGAGGAACACCCGGACGACCTGGGCCGGGGTGAAGCCGATCGCCTTGAGGACCGAGATGTCGCGGAGGTGGCCGCGGATACGGGTGGCGATCGCGCCGTGCACCGCGAGCCCGGCCGCGATCAGCGCGCCCAGGCCGAACAGGCCCAGTACCTGGCCGAGCAGCCGGTTGTCGCCCTGGGCCTCGGCGCGCGCCTGTTTCCAGGTGGAGATCTCGCCGATGGTGCCGGGGCCGAGTTCGGCGGCGGCGCGCAGGAGGATGTAGACCGTGTCCTCGGGGTTGGTCAGGCGCAGGCCGATGACCTGGCCGGTGGGGTGCGGTACGGCGGAGGGCAGGGCCCAGACCAGGCCGGGCTGCTCCCCTGGGCTGTAGCGGGGCTCCGCGCTGTCGGCCACGCCCAGGACGGTCACGGTCCGTGCCGTACCGGGCAGGGTCAGCCGGTCGCCGGGCGCGGCGAGCAGGGCGCGGGCCAGGTGGCTCTCCAGGACGACGCCGTCGGGGGTGCCGGGGTCGAGCCAGCGGCCGGCGGTGACCAGCGGGTTGCCGACCGTGGGGCGTTCGGGTGTCACGCGGAGCTCGACGGCGGCGCGGGTGCCGCGGGAGACGAGGGTGGTGGAGGCGGTGGGGTAGGGGCCGGCGACGGACTCGACGCCGTCCAGTCGCGCCAGCTCGCGCACGTCGGCCGTGGGGCTGGTGTGGATCCAGACGTGCGCGCCGCGTGCCTGGGTGAAGACGCGCTGCCAGGGATTGGTGGCGTACCCGAACAGGGCGGTCGCCAGCAACAGGGACACGACGATCCCGGCGGTGGCGAGCACGAGGAACAACGCCTCACCCCGATGCGCCCGCAGATCGGAGTGCGCCCAGCGCAGAGTCGCCCACACCCCGATCAGCCCCTCACCCGGCACGGGGCCGCCCACCGGCCGAGGCCGCAGGCCGACATCTCCGCGGCCGCCCGATCCTGGCCGAAGGCCGACAGCCGGGCGCGGCCGCAGTGGACTTGTCGGATCCGCCGGGGACGGGGATCGCTCGCGGGGTCGGCGGTCGCCGCCGGTTCAGGCGCACGGCAGCAGTCACGCGTCGGCAGCGGCAGCCACGTGCCGGTGTCGACCGCCCGCTTGAACGACCGCTTCAAGGTGTCGTCGTGCGTCCGCATGTCAGTCCTTGAACTCCAGTACCCCGGAGATGCCGGCCCGGCGGGACAGGGTGTCGTCCAGGTCCGCGTCGTCGGCTATGCGGCCGTCGAAGAAGCTGATCACCCGGTCCGCTGCGCTCGCCAGCCGGGCGTCATGGGTGACCAGCACGATCGTCTGGCCCCGGCCGTGGAAGCGGGACAGCAGCCGCATCACCTCGCGCGTGCCCTTGCTGTCGAGGCTGCCGGCGGGCTCGTCCGCGAGCAGCAGGGGAGGGTGGTTGACCAGGGCCCGGGCCAGCGCGACCCGCTGCTGCTCGCCGCCGGACAGCTCACCCGGCAGGCTCCGTTCCTTGCCGGCCAGACCCAGCTCGCCCAGCAGCTCCTCCCGCTCCGCGCGCGCCCGCTTCGGCGACACCCCGGCGAGCAGCGCCGGCAGCTCCACGTTGTCGGCGACGGACAGGTTCGAGACCAGGTTGAAGAACTGGAAGACGATGCCGATCCGCTTCCTGCGCTCCACCGCCCAGCGCGCCTCGCTCCATCCGTCCGCGCACTCGCCGTCCAGCCACACACTGCCGGAGTCCGGACGCTGCAGCCCGCCCAGCAGATGCAGCAGCGTCGACTTGCCGGCCCCGGACGGCCCGGTGACGGCCACGAACTCGCCCCGCCGCACCCGCAGACCGACCCCGCGCACCGCATGCGCCGGGGCACCCTCGCCGTGATGCGTCTTGACCAGGCCCTCGGCACGCAGCACGGGAGCGGGACGCTCGCTCATTCCAGCTCCTCCAGCTCTTCCTGGCACCGCTCCAGCCAGTCGAGGTCGGCCTGCAGGTGCAGCATCGCGCCCTCGATCAGCAACTGGGCGATGCGGTTGTCCCGGTCTTCGGCGGCGGCCAGCTTCGACAGCTGCCGCATGGTGTTCAGATACTGTCGCCGCTGCTTGTTGATCAGCGCGATCTGGTCGGCGAGACCCGTCTGCGGGGCGAGCGCCAGTTTCATGAAGAACTCGTCCCGCACCCGGGGCTCGTCCTCGGGCTCCTCGAACCAGGCACGCAGTGCGGCCCGCCCGGTGTCGGTGAGGTGGTAGACCTTCTTGTTGGGCCGGCTGGACTGCTCGACGTCCTCGCCCTCGATCAGTCCCTGCTTCTCGAGGCGGCCGAGGGTCACGTAGACCTGGCCGACGTTCGGCTGAGGGTACGCGGAGCCCAGCAGTTGCTCAAGGTCCTGCTTCAGCTCGTAGCCATGGGCCGGACCGCGCGCGAGAAGGGCCAGGAGGGGCAGGCGCACGGGTGCTGTCCTCCTGTTCGCCTAATGTGGGCCAGACCCTAGTATCGCCCATACCTAACAGGTATACATGGCCTCTGACTCCGGGCAAGGGTGCCCGGTGCCGGGTGGTGTGCAAGGAGGAACCTATGCGGTGGATACATGCCGCCGGTAGGGGCCTTCTCGTTCTCGTCGTGATCTTGACGGGGTACGTCACCTCGGGCGCCTGTGCCCAGGACGGCTCCGGCGGCGGTCGCGGGCCTCTCACCCTCGCCACCGCCGGCGACCTCACCCACTATCTCGGCCCCCTCCTCCAGGGCTGGAACCGCACCCACCCCGGCGAGAAGGTCACCCTCGTCGAACTCCCGGACTCCGCCGACGAGACCCACGCGCAGATGGCGACCGACCTGCGCGACGGCGACCGAAGCCGCTTCGACGTCCTCAACATCGACGTGAACTGGACCTCGGAGTTCGCGGCCGCGGGCTGGATACGCCCCCTGCCCCGCGACCGCTTCCCCCTGGGGGCCTTCCTCGATCCGGTCACCGACACCGCGACCTACGAGGGACGTCTGTACGCCGTCCCCTACGTCACCAACGCCGGCCTGCTCCTCTACCGCAAGGACGTCCTCGCCGAGGAGGGCGTGCCGCCCCCGCGCACCTGGGCCGAGCTGGAGCACGACGCCAGGACGATCGCGCCGAAGTACGGACTCGGCGGCTACGCCGGGCAGTTCCTGCCGTACGAGGGCCTGACCGTCAACGCGGCCGAGGCCGTCTACTCGGCGGGCGGCACCATCCTCGGCGACGAGGGAGCCCGCGTCACCGTCGACTCGGCGGCGACCGAGGGCATCGGGTTCCTGGCGCGCGGGGTGCGCGAGGGCTGGATACCGAAGGCGGCGCTGACGTACAAGGAGGAGGAGTCCAAGCAGGCGTTCCAGGACGGCAAGCTGCTCTTCCTGCGCAACTGGCCCTACGCCTACGTCCTCGCCTCGGCCAAGGGGTCCCCGGTCGCCGGGAAGATCGGCGCCGTACCGCTGCCCGGGCCGGACGGTCCCGGTACCAGCGTCCTCGGCGGTTCCAACCTCGCCGTCAACGCCCATGCCCGGCACCCCGATTCGGCCGCGCGACTGATCGCGTACCTCACGAGTGCGCCGGTCCAGCGCCAGGTCCTCACGCGCGGCGCGCTGCCGCCCGTCCGCGCCGCGCTGTACGAGGATCCCGGTCTGATCCGGCGCTTCCCGTACCTCCCCACCCTGCGCGAGAGCGTGATCAACGCGAAGCCGCGTCCCAAGAGCCCGCGGTACGACCAGGTCAGCCTGGTCGTCCAGGCGGTCGTGCACGACGCGATGACCGGGCATGAGACGCCCGCGGCGGCGGCACGCCGTCTGGCCCGGGAGCTGTCCGCGATCCCCGGTCGCTAGTTCCTAGTTACTTGTTAGGTAACGCGACGGTCTCTCTTCGATTCGTCTTGCCCGGTTAAGTCCGGATATGAAACGTCAACCAGTCGGTAGCTTCTGCTCCTTTCATTGACACCCTCTCGACACGCCTACTTAACATGCATGCATGCTGAGTAAGTACCGCTGGTGGCGGGACGCGGTGATCTACCAGGTGTACGTCCGCAGCTTCCTGGACAGCACCGGCGACGGCGTCGGCGATCTCGCCGGGGTCAGGGCGGGGCTGCCGTACCTGAAGAAGCTGGGTGTCGACGGGATCTGGCTGAGCCCCTTCTATCCGTCCCCGCAGCACGACCACGGCTACGACGTGGCCGACTACTGCGACGTCGACCCGCTCTTCGGCGACCTCGCCGAGTTCGACCTGCTGATGGCGGCCGCCCGGCGGCTCGGGGTCAAGGTGCTCCTCGACATCGTGCCCAACCACTGCTCCAGCGAGCACCCGTGGTTCCAGGAGGCGCTGGCGGCCGAGCCCGGCAGCCCGGCCCGCGCCCGCTTCCACTTCGCCGACGGACGCGGCCCCGCGGGCTGCGAGCCGCCCAACAACTGGCACTCCATGTTCGGCGGCCCCGCCTGGACCAGGGTCGGCGACGGTCAGTGGTACCTGCACATGTTCGCGCCCGAGCAGCCCGACTGGAACTGGCGCAACCCCGAGGTCGGCGCCGAGTTCGACCGGGTGCTGCGCTTCTGGCTGGACCGGGGCATCGACGGCTTCCGCATCGACGTGGCCGCCGGTCTCTACAAGCACCCCGACCTGCCCGACTCGGACGATCCCGAGGCCGACGCCCGCACCCGCGACTCGGTCAACCCGCTCGCCTGGAACCAGCCCGAGGTGCACGACGTGTGGCGGCGCTGGCGGGCCATGTGCGAGGAGTACACCGCCCGCGACGGCCGGGAGAGGCTGCTGGTCGGCGAGGTGTCCGTCCCGACCGCCCGCGAACACGCCCGGTACGTCCGACCCGACGAGCTCCACCAGGCCTTCTTCTTCGACCTGCTGAGCGCCCCCTGGAACGCCGACGCCTTCCGCAAGGTCATCTCGGAGGCCATGCAGGACATCGCCGGCACCGGTTCCACGGTCACCTGGGTCCTCAACAACCACGACCAGGTCCGCACGGTGACGCGGTACGGCGAACCGGCCACCGAGGGCAGCGGACTCGGCGCCGCCCGCGCCCGCGCCGCCGCGCTGCTGATGCTGGCGCTGCCCGGGGCCGCGTACATCTACCAGGGCGAGGAGCTGGGCCTCCCCGAGGTCGTCGACCTGCCCGACGACGTCCTCACCGACCCGATCTTCCGGCGCACGGGAAGCCGCGCCCGGATCCGCGACGGCTGCCGGGTCCCGCTGCCCTGGTCCGGACAGGCCTCGCCCTTCGGCTTCACCTCCGGCGCCGAGGGCGCGCGGCCCTGGCTGCCGCAGCCGGAGTACTTCGCCGAGTACGCCACCGACCGCGCCCTCGCCGACACCCGCTCCTTCTGGCACCTGTACCGCGACGGCCTCCAACTGCGCGCCGCCCTGCCCCAGTTGGGCGAGGGCACGCTCCGCTGGCTGGACACCCCGCCCGGTGTCCTCGGTTTCGTCCGCGGCGAAAGCCTGGTCTGCGCCGTCAACTTCGGTACGGCGCCCACCCCTTCGCCGGTCTCCGGCACCCCCCTGCTGTCCAGCGGCCCGTGCCCGGCCGGGGTGCTGCCCGGCTCGACGGCCGCCTGGTGGCTGGCGGACCTCTGACCGGGCACGCCCCTTTCCGAACCTGACGGCTCGTCAGTTACCCACCCCCGAAGGGACATCAACGATGATGCGACGACGCATGACCCTGCTCACCGGCTGCACCGCCCTCACCCTCGCCCTCGGCGCGACCGCCTGCGGAGGCGGGAGCCCGGTCGCCGCGGGCGGCGGTGACAAGGCGCTCGGCGGACAGACGGTCACCGTGGCCGGTGTCTGGACCGGCAGCGAGCAGAAGAACTTCCAGAAGGTGCTGGACGCGTTCAGCGCGAAGACCGGCGCCAAGACCGAGTTCGTCTCCACCGGGGACAACGTCTCCACGGTCGTCGGCAGCAAGATCGAGGGCGGCAACGCCCCCGACGTGGTGATGGTCCCCCAGGTCGGCGTGTTGCAGCAGTTCGCGAAGAAGGGCTGGCTCACCCCGCTGTCGGCCACCACCGAGAAGGCGGTGGACGCCGGTTACGCACCCGTCTGGAAGAAGTACGGCAGCGTCGACGGCCGCCTCTACGGCCTCTACTTCAAGGCCGCCCACAAGTCGACGGTCTGGTACAGCCCCGACGCCCTCGACCAGGCCGGCGTCAAGCCGCCGAAGACGTACGACGAGATGCTGAAGGCCGGCCGCACCGTTTCCGACTCCGGGCTCGCCGCCTTCTCCGTCGCCGGCGAGGACGGCTGGACCCTCACCGACTGGTTCGAGAACATCTACCTCTCCCAGGCGGGCCCCGAGAAGTACGACGCCCTCGCCGCCCACAGGCTCAAGTGGACCGACGCCTCCGTGGTCAGGGCGCTCGGCACGCTCGGCAAGCTGTTCAAGGACAGGCAGCTGATCGCGGGCGGCCCGAAGGAGGCCCTCAACACCGACTTCCCGGGGTCGGTGGAGAAGGTGTTCGGCCCCAAGCCCGAGGCGGGCATGGTCTACGAGGGCGACTTCGTCGCCGGGGTGGCCCACGACCAGTTCGGCAAGACCATCGGCCAGGACGCCGACTTCTTCCCCTTCCCGGCGGTCGACGGCGGTGCGGCACCCGTCGTCAGCGGCGGGGACGCGGCGGTGGTCCTGAAGGACGGCAGGAACGCCAAGGCCGGCATGAAGCTCCTCGAGTACCTGGCGACCCCGGAGGCGGCCGCCGTGTGGGCGAAGGCGGGCGGCTTCCTGTCCCCGAACAAGAAGCTCGACCTCGGCGCCTACGGCGACGACGTGGCCCGGGCCACCGCCAAGTCCCTCGTCGGTGCCGGTGACTCGGTCCGCTTCGAC
Source organism: Streptomyces griseorubiginosus (assembly GCF_017614965.1). Taxonomy (GTDB): domain Bacteria; phylum Actinomycetota; class Actinomycetes; order Streptomycetales; family Streptomycetaceae; genus Streptomyces; species Streptomyces griseorubiginosus_B. The sequence continues at coordinate 11,426 of NZ_WVUG01000039.1, read as the reverse complement.
ATGTCCGACCAGGCACCGGCCGCGTTCGGCGGCACCAAGGGCGCCGGTGAGTGGAAGCTGCTCCAGGACTTCCTGCGCGACCCGTCCGACCCGAAGGGCACCGCGGCGAAGCTGGAGACCGCTGCGGCCAAGGCGTACCAGGGCTGACGCGCGATGACAGCGACCTTGGTGAAAGAGACAAGTCCGCCCGGAACAGGGCTCGTCGAGCGCGCCCGGCGCTCCCGGCGGCGGGCCCGGATCGTCGCCCTGCTGTTCGTCTTCCCGGCGCTGCTCCTGCTGGGCGCGCTGGTGGTCTACCCGGTGCTGTTCTCGATCGGCCGCAGTTTCTTCGACGCGTCCGGCACCCGTTTCGTGGGCGGTGACAACTACACCGAGATGTTCCGCGACCCGGCGACCCTCAAGGCCATCCGCAACACGGCGATCTGGGTCGTGGTCGCGCCGGCGCTGCTGACCGGCCTCGGTCTGATCCTCGCCGTGCTGGTGGAGAAGGTGCGCTGGGCGACGGCCTTCAAGCTGCTGCTGTTCATGCCGATGGCGGTGTCCTTCCTGGCGGCCGGGATCATCTTCCGGCTCGCCTACGACGAGGACCCGCACAAGGGCGTGCTGAACGCGGCCGTGGTCGGGGTGCACGACGCCTTCAAGGGCACGTCGCAGTACCCGACCGCGCGGGCCCGCACCGGGTTCGGTCTGGCGAAGGAAGGGGACGGCTCGTACCGCACCGACGCCGGTGTCCAGCCGGGTGGTTCGGTGTCCCTGGGGCTGGTCGGTGTCGCGCCGAAGGACCTGCCCGAGGGGGCCCGGCCCGCCTACCCGGCCGCACAGCGCAAGGCGGCGGCCGACGAGGTGCGCGGGGTCGTCTACCTGGACTTCACGCCCGGCGGAGGAGGAGTGCAGGGGAAGGTCGACCGGCGGGAGAGCGGGCTGCCCGAGATGCGGGTCGAGGCGGTGCGGGACGGCAGGACGGTCGCCGACGCTACGACCGCGGCGGACGGCTCCTTCCGCTTCACCGGGCTCGAGCCGGGCTCGTACACGGTGAAGTTGCCGGCCTCGAACTTCGCGCAGCCCTACCAGGGCGTCTCCTGGCTCGGCCCCGCGCTCGTCACGCCGGCGATCATCGGGGCGTACGTGTGGATCTGGACCGGATTCGCGATGGTGCTGATCGGGGCGGGGCTCTCCACCCTTCCCCGGGACGCGCTGGAGGCGGCGCGGATGGACGGGGCCAACGAGTGGCAGATCTTCCGCCGCATCACGGTCCCGCTCCTCGCCCCCGTGCTGACCGTGGTCTTCGTGACGCTCCTGATCAACGTGATGAAGGTCTTCGACCTCGTCTACATCATCGCGCCCGGGGACGTGCAGGAGGACGCGACCGTGCTCGCCACACAGATGTGGCTGGTGTCCTTCGGCGGCGGCAACAACCAGGGCCTGGGCAGCGCGCTGGGCGTCCTGCTCCTCCTGCTGGTCGTCCCCGCCATGGTCTTCAACGTCCGCCGTTTCCGAGGGAGTCAGCGATGAAGGCGATACGACGGGGCCTGAGCAGTGGTCTGGTGCAGGCCTTCCTCGTCCTGATCGGCCTGGTGTGGCTGACACCGCTCGCGGGACTGTTCATGTCCTCGCTGAGGACGTCCGAGGACTCCGCGAGCAGCGGCTGGTGGACCGCGTTCACCAGCCCCGGCCAGCTGTCCTTCGACAACTACGCGGCGCTGCTGAAGAACGCGGGCATCACACAGGCCTTCTGGAACACGGTGCTGATCTCGGTGCCTGCGACGACCCTGGTCGTCGTTCTCGCCGCGCTGGCCGGATACGCCTTCGCCTGGCTGGACTTCCCCGGACGCGAGGCCGTCTTCCTGCTCGTGGTGGCCCTGTTGGTGGTGCCGGTGCAGATCGGACTGCTGCCCGTCGCCAAACTCTTCGGAGAACTGGGCCTGTTCGGCACCATCCCCGGTGTCGTCCTCTTCCACGTGGCGTACGGGCTGCCCTTCGCCGTCTTCCTCCTGCGCAACTACTTCGCCGAGATGCCGAAGGAGATGCTGGAGGCGGCACGGATGGACGGCGGCAGCGAATGGCGTATCTTCACCCGGCTGGTGCTGCCCGTGGGGCGCCCCGCGATCGCCTCGCTGGCCATCTTCCAGTTCCTGTGGGTGTGGAACGACATGCTGGTCGCCCTGCTGTTCGCGGACCCCTCGTCACAGCCGCTGACCGTGGAACTCCAGTCCCAGATACGCCAGTTCGGAAGCAACATCGACGTCCTGGCACCGGGCGCGTTCGTGTCCCTGGTGGTCCCGCTGGTGGTGTTCTTCGCCTTCCAGCGGCACTTCGTGCAGGGCGTGATGGCCGGGTCGGTGAAATGAGACGGTGGGGGCTCCCGAAGGGAACCCCCACCGCACGCTCACGGCGAGGCCGGTGGATACAGGGAGCGGGGCAGCTGGGAGGCCGCCGCCGCGTCCAGCAGCCACAGGGTGCGCCGGCGGCCCTGGGCGCCCGCCGCCGGGGCCTGGATCTCGCCCGCGCCGGAGAGGGCGATCGCCGCCGCCTCCGCCTTGTCCTCGCCCGCCGCCAGCAGCCACACCTCGGCGGCCGCGCGGATGGCGGGGAGGGTCAGCGTGACCCGGGTCGGCGGCGGCTTCGGGGCGCCGTGGACACCGACCACCGTGCGCTCCGTCTCCCGGACCGCGGGCAGCTCCGGGAAGAGCGACGCCACATGGGTGTCGGGGCCGACGCCCAGCATCAGGACGTCGAAGGTGGGGACCGACCCATGGTTCTCCGGGCCGGCCGCACGCGCGAGTTCCTCGGCGTACCCCTCCGCCGCCGCCTCCACGTCCGCTCCGTACGGACCGTCCGACGCGGGCATGGCGTGCACGCGCTTCGGGTCCAGCGGGACGGCGTCGAGCAGGGCCTCGCGGGCCTGGGTGACGTTGCGCTCCGGGTCGCCCTCGGGCAGGAAGCGCTCGTCTCCCCACCACAGGTCCAGCCGGCCCCAGTCGATCGCGTCCCGGGCCGGAGCCGCGGCCAGGGCCGCCAGCAGGCCGTTGCCGTTGCGGCCGCCCGTGAGGACCACGGACGCGAAGCCCCGGGAGGCCTGCGCGTCCACGATCTTCGTGATGAGACGGGCCGCCGCGGCCTGCGCCATCAGTTCCTTGTCGCGGTGCACGACCAGCTGCGGAGTGCTCACTTCGCCGCCGCCTTCTTGGACTCCTGCTTCACCGGTTCCCGCGCCGCCGCTTCCTTCGCGGGAGCTTTCGCAGCGTCCTCGACAGGCGTTTCGACGGCGACGGGGTCGTCGGCCGGCCCTCCGGCGGCGTCCCCTCCGGCGACCGGTGCTCCTTTGGGAGCGCCTTCCCGAAAGGAGGCGCCGTCGTTCAGCTTCTCCACGCCGAACCGCAGCGCCGAGGCGTACGTGTCGTCCGGGTCCAGCCGCCGCAGCTCCTCCGCGATCAGCTCGGCCGTGTCACGCCGCTTCAGCGCCACCGCGCGGGCCGGCTGGCCCTCGATGGAGAGGGTCGCCAGGGAACCGTCCGCGCGGTCCAGGGTGATCGGGCCGCAGTCCGTGTGCATCCGGACCGCCGTCAGACCGGGGCCCGACGACAGCGACCGCTTCACCGGCACGTCAAGCCGGTCCGCCAGCCACATCGCCAGCAGCTCGCAGCTCGGGTTGAACTCCTCGCCCTCCACCTCGACGGCCTCCACCTGGCAGGTGACCTGGTCGAGAGCGGCCGCCAGCATCGAACGCCAGGGGGTGATGCGGGTCCAGGAGAGGTCGGTGTCGCCGGGGGTGTAGGTGTCGGCGCGGGCGGTGAGCTCCCGCACCGGCTGCTCGGCGGCGTAGGTGTCCGTGACCCGGCGCTGGGCGAGGGCGCCCAGCGGGTCGTTCGCAGGGTCGAGCGGGGCGTTGACCGGCCACCAGACGACGACGGGCGCGTCCGGCAGCAGCAGCGGCAGGACGACCGACTGCGCGTGGTCCACGATCTCGCCGTACAGACGCAGCACCACCGTCTCGCCCGTTCCCGCGTCCGCGCCCACCCGGACCTCCGCGTCCAGGCGGGACGACGTGCGGTCGCGGGGCGAGCGGGAGACCCGCTTGATGACGACGAGCGTGCGCGAGGGGTGCTCGCGCGAGGCGTCGTTCGCCGCCTTCAGGGCGTCGTACGCGTTCTCCTCGTCCGTCACGATGACCAGCGTGAGCACCATGCCGACGGCCGGCGTGCCGATGGCCCGCCGGCCCTGCACCAGCGCCTTGTTGATCTTGCTGGCCGTGGTGTCCGTGAGGTCTATCTTCATGGCCGGCGCCAGCTCCGTCCCTCTCGTGCGAGCATTTCGTCCGCCTCGACGGGCCCCCAGGTACCGGACGGGTACTGGGCGGGCTTGCCGTTGGCGTCCCAGTACTGCTCGATCGGGTCGAGGATCTTCCAGGACAGCTCGACCTCCTCGGTGCGCGGGAAGAGGTTCGAGTCGCCCAGCAGGACGTCCAGGATCAGCCGCTCGTACGCCTCGGGGGAGGACTCGGTGAAGGACTCGCCGTAGGCGAAGTCCATCGACACGTCCCGGATCTCCATCGACGTGCCGGGCACCTTGGAGCCGAAGCGGACCGTCACGCCCTCGTCCGGCTGGACGCGGATGACGATCGCGTTCTTGCCCAGCTCCTCCGTCGCCGTGTGGTCGAAGGGGGAGTGCGGGGCCCGCTGGAAGACGACCGCGATCTCGGTGACGCGCCGGCCCAGCCGCTTGCCGGTGCGCAGGTAGAACGGGACGCCCGCCCAGCGGCGGTTGTCCACCTCCAGCTTGATCGCCGCGTAGGTGTCGGTCTTGGAGTTGGGGTCGATGCCCTCCTCCTGGAGGTACCCGACCGCCTTCTCGCCGCCCTGCCAGCCCGCCGCGTACTGACCGCGCACGGTGTCCCGGCCCAGGTCCCTCGGCAGCCGGACGGCCCCGAGCACCTTGGTCTTCTCCGCGGCCAGCGCGTCCGCGTCGAAGGAGGCGGGCTCCTCCATGGCCGTCAGGGCCATCAGCTGCAGGAGGTGGTTCTGGATGACGTCACGGGCGGCGCCGATGCCGTCGTAGTAGCCGGCGCGGCCGCCGATGCCGATGTCCTCGGCCATGGTGATCTGCACATGGTCCACGAAGGACCGGTTCCAGATCGGCTCGAACATCGTGTTGGCGAAGCGCAGCGCCAGGATGTTCTGGACGGTCTCCTTGCCCAGGTAGTGGTCGATGCGGAAGACCTGGTCCGGGGCGAAGACCTCGTGGACGACCTTGTTGAGCTCCTCGGCCGACTTCAGGTCGTGGCCGAAGGGCTTCTCGATGACCGCGCGGCGCCAGGAGCCGCCGGTCTGGTCCGCCAGCCCGTGCTTCTTCAGCTGCTGGATGACCACGGGGAAGGAGCGCGGCGGCACCGACAGGTAGAAGGCGAAGTTGCCGCCCGTGCCCTGGGCCTTGTCCAGCTCCTCGATGGTGCCGCGCAGCCGCTCGAAGGCCTCGTCGTCGTCGAAGGTGCCCTGGACGAAGCGCATCCCCTGGATGAGCTGCTGCCAGACCTCCTCACGGAACGGCGTGCGGGCGTGCTCCTTGACGGCGTCGTGGACCTCCTGGGCGAAGTCCTCGTTCTGCCATTCGCGGCGGGCGAAGCCCACCAGCGAGAAACCCGGCGGCAGCAGACCCCGGTTGGCGAGGTCGTACACGGCGGGCATCAGCTTCTTGCGGGAGAGGTCGCCGGTGACGCCGAAGATGACCAGGCCCGACGGCCCCGCGATACGCGGGAGCCGTCGGTCGGCGGGGTCACGAAGCGGGTTCGCTCCGGAACCGGAAATAGGGGCCAAGGTTTCAGCCCTCCGCGGGGGCGAGGCGCTCCAGCTCCGCCTCGGTCGACTTGAGCAGGTCGTTCCAGGACGCCTCGAACTTCTCGACGCCCTCGTCCTCGAGCAGCCGCACCACGTCGTCGTAGGAGATCCCGAGCTTCTCGACGGCGTCGAGGTCGGCGCGGGCCCGCTCGTACGTCCCGGCGATCGTGTTGCCGGTGATGGAGCCGCTCTCCTCGGTGGCGTGCAGGGTGGCCTCCGGCATGGTGTTCACCGTGTTCGGCGCCACCAGGTCGTCGACGTAGAGGGTCGGCTTGTACGCCGGGTCCTTCACGCCGGTGGAGGCCCACAGCGGACGCTGCTTGCGGGCGCCCGCGTTCTCCAGCCTGCTCCAGCGGTCGGAGGAGAAGACCTCCTCGTACGCCTGGTAGGCGAGCCGGGCGTTGGCGACGGCGGCCTTGCCGCGCAGCGCCTTGGCCTCGTCGGTGCCCAGGGCGTCGAGCCGCTTGTCGACCTCGGTGTCCACCCGGGAGACGAAGAAGGACGCCACGGAGTGGATCTTCGACAGGTCCAGGCCGCGCTCCTTGGCCTTCTCCAGGCCGGCCAGGTAGGCGTCCATGACCTCGCGGTAGCGCTCCAGCGAGAAGATCAGCGTGACGTTGACGCTGATGCCGAGACCGATGACCTCGGTGATCGCCGGGATGCCGGCCCGGGTGGCCGGGATCTTGATGAGGGTGTTGGGGCGGTCGACCAGCCAGGCGAGCTGCTTGGCCTCGGCGACCGTGGCCTTGGTGTTGTGGGCCAGGCGCGGGTCGACCTCGATCGACACGCGGCCGTCCTGGCCCTCGGTGGCGTCGAAGACCGGGCGCAGGATGTCGGCGGCGTCGCGGACGTCCGCCGTGGTGATCATGCGGATGGCCTCTTCGACGGTGACCTTGCGGGCGGCGAGGTCCGACAGCTGCTGGTCGTAGCCGTCGCCCTCGGAGATCGCCTTCTGGAAGATCGTCGGGTTGGTGGTGACGCCCACGACGTGCTGCTGGTCGATCAGCTCGGCGAGATTGCCGGACGTGATCCGCTTGCGCGACAGGTCGTCCAGCCAGATCGCGACGCCTTCCTCGGAGAGGCGCTTGAGTGCGTCTGTCATGGAATTACATCTCCTACGTGTCGTATACGGGCGTCAGCGCTGGGCAGCCGCAAGGGATTCCCGGGCCTTGGCGGCCACGTTCTCGGCAGTGAAGCCGAACTCGCGGAAGAGGACCTTGCCGTCCGCGGAAGCACCGAAGTGCTCCAGGGAAACGATGCGGCCGGCGTCCCCGACGTACTTGTGCCAGGTGAGTCCGATACCGGCCTCGACCGCGACCCGCGCCTTCACCTGCGGCGGCAGGACGCTGTCCCGGTACCCCTGGTCCTGTTCCTCGAACCACTCCACACACGGCATGGACACGACCCGCGTCGGCACTCCGTCCGCCTGCAGCTGCTCGCGCGCCTCGACGGCCACGTGCACCTCGGAACCGGTGGCGATGAGGATGACCTGGGCGTCGCCGCCCTCGGCCTCGAACAGGACGTAACCGCCCTTCGCCGCGTCGTCGTTGGGCTCGTACGTCGGCACGCCCTGACGGGTCAGCGCGAGACCGTGCGGGGCCCCCTTGCCGTAGACCTTGGTGTAGCGGCGCAGGATCTCGCGCCAGGCGATGGCGGTCTCGTTGGCGTCGGCCGGGCGGACCACGTTCAGGCCCGGGATGGCGCGCAGCGAGGCGAGGTGCTCGACCGGCTGGTGGGTGGGGCCGTCCTCGCCCAGGCCGATGGAGTCGTGCGTCCACACGTACGTCACCGGCAGGTGCATCAGCGCCGACAGGCGGACGGCGTTGCGCATGTAGTCGGAGAAGACGAGGAACGTACCGCCGTAGACACGGGTGTTGCCGTGCAGGGTGATGCCGTTCAGCTCCGCGGCCATGGAGTGCTCGCGGATGCCGAAGTGGATGGTGCGGCCGTAGGGGTCCGCCTCCGGCAGCGGGTTGTCCGCCGGGAGGAAGGACGACGTCTTGTCGATCGTCGTGTTGTTGGAGCCGGCCAGGTCGGCGGAGCCGCCCCACAGTTCGGGGATGACGGCGCCGAGCGCCTGCAGCACCTTGCCGGAGGCCGCGCGCGTGGCGACGCCCTTGCCCGTCTCGAAGACCGGGATCTTCTCCTCCCAGCCGGCGGGCAGTTCACCCTTGCTGACGCGGTCGAACTCGGCCGCGCGCTCGGGGTTGTCCTCCCGCCACTGCTGGAAGGACTTCTCCCACTCGGCCTTCGCCTCGCGGCCGCGGTCCAGTGCCTGACGGGTGTGCTTGAGGACCTCGTCCGAGACGTCGAAGCTCTTCTCCGGGTCGAAGCCGAGGACGCGCTTGGTGGCGGCCACCTCGTCGTCGCCGAGCGCCGAGCCGTGGGCGGCCTCGGTGTTCTGCGCGTTCGGGGCGGGCCAGGCGATGATCGAGCGCATCGCGATGAAGGACGGCTTGTCCGTCACCTTCTTCGCGGCCTCGATCGCGTTGTAGATCGCGTGCGGGTCGATGTCGCCGTCCGGCTTGGGGGCCACCCGCTGCACGTGCCAGCCGTAGGCCTCGTAGCGCTTGACGGTGTCCTCGGAGACCGCCGTCTCGGTGTCGCCCTCGATCGAGATGTGGTTGTCGTCCCACAGCAGGATCAGGTTGCCGAGCTTCTGGTGGCCGGCCAGCGAGGAGGCCTCGGCGGAGATGCCCTCCTGGAGGCAGCCGTCACCGGCGATCGCGAAGATGAAGTGGTCGAACGGGGACTCGCCCTGCGCCGCCTCGGGGTCGAACAGACCGCGCTCGTAGCGGGCGGCCATGGCCATGCCCACGGCGTTGGCGACACCCTGGCCCAGCGGGCCGGTCGTCGTCTCGACGCCCTTGGTGTGGCCGTACTCGGGGTGGCCGGGGGTCTTCGAGCCCCAGGTGCGGAAGGCCTTGAGGTCGTCCAGCTCCAGGCCGAAGCCGGCCAGGTAGAGCTGTGTGTAGAGGGTCAGGGACGAGTGGCCGGCGGACAGCACGAAGCGGTCGCGGGCCACCCAGTCCGGGTCGGCCGGGTCATGCCGCATCACCTTCTGGAAGAGGGTGTAGGCGGCGGGCGCCAGACTCATGGCCGTACCCGGATGGCCGTTGCCGACCTTCTGTACGGCGTCGGCGGCGAGGACACGGGCGGTGTCGACGGCCCGCTGGTCCAACTCGGTCCACTCGAGGTCTGTGGTGGTCGGCTTGGTGCTCACCCTGGGTCAGGGCTCCTCTCCACATGTTCGAACGCCGGTGCACTGGACGCCCACCGGCCGTTGTCGAGCCTACCCCCGGAACAAGCGCGTTTTTTCGAGTCATTCCAGACTGCCCGGCCCGCGGGGGATCCGCCTCCCGACTGCGGTGATGCGTGTTCGGCAAGTGAATACGCAGCCGCTCATCTGACTGCTCAATCGAGCTTCCGTACGACCTTCTGTACGGCCTCCGAGAGACCCCGGAAGGCGCCGGTGGAGGGGCTCCGCCAACACGACCCCACCCCCGCGAAGGCCGGGGTATGGGCAACGTCTACAGTGGCGTGGTACGCGCGAGCCTTTACCGGCACTTCACACGGGTGAGGCTCGCTGGGATGTCTCTGTAGGGGTGTGCGTGACGGCCGTCGAATCCCGTCCAGCGGGTGTACTCGGTGCGAGCGAGAGCCCGCGTCACCGGCCGTTCGGGGCCCGTGTCAAGGCGTTCGTGGCGCTGACCAAGCCACGGATCATCGAGCTCCTGCTCATCACCACCGTGCCGGTGATGTTCCTGGCCCAGCAGGGGGTGCCGGACCTGAAGCTGGTCCTGCTCACCTGCGTCGGCGGCTACCTCTCCGCGGGCGGCGCGAACGCGCTCAACATGTACATCGACCGCGACATCGACGCGCTGATGGACCGCACCTCGCAGCGTCCGCTGGTCACCGGCATGGTGAGCCCGCGCGAGTGCCTCGCCTTCGGCATCTCCCTGGCGGTCGTCTCCACCCTGCTCTTCGGCCTCACCGTCAACTGGCTGAGCGCCTGGCTCTCCCTCGGTGCGCTCCTCTTCTACGTCGTCGTCTACACGATGATCCTCAAGCGCCGTACCTCGCAGAACATCGTGTGGGGCGGCATCGCGGGCTGTATGCCGGTGCTGATCGGCTGGTCGGCCGTGACCGACTCCCTCTCCTGGGCCCCGCTCATCCTCTTCCTGGTGATCTTCTTCTGGACGCCGCCGCACTACTGGCCGCTGTCGATGAAGGTCAAGGAGGACTACGCGCGCGTGGGCGTGCCGATGCTGCCGGTCATCGCCTCCAACAAGGTGGTCGCCAAGCAGATCGTGATCTACAGCTGGGTCATGGTCGCCGTCTCCCTCCTGCTGACCCCGCTCGGCTACACGGGCTGGTTCTACACCTCGGTCGCGCTGGTCGCGGGCGGCTGGTGGCTGTGGGAGGCGCACGCGCTGCAGAGCCGTGCGAAGGCGGAGGTGACGGGCGCGAAGCTCAAGGAGATGCGCCTGTTCCACTGGTCGATCACCTATGTGTCGCTGCTGTTCGTGGCGATCGCGGTGGACCCCTTCCTCCGATAGCCGACAGCCGATAGCCGCCGGTGAGGCGGGGGTCACGTGCCCCATCCGTCGTCAGTCGATCTACTCGTGGGTAGCATCCTGGCCATGGCAGACACGCAGCAGGTTGACGCGAAGGCGGAGCGCAAGGCGGCGAAGCTCGCGCAGCGGATCCAGGCCTTCTCCAAGGCGCACGGCGGTGCCGAGGGCCAGGTGGCCTACATCGGCGAACGCGGCGCCCGCATCGTCCTCGTCGGCGAGGACGGCGCCTGGGGCGACCTGGTCGCCCCCACCTACGAGATCGCCGGCAAGGCGGTCGAGCGGTCCGGCATCACCGCCCACGAGTCCTTCGACGGCGAGTTCGCGGCGAAGGTGCGCACCGGCGCCTACGAGTGGAAGCGCATGGCCGGCATCCAGGTGGGCGGCTGAGCGACGCCCCTCAGGCCGCGACCTCACACCCGGTTCACCCGTTAGGACGTGTAAGACCACGTCCCACGGGGAGTCCGGATGATCGAAACGCCGACCCTGGTGGACCAGTACTGCCACGGCGTGTTGAGGACGGAGCTGGGTCTCGGGACCTTCGAGACCCAGCTGGCCCGGACCGAGGGCCCGCCCGCCCCGGGCACCACCCTCTTCGACACCCAGACCGGTTTCGCCGTACGACGCTGGTGTCCTCCCTTACTCGGTCTGGAACCGCACTGTCCCCCCGCGCGTTATCTCGCCCGTCGCCGGGAGCTCGGCGTCCTGGAATCGGGCCGCAGGCTGCTGCGGGGCAGCGGCATCACGACGTACCTGGTCGACACGGGGCTGCCCGGCGACCTCACCGGGCCCTCCGAGATGGCGTCCACGGGCGACGCCGAGGCCCATGAGATCGTGCGGCTGGAACTGCTCGCGGAGCAGGTCGCCGACACCTCCGGCACCGTCGAGTCCTTCCTCGCCAACCTCGCCGAGTCGGTGCACGGCGCCGCCGGGAACGCCGTCGCCTTCACCTCGGTCGCGGGCGTACGGCACGGTCTGGCGCTGGCGCCCGAGCCGCCCGGCCCGGGGGAGGTGCGGGGCG
>NZ_WVUG01000399.1 GCF_017614965.1 Streptomyces griseorubiginosus | reverse complement strand
CCCTGGGGGCGGGGCGGTGGCGGGCGGTGGCCCGCGCTACCAGGGCATCGCCACTCCGCCGTTCGGACGCAGGATCTGGCCCGTGACGAAGGACGAGGCGTCGCAGGCCAGGTAGAGCACCGCGTGGGCGACGTCCTCCGGTTCGCCGACCCGGGCCAGCGGGGACAGCCGGGCCATCATCGCCTCGGTCTGTGCCTGCGCCTCGGCCTCGTGCCGGTCGGTCATGGGCGTACGGGTCCAGCCCGGCGCGACCGCGTTGACCCGGATGCCGTGCCGGCCGACCTCGCTCGCCAGGGTCCTGGTGAGCTGGACCACGGCGGCCTTGGCGGCGCCGTAGCACAGCAGCCCCGGTCGGCCGGTGTCGACGGCGCCGGACGCCATGGTGACGATGCTCCCGCGCGCCTTTCGGGCGAGCATCGCGCGTGCCGCCTCCTGGCAGGCGTACAGGACGCCCTTGAAGTTGACGTCCAGCACCCGGTCGAGGTCCTCGTCGCGGGTCTCCAGGACCGGACTGCTGTGCATGATCCCGGCGATCGCGGCCATGACGTCCAGGCGCTCGCAGGAGGCGACGGCCCGGCCCAGCTGCTCCCGGTCGGTGACGTCGAGGTGGTGCGTGTGCGCCGTGCCGCCGACGTCCTTGACCAGGGTGGCGGTCTCGTGCAGGCCCTGAGCGTCGCGGTCGGCGCAGTGGACCGTGGCGCCGGCTTCGGCGAGCAGGACGGCCGAGGCGCGGCCGATGCCGCCGGCGGCCCCGGTGACGAATGCGGTGCGTCCGGTGAGGTCGTACGCCTTGACGGGCATGAGGGGACGGTACGAGGGTTTCTGACGGGCCGTCAATTGGTTGTACGGCGTGGAGTTCCGCGGGGTGGGGCGGTGCCCGGGGCCGGTCCCGTCTGGCAGCGCGGGCACCAGTAGGTGGGGCGCTCGCGGGAGCCGTCGCCCTGGTCGGCCACGCGGATCGAGGTGCGGCAGCGCAGACACGGGCGCGGGGCGCGGCCGTACACGAACAGGTCCTGACCGCGTCGGCCGGTCGTGCTGCGGACCGGGCGGTCGCGGTTGACCTCCAGAAGCCTCTTGGCGAACTCCGGCAGCTTCGCGGCGCGCTCGGCGGGCAGGGCACCGACGGGGAGCCAGGGGGTGACGCCGAGCAGGAAGCACAGCTCGCTCTTGTAGACGTTGCCGATGCCGGCGAGATTGCGCTGGTCGAGCAGGGCCTCGCCGAGGGGGCGCGCCGGGTCGGCGAGCAGGTTGGCGAGCGCCCGCTCGGGGTTCCAGTCCGGGCCGAGGAGGTCGGGGCCGAGGTGGCCGACGACGCGCTGTTCGTCCGAGGTGCGCATGAGCTCCAGGACGGGGAGGCGGTAGCCGACGGCCGTGTGGTCCTCGTTGCCGAGGATCACGCGGATCTGGTGGGACGGGCCGCCGGTCCAGCGGCGGCCGTTGGCGAACACCTTCCAGGACCCGTCCATCTTCAGGTGCGAGTGGAGGGTCAGCCCGCCCTCGACACGGGTCAGGAGGTGCTTGCCGCGCGGAGTGACGTCAAGGACCGTACGGCCCCTGAGGTCGGCCGTGGCGTACTTCGGCACCCGGAAGTCGCTGCGGGTCAGCACCTTGCCCGCGAGGGCGCCGTGCAGGCGTCTCGCGGTCTGCCAGACCGTGTCTCCCTCGGGCATGGGTCAAGGGTGGCACGAGGCGGCGGGACGGCGCGGTGTGCTGGTCACGCCCGCAGCCGCAGCCCACGGGGCGTCGCGATGAAGCCCGCTCCTTCCAGGAGGGCGCCGATCGGTGAGGTGAGGGCCGAGGCGCCGTTCACCCGCTCGACCGTGACCGTGCCGAGGGAACCCGCGCGGGCTGCCCCGGCGAGGGCTTCGGCGGCCGTCCGCAGCCGGGGGTCGTCGGTCGCTGTGCCGTCCGGTTCCGCGGGCCAGGCCAGCAGGGTCTTGCCGCCACGCTCCATGTAGAGGGTCAGCTCGCCGTCGACGATCACGACCAGGGAGCCCGCCTTGCGGCCCGGCTTGTGACCCGCGCCGGTCGGAGGCTCCGGCCAGGGGAGGGCGGCGCCGTACGCGTTGGCCGGGTCGGCGGCGGCCAGGACCACGGCCCGGTTGTCGGGCGTGCGGCGCCGGTTGGGGAGGGCGGCGCCGTACGAGTCGTAGGAACCGAAGGGGGAGGTGGAGCCGCCTCGCGGGCCGCCCGCTCCTGGGGAGGACAAGTCACGGGGGAAGTCGCGCGGGGAGACGTATTCGTCCCTCGACGGGGTGCGCGGGACGCCGAAGTCGTCGTCGAGGCCGGGACGGCTTGTATCAGTCCGGTCGCCGCTCGGGGCGGTGCCGTCCGCGTTGTCGAAGGCGTCCGTCCAGTCGAAGGAGTCGGGGAAGTCGGCGCCGTAGGGGGTGTGGCCGAGCGGGGTGTCACCGTCGGCCGCGCGGTCGCCCGGCGGGGTGAAGGCGTGGGGGGAGCCGAAGACGCTGTCTCCTGGGGTGCCGTCGGTGGGCGGCTGGGGCAGGGCTTCGCCCCGGTCCCGGGCGTTGGACACCGCGCGAAGGCGGTCCACCGCGCCGTCCATCGCGAACTGGGCGGCGCCGAGTCCCTCCACCACATAGCCCCGCCGTGCCTGCCCGCTCTCCTCGAACGCCGACAGGATGCGGTACGTCGCCGAGAAGCCGCCCTCGACGCCCTCGGCGGCGACGGCCCCCCGGGTGACCACGCCGTGCCGGTCGAGGAGGGTGCGGGCGAGCGCGTGCGCGCGGACCGTCGCGTCGGCCTCGCGGGACGGGAGCAGGGACCAGCGGCCGGCGACCGTGGGCGGGCCGCTGCGGGAGGCGGGACGGGCGGCCGCCGTGAGGGAGCCGTAGCGGCCGCGCGGGACCGCTCGCTTGGCGCGGTGGGCCGTCGAGCCCGCGGTGCGGCCCGATCCGAGCAGGGAGCGCATGGGGGTGAGGGTGTCGTTCGTCAGCCGGCCGGACCAGGCCAGGTCCCAGACGGCGTCGGCCAGTTGGGGATCGGTGACGTCGGGGTGCGTGGTGGCGCGGACCTGGTCGGCGATCTGGCGGAAGAACAGGCCGTAGCCGCCGGAGAGGGCGGTCAGGACTGATTCGTGCAGCGCCGTCAGCTCCAGGGGGTGCGGCGCGGGCAGGAGCAGAGGGGCCGCGTCGGCCAGGTAGAGGGAGACCCAGCCGTCCTTGCCCGGGAGGGCCCCCGCGCCGGCCCAGACGATCTCCCCGGCCGCGGTGAGCTCGTCCAGCATCGCCGGGGTGTAGTTGGTGACGCGGGACGGCAGGACCAGCTTCTCCAGGGCCGAGGCGGGCACGGACGCACCCTGCAACTGCTCGACCGCCCGCACCAGTCCGTCGATGCCGCGCAGCGCGTGCCCCTTGCCGATGTGCTGCCACTGCGGGAGGAACTGGGCGAGGGCCTGTGGTGCCACCGGTTCGAGTTCGTGGCGAAGGGCAGCCAGGGAGCGGCGGCGCAGCCTGCGCAGCACGGCCGCGTCGCACCACTCCTGGCCGATGCCCGCCGGATGGAACTCGCCCTGTACGACACGGCCGCCGGCGGCGAGCCGCTGCAGGGCACCTTCCGTGACCGCAACGCCCAGGCCGAAACGGGCCGCGGCCGTGGCCGAGGTGAAGGGGCCGTGGGTGCGGGCGTAGCGGGCGAGGAGATCGCCCAGTGGGTCCTTGACCGGTTCCATGAAGGCTTCCGGCACGCCGACCGGCAGGGCCGTGCCGAGCGCGTCGCGCAGCCGGCCCGCGTCCTCGATCGCCGCCCAGTGCTCGCCGCCGCCGATGCGCACCCGGATCACGCGGCGGGCGCCGGCCAGCTCCTGGGCCCACTGCGGCTCCGCCCCCCGCTCGGCCAGCTCGGCGTCGGTCAGCGGACCGAGGAGGCGCAGGACGTCCGCGACGCCCTCGGCGTCCTTCACCCGCCGGTCCTCGGTGAGCCATTGCAGCTCCCGCTCCAGCTCGGTCAGCACCTCGGCGTCGAGGAGTTCGCGCAGCTCCGCCTGGCCCAGCAGTTCGGCCAGCAGCCGTGAGTCCAGCGACAGGGCGGCGGCGCGGCGCTCGGCGAGCGGAGAGTCCCCTTCGTAGAGGAACTGGGCCACGTACCCGAACAGGAGTGAGCGGGCGAAGGGAGACGGCTCGGGAGTGGTGACCTCGACCAGGCGCACCTTGCGGGACTCCAGGTCGCCCATCAGCTCCACGAGGCCGGGGACGTCGAAGACGTCCTGCAGGCACTCGCGGACGGCCTCCAGGACGATCGGGAACGAGCCGAACTCGCTGGCGACCTCCAGCAGTTGGGCGGCGCGCTGGCGCTGTTGCCACAGCGGGGTCCGCTTGCCCGGGTTGCGCTTGGGCAGAAGCAGCGCGCGTGCGGCGCACTCGCGGAAGCGCGAGGCGAACAGGGCCGAGCCGCCCACTTGATCGGTGACGATCTGGTCGACCTCGCCCTTGTCGAAGACGACGTCCGCCGCGCCGACCGGTGCCTGTTCCGCGTCGTACTCCGTTCCCGCTTTCATGGGCTCCTGGTCGAGCAGGTCCAGGCCCATCAGATCGGCGTCCGGCAGGCGCAGCACGATGCCGTCGTCGGCGTGCATCACCTGGGCGTCCATGCCGTAGCGCTCGGAGAGCTTGGCGCCGAGGGCGAGCGCCCACGGGGCGTGGACCTGGGCGCCGAAGGGGGAGTGGACGACGACCCGCCAGTCACCCAGCTCGTCGCGGAATCGCTCGACGACGATCGTCCGGTCGTCCGGGACATGGCCGCAGGCCTCGCGCTGCTCGTCCAGGTACGACAGGACGTTGTCGGCGGCCCAGGCGTCCAGGCCCGCCGCGAGGAGGCGCAGCCGGGCGTCCTCCTTGGGCAGCGAACCCACTTCGCGCAGGAACTGGCCCACCGCCCGGCCCAGTTCGAGCGGCCGGCCGAGCTGGTCGCCCTTCCAGAAGGGGAGCCGGCCCGGCACTCCCGGCGCGGGGGAGACCAGGACGCGGTCGCGCGTGATGTCCTCGATGCGCCAGGAGCTGGTGCCCAGCGTGAAGACGTCGCCCACCCGGGACTCGTAGACCATCTCCTCGTCCAGCTCGCCGACCCGGCCGCCGCCCTTCTTCGGGTCGGACCCGGCGAGGAAGACACCGAACAGGCCGCGGTCCGGGATCGTGCCTCCGGAGGTGACGGCGAGGCGCTGGGCACCGGGGCGGCCGGTGACCGTGCCGGTGACGCGGTCCCAGACCACACGCGGGCGAAGCTCGGCGAACGCGTCCGACGGGTAGCGGCCGGCGAGCATGTCCAGGGTCGCCGTGAAGGCCGACTCCGGGAGCGAGGCGAAGGGGGCCGCCCGGCGGACCGTGGCGAGCAGGTCGTCGACCTGCCAGGTGTCCAGCGCGGTCATGGCCACCAACTGCTGGGCCAGGACGTCCAGGGGGTTGGCGGGGACCTTCAGGGACTCGATGGAACCGGTGCGCATGCGCTCGGTGACCACGGCCGCCTGGACGAGGTCGCCGCGGTACTTCGGGAAGACCACGCCCGTGGAGACCGCGCCGACCTGGTGGCCCGCCCGCCCCACGCGCTGGAGGCCGGAGGCCACGGAGGGGGGTGATTCGACCTGGACGACGAGGTCGACCGCGCCCATGTCGATGCCGAGTTCGAGGCTGGAGGTCGCCACCACGGCAGGCAGGCGGCCCGCCTTGAGGTCCTCCTCGACCAGGGCCCGCTGCTCCTTGGAGACCGAGCCGTGGTGGGCGCGCGCGATGACCGGCGGGGCTCCCTGGGCCGCGCCGGAGCCACCCATCAGTTCGGCCGGGGCGTGGTGCTCGTCCAGGGGTTCGCCGGTGGCGCGCTCGTACGCGATCTCATTGAGCCGGTTGCACAGGCGCTCCGCGAGACGGCGGGAGTTCGCGAACACGATCGTCGAGCGGTGGGCCTGGACCAGGTCGGTGATCCGCTCCTCGACATGCGGCCAGATGGAGGGGCGCTCCTGGCCTTCCGAGCCGTCGGCGACCGGGGAGCCGCCCAGCTCGCCCAGGTCCTCCACGGGGACGACCACCGAGAGGTCGAACTCCTTGCCCGACTTCGGCTGGACGATCTCCACCTTGCGGCGCGGCGAGAGGTACCGGGCGACCTCGTCGACCGGGCGGACGGTCGCCGAGAGGCCGATGCGGCGGGCCGGCTTCGGCAGGAGCTCGTCGAGGCGCTCCAGGGAGAGGGCGAGATGGGCGCCGCGCTTGGTGCCGGCCACCGCGTGCACCTCGTCAAGGATCACCGTCTCGATGCCGGTCAGCGCGTCGCGGGTCGCCGACGTCAGCATCAGGAACAGGGACTCCGGGGTGGTGATCAGGATGTCCGGAGGGCGGGTGGACAAGGCGCGGCGCTCCGCGGGCGGGGTGTCGCCGGAGCGGATCCCGACCTTGATCTCGGGCTCGGGCAGGCCCAGCCGGACGGACTCCTGGCGGATGCCGGTCAGCGGGCTGCGGAGGTTGCGCTCCACGTCGACCGCGAGGGCCTTGAGGGGCGAGACGTACAGCACCCGGCAGCGCTTCCTCGGGTCCGCCGGCGGGGGCGTCGAGGTCAGCTGGTCCAGGGCGGCGAGAAACGCGGCGAGGGTCTTGCCGGAACCGGTGGGGGCGACCACCAGCACGTCCGAGCCCTCTCTGATGGCGTTCCACGCGCCCGCCTGGGCCGCGGTGGGCGCGGAGAAGGCCCCCGTGAACCAGCCGCGGGTCGCGGGGGAGAAGCCGTCCAGGGCTCGGTGTGCGGAGCTGACCATGCGTCCATCCTGCACCCGCCCACTGACAATGGCTCTGACCTGTGGGTTCGCGTCGCGGGGGTGGTGAGTGGGGGCGTCTCGGTCGGTGACGGAGGTTGGCGGTCGGCGGATGGGTCGGGGACATGGCGGTGTGGCCGTGGGTGGTCGGCGGATGGGTCGGGGAC
>NZ_WVUG01000398.1 GCF_017614965.1 Streptomyces griseorubiginosus | reverse complement strand
GCCCCCAGGCGCCCCCCGCCACGGGCGCCGTCCCCAGGGCGACCAGCGTCACGGGCCTTCATCTGCCCGTCGAGCGTTACATGCTGACGCCCTATCAGGCAGTGCAGGAGGAGTGGGTGCGCAGCGCGATGGTCAGCGCGTGCATGCGCGGCTTCGGTCTGTCCTATCCGGTGGCCGCCCGTCCGGCGCGGCACGGGCCTGCCGAGAACGCCTTCACGGTGCTGTTCCGGCGCTACGGGGTGACCGAGGCCCGAGGCGTTCGGGTGTGGGGTTACCACGTGCCACGCTCGGTCGGCCCGGCCGCCGGGGACGCCGTCTCGCCGGTCAAACGCCTCTCCTCGCCCGTGACGCGTGCGCTGCTGACCGGGGCGGACGAAGCGGGCCGGCGCGTCGGGCGCTACCACGGCCGCCCAGTCCCCTCGGGTGGCTGCCTCGCCGCCCCCGACGCGTCGACGGGCTCGGGGCTCGACGACCTCCAGGGGCCCGGGACCTCCGCCGACGGAATGGTCGCGGTGATCAAGGCGAACAGTTTCACCCAGTCCCGGGCCGACCCGCGGGTCAGGACGGCCGTGCACGCGTGGTCGGCGTGCATGAGCGCCCACGGTCACCGGCTCCGCGACCCGCTCAGCGCGGCGTCGGTCCCCTCGATGGACGCGTCGGCCGCGACCCACGCCGAGATCACGCAGGCCGAGGCAGACGTCGCGTGCAAGACGCGGACGAACCTGGTGGGCATCTGGTTCGCCGTGGAGTCCGCGTACCAGCGGGCCGCGATCCACGAGCACCGTGACGAACTCGCGTCCGTCGCCGAACGCCGCGACCGGCAGGCGGCGCGGATCGAGCGTCTCTACCGGTCGTACACCGGCTAGCGCACGGCCGGCGCAGGTTGCGAAAGCGGCGTCGTCGCCGAAGGGCGGCCTCGCGGGCGCCGCTTTCGCGACACGCTCTCGCGGGCCCCGGGCCTAGAAGGGGTACGGCGCCACGTCACCGCGTACGGTCGTCCAGCGCACGTCCGTGAACGCCTCCAGGTTGGCCTCGCCGCCGAAGCGGGCGCCGGTGCCGGAGGCGGCCACGCCGCCGAAGGGGGCCACGGCCTCGTCGTTGACCGTCTGGTCGTTGATGTGGACGATGCCGGTCGGAATGCGCTCGGCGAGGTCGAGGCCGCGGGCGGTGTCACGGGTGACGATGCCGAGTGAGAGGCCGTACTCGCCGGCCGAGGCGAGGGCCGCCGCCTCCTCGGGGGTGCTGAAGGGCCGTACCGGGGCGACCGGGCCGAAGACCTCCTCGGCGTAGGCGGGGCTCTGGTCGTCCACCCCTGCGATGACGGTCGGCCGGTAGAAGAGCCGGTCGTGGGTGCCGCCGGCGGCCACCTTGGCGCCGCGTGCCGTGCTGGCCTCGACGAGCCCGTGCACCTTGGTGAGCTGGGCGTCGTCGATGATCGGGCCGAGGTGGACCTGCTCGCGGTGCGGGTCGCCGACGGCGAGCGAGTCGGCCTTGGCCGCGAGACGCTCGACGTACTCCTCGTACAGGGAACGGTGGACGAGGTGGCGGCCGGTCGTCATGCAGATCTGGCCCTGGTGGAAGAAGGAGCCCCAGGCGGCCGTGGAGATCACGGCGTCGAGGTCGGCGTCCTCCAGGACGACCATGGCGGAGTTGCCGCCGAGTTCCAGGTGGACGCGCTTGAGGTGGCGTCCGCCGGCCTCGCCGACGGCGCGTCCGGCGGCGGTGGAGCCGGTGAAGGAGATGACGGGGACGCGCGGGTCGGCGACCAGGGCCTGGCCGACGTCCGGGCCGCCCGGCAGGACGTGGAAGAGGTTCTCCGGCAGGCCCGCCTCCGCGAGGACCGCGGCGAGGGAGAGGCCGCCGCAGACGGCGGTGCGCGGGTCCGGCTTGAGGACGACCGCGTTGCCGAGCGCCAGGGCCGGGGCGACGGAGCGGATGGACAGGATCAGCGGCGCGTTGAACGGGGAGATCACACCCACCACGCCCACCGGGACGCGCCGTGTGTAGGACAGGCGGGGCGCCTCGGAGGGCAGGACCTGGCCGGCGGGGCGGGAGGCGAGGGCGGCGGCCTCGTAGCACTCCTGGGCGGCGACGTGCAGTTCGAAGTCGGCCTTGCCGGGGATGGAACCGGACTCGCGGACGAGCCACTCCCGCAGTTCTTCCGCGTGAGCGGTGAACAGGTCGCCGGCCTTGCGCAGGACCGCGGCGCGGACGAAGTGCGGGGCACGGGCCCATTCCGTCTGGGCGGCACGCGCCGCTTCGGCGGCCCTGTCCACGTCCTCGGCGGAGGCGAGGGTGACGGTGGCGAGGGTGTCCCCGGTGGCGGGCTCCGTGACGGCGTACTCGGGCCCCGACAAGGGGTGGGACTGCCAGGTCTTGGGGTCGAGCAACGGCATGGCGGCTCTCCGTTTCGTCACCGGCGGGACTCAGGTCATGAGCGGAAGTCCCGTGTAGTTCGCGGCCAGTTCGGCCGCCGCGTGGCGGGATGCGGTGATACGGCGCAGTCGGGTGAGCTGCATCCGGTCCTCGAAGGCATCCCCATCTGGTTGAGCATGCAACATCTTAGTCATGTCGTACGAGAAACGCGTGGCCTGCCACACACGCTCCAGGCACGTGTCGGAATACGTGTCGAGCAGTCGCTCGGATCCGGTGCGGTGCAGTTCGGCGAAGGCGCCGGCGAGGACGCGGACGTCGGAGACGGCGAGGTTGAGGCCCTTGGCACCGGTGGGCGGGACGATGTGGGCGGCGTCGCCGGCCAGCAGCAGCCGGCCGTGGCGCATCGGCTCGTGCACGAAACTGCGCATCGGGGTCACGGACTTGGCGGTGATCGGGCCGCGGTCGAGGGTCCAGTCCCCGTCGATGGCGAAACGGGCGGCGAGTTCGTCCCAGATCCGGTCGTCCGGCCAGTCCTCGGGGTCGCTGCCGTTGGGAACCTGCAGGTAGAGACGGGAGACATGCGGGGAACGCATACTGTGCAGGGCGAAGCCGCCCCGGCCGCGGGCGTAGATCAGCTCCTCGCAGGAGGGCGCGACGTCGGCGAGGATGCCGAGCCAGGAGTAGGGGTAGCCGCGTTCGTAGGTGCGGCTCACTGCGACGGGGAAGGTGTCGCGGGAGATGCCGTGGAAGCCGTCGGCACCGACCACCCAGTCGCAGGTCAGCGTCTGCTCGCGGCCCTCGTGCAGAAACCGTACGACGGGTGAGGCGCTCTCGGGTTTCTCGATGCCCAGCGCCTCGGCCTCGAACAACAGCGGTGGCCCGTCGGCCAGTTGGAGGGCGACGAGGTCCTTCACGATCTCGGTCTGGGCGTAGATGGTGACCGTGCGGCCGCCGGTGAGGGTGGGGAAGTCGATGTGGTGGCGTTCCCGGTCGAAGCGCAGCTCGATGCCCTGGTGCACCAGGCCCTCGGCGTTCAGCCGCTCGGCCGCGCCGGCCTCGCGCAGGGCGTCGACCGTGCCCTGCTCCAGCATTCCGGCGCGCTGGCGGTGCTCGACGTACGCACGCGTCCTGGCCTCCAGGACCACGCAGTCGATCCCGGCGCGGTGCAGGAACCGGGCGAGGAGGAGCCCGGCGGGGCCGCCGCCGATGATGCCGACCGTGGTGCGCATGGGCGTCTCCCCTGGGTTCAGCTGGAGTCGCGGTGCACCACCGTGGCTCCGAGCACCTTGTGCGTCTCGGGCGCGGCGGCCGGGTTGCGCACCGCGCGGTCGACGAGTTCGGCGAGGTCGCGGCCGGACGGCAGCTCGATGTGGACCGTGCTCAGACGGGGCCTGAGCAGCCGGCCGAGCATGAGGTCGTCGGCACCGATCACCGCCGTCTCCTCCGGAACGCGCACCCCCACGTCCTGCAGGGCCCGCATCAACAGCATCGCGTACTCGTCGTTGTAAGCGAACACGGCGTCCAGGCCGAGTTCGCGCCAGCGGGCGGCGAGCCGCGCGGCGGACTCCTCCTCGTAGGCGAGGGACAGCTCGGTGACGGTGGCGTCGGTGCCGTCCAGGGCGCGGCGCACTCCTTCGAGGCGGGGCTGGGAGAAGACCTCCAGGCCGCCCTCCTCGGGTACGACGACACCGACGCGACGCCGGCCCCGGTCGAAGAGGTGACCGCCGGCGCAGTGACCCACGGTCGCGTGGTCCATGAGCAGGGCATGGGCGCCCTCGACCGCCTCGGGGCCGAGGGTGACGACGGCGCGGGCGCCGGAGCCCTTGAGCACCGCGACACCCTGCGGGCCCAGGCCGGCGCCGGGCACCAGAACGGCGACAGGGCGCAGTTCCGCCCAGGCACGGGCCGCCTCGTCGCCGTGCAGGCCGACGGTGCCGTACTGGACGACGGTGTAGTCGAGGCGGCCGAGCGCCCACTGCAGTTCGTTGATGAACTGGCTGTAGAGCGGGCCGACCGGGATCGTCGGGGCCGGCATCAGGACCATGCGGCTGTGTCCGGCGCGCAGGCTGCGGGCGGCGGCGTGCGGCACGTAGCCGAGTTCCTTGGCGGCCTCCTGGACGCGGCGCCGGGTCGGTTCGCTGATGCGGACGGCGCTGGTGTTGTTCAGGACGTAGGAGACGGTCGCGCGCGAGACGCCGGCCAGGCGGGCCACATCGGCGCTCGTCGGCACGGAGCGCGGTGCGGGCAACGCGGGCTCGGGCGTTTTCGATATCTGCACCATGACGTACCGCATCTTCGCAGAAGCGGAGGCGACTGCCCCGGTGGGGGCGGGATAGAGCCGCGTTCCGAGGGGACGAACATGTTCGTCACGAACTTGTTCGCAGCGAACATGTTCGGTACGGTTTCGTCATGACCGACCGACCCGACACCCCCCGCAGCCGTCGCGAGCGACCCGCCAAACCCGCCCTGACCAGGGAGGGCATCATCGCCGCGGCCGTGGCGATCCTGCGGGCCGAGGGCCTGGGGAAGGTGACCATGCGGCGCCTGGCGCAGGAGCTGGACACCGGCCCGGCATCGCTCTACGTGTACGTGCGCAACACCGCCGAGCTGCACGCGGCCGTCCTGGACGAGCTGCTGGGCACCGTCCGGCCGGCCCCCGCCGGGGGCGACTGGCGCGAGCGGCTGGAGCGGGTGCTCACCGCGTACACCGCGATGCTCTTCGAGCACCCGACCCTGGCCCGCTCCGCGCTCACCGCCCGGCCGAGCGGACCGCACTACCTGAACCTGATCGAAACCCTGCTGACCCTGCTCGACGAGGGCGGTGTGCCGCCCGCCCAGGCCGCCTGGGGCGTGGATCTGCTGCTGCAGCACGCCACCGCAACGGCCGCCGAGCATGTCGAGGAGGCGTCCGAGGAGGACTGGGACGCCCTGCGCCGCACCCTGGCCGGCGTGGCCGACCGCACCCACCCGCGCATCGCCGCCCTCGGCGGCACGCTGCTCGCCGGAGCCCCCGAGGAGCGCCTGTCCTGGGCGTTCCGGGCGTTGATCGCGGGCATCGAGCGGACCGCCGTACCCGACCGCCCCCAAGGAGACACGACATGACCACCCACCACCCGGTCGCGATCATCGGCGCGGGACTCGGCGGCCTCGCTCTGGCCCGTGTGCTGCACGTGCACGGCATCCCGGTCGCCGTCCACGAACTGGACTCATCCCCCGCCGCCCGTACGCAGGGCGGCATGCTCGACATCCACGAGGACTCCGGCCAGGTGGCGCTGCGCGCCGCGGGGCTCTACGAGGACTTCATGGCCCGTGTCCACCAGGGCGGGCAGGCCACGCGTGTCCTCGAGCCGGACGGGACGGTCCTCCTGGACCGGCCCGACGAGGACGGCGGCCGTCCCGAGATCGACCGCGGCGATCTGCGCGACCTGCTGCTCGGCTCGCTGCCGCGGGACACCGTCCGCTGGGGCGCGAAGGTCGCCGGCGCGCGGCCGGTGGGCGGGGGCCGCCACGAGGTGGCCCTGGCCGACGGCACCGCCTTCACCACCGATGTGCTGGTGGGCGCGGACGGCGCCTGGTCGACGGTGCGTCCGCTCGTGTCCGACGCCCGGCCCCGCTACACGGGCGTCTCCTTCGTCGAGGCGGACCTGCGGGACGCGGACGTACGGCATCCGGTGGGTGCCGAAGTGGTCGGCGGCGGCATGCTGTTCGCGCTCGGGGAGGGCCGGGGCCTCCTCGCGCACCGTGGGAGCGACGGCAGTCTGCACGTCTACGCCGCGCTGGAATGCGCCGAGGGGTGGCTCGACGGCATCGACTTCACCGACGTCGAGGGGGCCAGGACGCGGGTCCTCGAGGAGTTCGCCGGCTGGGACAAGGGCCTGCGGGCGCTGGTCGCCGACGCCGACGGCGCGCTGGTGCCGCGCCGGATCCACGCTCTGCCGGTCGGCCATCGCTGGGCCCGGGTCCCGGGCGTCACGCTGCTCGGCGACGCCGCGCATCTGATGTCCCCGTTCGCCGGCGAGGGCGCCAACCTCGCCCTGCTGGACGGGGCCGAACTCGGCCTCGCGCTGGTGGCGCACCCGGGAGACACCGAGACGGCGCTCGCCGCCTACGAGGAGGAGATGTTCCCCCGCAGCGAGCTCTCGGCGACGGAGTCGGCACACCAGGGCGAGCTGCTGTTCCGCGCCGACGCCCCCCGGCGCCTGGTCGAGATGTTCACCGCGCAGAACTGAGCCGGGGCTGAGCACGGCGGCTCCCCTACCGTCCTACCGCACGCCCGGTAGAGCAACCACGTACGAACGGTCGACCAGCCGCACGCACGGTCGAGCAAGGCTCCGGGCAGCGGCTCCACAGCGCCCCTCGGGCAACCAGCCACCCACACGACCCCACCCCGCCCAGCGCCAGCGCTCCGCATCACCTCACCGAGCAGGCTGAGCCAGGCCGAACACGGCGACTTCCCTACCGCCACCCGGCGACCAACCCCAGGCACGGTCGAGGCAGGCTCCGGGCGGCGATCCCGCAGTACCCATCGGCCAACCAGCCACCCACACGCCCCCAC
>NZ_WVUG01000397.1 GCF_017614965.1 Streptomyces griseorubiginosus | reverse complement strand
ACCCGCCCCCGCCCGAGAGCCGTACCGTCGTCGGGCGTCGGTGGCAGAATCGAGCGGGTGGACCGGGGGATCCTCGAGCGTGAGGCCGAGCTGACGCGGCTGGCCGAGGCCGCAGGTGAGGCGGCGGACGGTGCCGGCTCGGTGGCGCTCGTCTTCGGCGAGGCCGGCATCGGCAAGTCCAGCCTGGTCAGAGCCCTTCCGGAGCGGTTGCCCGAGGAGGCGCGGATCCTGGTCGGCCAGTGCGACGACCTCGCCACCCGCAGGCCCCTGGGCCCGTTCCGTGACCTCGTCGGCAGCGTCGGCGCCGAGCTGGCCCGCGCCGTCACCGAGGGCGGCGATCGTCCCCGCGTCTACGAGGCCCTGCGCGCCGAGCTCGCCGTGACTCCGCATCCCGCCGTACTGGTCGTCGAGGACGTGCACTGGGCCGACGAGGCGTCCCTGGACGCCCTGCGCTTCCTGGTCCGGCGCATGGAACGGCTCCCCGCGCTGCTCGTCCTCACCTACCGCGACGACGAGCTGGGCCGCGGCCACCCCCTGCGCCACCTCCTCGGGCAGGTCTCCCGCGCGCCCCGGGTGCACCGGCTGCCCCTGGCCCGGCTGTCCCTCGACGCGGTGCGCACGCTCAGCGCGACCGCCGAGCTGGACGCGGCCCAGGTGTACGAGGTGACCTCCGGAAACCCCTTCTTCGTCGCCGAGGTCGTCGCGGCGGGCGGCACCGGAGGTGTGCCGCCGACGGTCGTGGACGCCGTGCTCGCCCGGATGCGGGGTCTGGACGCCGCCACCGTGGACGCCCTGGAGCAGCTCGCCGTGGTCCCCTCGGCGGTCGAACGGCCCCTGGTGGACGCCCTGTTGACCGACGGGGTGACCGTACTCGCCGAGGCCGAGCAGCGCGGGCTGCTCGCGGTGACGCCGGAACGGGTGGCGTTCCGGCACGAGCTGATCCGCCGCGCGGTCGCCGACTCGGTGCCGACCGCCCGCCGTATCGACCTCAACCGCACCGTCCTCGCGGCCCTGGTCGCCCGCCCCGGATCCGACGCCGCCCGGATCGTGCACCACGCCGCCCAGGCCGGTGACGAGGACGCCATCGCCCGCTACGGCCCCGACGCGGCACGCGACGCGGCCTCCGCCGGCGCCCACCGGGAAGCCGCCGCCCAGCTGCGGCTGGTCCTGCGCCGACGCCGGCGCCACGGCCCGGCCGACCTCGCCGGCCTGCTGGAACGCTACGCGATCGAGAGCTACACCATCGCCGACTCGGCCGCCGCCGTCACCGCCCAACGGGAGGCGGTCGCACTGCGCCGCTCGCTCGGCGACATCCTCGCCCTCGGCGCCGACCTGCGCTGGCTGTCCCGTATCCACTGGTGGGCCGGGGACGCCGACGAGGCGCAGGACGCCGCCCACGAGGCCGTCACCGTCCTGGAGCACGCGGGCGACGACCGGCTGCTGGCCCTCGCCGTCAGCAACATCGCCCAGCTGCGCATGCTGTCCGACCGCTACCCGGAGGCCGTCGACCACGCCGAGCGGGCCATCGTCCTGGCCCGCAAGACGGAGGACCAGGCGATCCTCGCGCACGCCCTGAACAACCTGGGCACCGCCCGCTGGCGCGGCGGCGACCCCGACGGACGCAAGCAGCTGGAGGAGAGCCTGGAGGTCGCCCTGGCCGCAGGCGAGGTCGAACACGCCTGCCGCTCCTACGCCAACATCATCTGGACGCTGCTCGACAACCTCCAGTACAGCGAGGCGGAC
This sequence comes from Streptomyces griseorubiginosus, assembly GCF_017614965.1. Taxonomy (GTDB): domain Bacteria; phylum Actinomycetota; class Actinomycetes; order Streptomycetales; family Streptomycetaceae; genus Streptomyces; species Streptomyces griseorubiginosus_B. The sequence continues at coordinate 5,206 of NZ_WVUG01000397.1, read as the reverse complement.
CGCTATCTGCCGCCGGCCATGGACCTCGCCGACCGCGCCGAACACCTCGGCTTCCTCACCTACCTCCACGTCGAGCTGGCGATCCGGCGACTGGCCGCCGCCGACTGGGAGGACGCCGAACGGCACGCCGAGTTCGGCATCCACGACTTCCTGCCCGCCCGCTGCCCCGCGCTGACCGTCCTGGCCCGCGTCCGCACCCGTCGCGGCCACCCGGGCGCCGCCGAACTCCTCGCCGAGGCCCATGAGATCGCCGTGCGGACCCGGGAACTGCAGCGCACCGGACCGGTCGCCGCCGCGCTCGCCGAGGCGGCCTGGCTGCGCGGCGACGACGCGGCCCTGATCGAGGCCGTGGCCCCGGTGTACGCGCAGGCCCGCGACCTGGCCGGCATCCCCTACCGCGCCGAACTCGGCTACTGGCTCAGCAGGGTGGGGCAGCCGGTCGACCTGGAGGACTGCGACCATCCGTACGCCCTCCAGGCCCGCGGCCACTGGCGCGAGGCCGCCGCACGCTGGCAGGAGGCGGGCTGCCCCTACGAGCACGCCGCCGCGGTCGCCGAGAGCCCGCACCCCGCGGACAAGCTCGCCGCCCTCGCCGAACTCGACGCCCTGGGCGCCGAACCGCTGGCCCGCCGCGTCCGCTCCGAACTGCGCCGGCTCGGGGTACGGCGCGTCCCACGTGGGCCCCTCGCCGCGACCCGCGGCAACCCCGCCGGCCTGACCGAACGGCAGCTCCAGGTCATGCGTCTGCTCGCCGAGGGCCTGACGAACGCCGAGATCGCCGACCGGCTCGTCGTGTCCGTCCGTACCGTCGACAACCACGTACGCGCCGTCCTGGAGAAGCTGGACGCGCCCACCCGGCGCCACGCCGCCGTACGCGCCGCGGAACTCGGGCTCCTCCCCGAGCGGGACACGTAGGTACGCGAAACGCAGGTGCGCGAAACGTAGGTATCCGAACGCCCGAGCTAGGTGATGGCCACGGATGCCCACGCCCGCGCTACCCGAGTAGAACGTGCACAACGGCCCGACTCACGACAAACGGGGGAAACCGTATGTCCAGCACAACCGCGCAGGCGGCACGACGGGAACTGACCGACTTCACCGGCGAGCTGATCGGCCCCGACAACGCCGGCTACGAAGAGGCCCGTACCGTCTACAACGCGATGATCGACCGCCGCCCCGCGCTCGTCGCCCGCTGCGCCGACGCCGACGCCGTGGCCCGCGTGATCGGCTTCGCCCGCGCCCACGACCTGCCGCTCGCCGTCCGCGGCGGCGGCCACCACGGTGCCGGGATGGGCACCGTCGACGGGGGAGTGGTCGCCGACCTCTCGCCCCTGAAGGGGATCCACGTCGACCCCGACGCCCGCACCGTCCGCGTCGGCGGCGGCTGCGTCTGGGGCGAGGTGGACCGCGCGACCAACGCCCATGGCCTGGCCACCCCGAGCGGCATCGTCTCCACCACCGGCGTCGGCGGCATCGCCACCGGCGGCGGGCTCGGCCACCTCACCCGCAAGTGCGGGCTGACCATCGACAACCTCCTCTCGGCCGACGTCGTCCTGGCCGACGGGCGCAAGGTGCGCGCGAGCGCCGAGGAGAACACCGACCTGTTCTGGGCGATCCGCGGAGGCGGCGGCAACTTCGCTGTCGTCACGTCCTTCCTCTTCCGGCTGCACGAGATCAGCACGGTCGTGGCGGGGCCGACGTTCTGGCCGGTCGAGATCAGCGCCGACGTCCTCACCGCCTACCGGGACTTCCTCCCGAACGCGCCCCGCGAACTGAACGCCTTCTTCCTGTACGGCACCGTCCCGCCGGCCCCGCCGTTCCCCGAGGAGATCCAGCTGCGCAAGACCGCCGGAGTCGTGTGGTGCCACACCAGCGGTGACCCCGAGGCCGCCGCGCGCGCGATGGCCCCGCTGCTCGATGCGCTGCCGCAGCCGATGCTGCACGCCGCCGGACCGATGCCGCACCCCGATCTGCAGTCCATGTTCGACGGGCTCTACCCGCCCGGCCACCAGTGGTACTGGCGTGCCGACTTCGTCGAGGAGATCCCGGACGAGGCCGTCGAACTCCACGCCAAGTTCGGCGCCGAGGTGCCGACGGTCCAGTCGACGATGCATCTCTACCCGATCGACGGCGCCGCCCACGACGTCGGCCCCGACGAGACACCCTGGGGCTACCGGAGCGCCAGGTGGTCCACCGTCTACGCGGGCGTCGACCCCGACCCCGCCAACGCCGAACTGATCAAGCGCTGGGCGGTCGACTACTCCGACGCCCTGCACCCGTACTCGGCGGGCGGGGCCTACGTGAACATGATGATGGACGAGGGCCAGGAGCGTGTCCGCGCCAGCTACCGCGGCAACTACGACCGGCTGGCCCGGGTCAAGGCCGCCGTCGACCCGGACAACGTCTTCCGCCTCAACCAGAACATCCGGCCCAGCTGACGGTGCCCGCACCATCCTGCTGACCGTGTTCACCAGGTGTCGATGAACGGACGGTGCCCCGGGCGGGGGACGGGGCACCGCTCCAACGCCGCCAGGATCCATCCGCGCGACCCGGCCGGGTCGATGACCGCGTCGATCTCGAGCGCGGCCGCCGCGTTGACCGCCTTCCCGCGTTCGTACAGCTCGGCGACCCGCTCCTCGAAGGCGCGGGCACGCTCGGCCGGGTCCTCGATCGCCGCCAGCTCCTTGCGGTAACCGAGCCGGACGGCACCTTCCAGACCCATCCCGCCGAACTCACCGCTCGGCCAGGCGGCGGTGGCCAGCGGCGCCCGCGTGGAGCCGCCCATCATGGCCATCGCCCCCAGCCCGTACGCCTTGCGCAGCACCAGGCTCACCAACGGCACCCGCAGATTGGCCCCGGTCACGAACAGCCGCGCGAAGTGCCGTACGGTCGCGGTCCGTTCGGCGTCCGGGCCGACCATGAAACCGGGGGTGTCGCACAGCGAGACGACCGGGAGTCCGAACGCGTCGCACAGCTGCAGGAACCGTGCCGCCTTGTCCGCCGCGTCCCGGTCGATCGCCCCGCCCAGATGCGCCGGGTTGCTGGCCAGCAACCCCAACGGCCGCCCCTCGACCCGCACCAGGCACGTCAGCACCCCGACGCCGAACCCCGGCCGCAGCTCCAGCACCGAGCCGGTGTCCGCGAGCCCCGCGACCGCCGCCCGCATGTCATAGGCCCGCCGCCGGTTCTCCGGTACGACGTGCCGCAGCAGCCGCTGGTCCGGTGCCTCCCAACTGCCTTGCCGGTCCTGGAAGTACGACAGATACCGGCGCGCCACCCGCACGGCCTCCGGCTCGTCCGCCGCGACGACGTCCACGACCCCGTTCGGCACCTGCACCGACAGCGGCCCCACCTCCTCCGGCCGGAACACCCCGAGCCCACCGCCCTCGATCATCGCGGGCCCGCCCATCCCGATCGTCGCGTCCGGCGTGGCGATCACCACGTCGCAGCAGCCCAGCAGTGCCGCGTTGCCCGCGAAGCACCGCCCCGAGACGATGCCGACGAGGGGCACCGAGCCGCTCAGGCGCCCCATCCGCTGGAAGGTGCTCACGTCGAGCCCCGCCACCGACGTGGTGTCCGTGTCCCCGGGCCGGCCCCCGCCGCCCTCCGCGAACAGCACGACGGGCAGCCCTCGTTCCTCGGCGAGCTCCAGCATCCGGTCGGTCTTGCGGTGGTTCTGCAGCCCCTGGGTGCCGGCCAGCACGGTGTAGTCGTACGACATCACCACGCACGGCCGGCCGTCCACGCGCCCGGTGCCGGTGACCATGCCGTCGGCCGGCGTCGAGCGGATCAGGTCCTCCAGGGAACGGCGGCGGCGCTGGGCGGCGATCGCGAGGGCGCCGAACTCGGTGAAGGTGCCCGGGTCGCAGAGGTCCTCGATGTTCTCCCGGGCGGTCCGCCGGCCGAGCGCATGCCGCCCGGCGACCGCCTCGGGCCGGTTCTCGTCCAGCCCGACGGCGTGCCGCTCGATCATCTCGGCGAGATCGGGACGCACGGCGTCGGGATCGGCCCGTTCCTCGGCGGCTGCGCCCGCGTCCGCGCCGCTCACTTCGTCCAGCGTGACCAACGGGGAGCCCTCGCCGACCGTTTCCCCCACCCGCGCGTGCAGCGCCCGCACCGCTCCGGAGCCGGGCGCGCGCACCACGTGCTCCATCTTCATCGCCTCAAGCACCAGCAACTGCTGTCCAGGGCGCACCGGTTCACCGGGGGAGACGTCGACGGAGACGACGGTCCCGCTGAGCGGCGCGAGCAACGCGCCCTCCACGGAGGGGACTTCGGGGCCGACGACCGTCCCCGCCACCTCGCCGACCACTCCCGTGTGCGCCCAGAAGCGTGGCCGTGCCAGCAGCTCCCGCAGCAACGGAATCCCCGTCCGCACCCCCTCCACGCCGAACTCGCCCAACGCCCGCCGCGCCCGCGCACCCGCCGCCTCGACACCGCCGTGCGGGACGTGGGCGATCACCTTCGCCAGCAACGGGTCGTAGCGCAGGCCCACTTCGGCTCCGGCACGGATCGCGGTGTCGACGCGGACGCCCGGCCCGGTCGGCACGTCGAAGCGGGTGATCCGCCCCGCCCCCTCGCCGTAGACCCGTGCCTGCACGGCGAACCCGCGCGGACGAGCGGGCGGCTGAGCGAGCCCCAGTTCCGCGAGCGTGGCCCCGGCCGCCACCCGCAACTGCACCTCCACCAGGTCGACTCCGGTGACCTCCTCGGTGACCGTGTGCTCCACCTGCAGCCGGGGATTGGCCTCGATGAACCAGAACTCCGCGCCCCGCAGCAGGAACTCGAAGGTGACCAGGCTGGAACAGCGGGCGGCACGGGCCAGCCGCAGCGCGTGGTCGAGGACCTTCTCCCTTACAGCGTCCGGAAGTTCAGGGGCGGGTGCGATCTCGATCAGCTTCTGGTGGCGGCGCTGGGCGCTGCAGTCCCGGTCCCAGAGGTGTGTGACGGCGCCGGTGGCGTCCCCGACGACCTGCACCTCGATGTGCCGCGCCCCCTCCAGCAGCCGCTCGGCGTACAACTCGTCCCGCCCGAAGCCCTGTCGCGCCTCCGAACGGCAGCGCTCCCACGCCTCGTCCAGCTCCTCCGCTCGCCGCACGACCCGCATCCCGCGACCGCCGCCCCCGCCGACGGCCTTCACCATCACGGGCCCGTCCGCCAGCAACTCCCGCGCCCCGTTCGGCCCGTCGGCCCCCTCCAGCACGGG
>NZ_WVUG01000396.1 GCF_017614965.1 Streptomyces griseorubiginosus | reverse complement strand
CCTGGTCGGTCAGTCTGCGCACACGGACGGGCTCGGCCACCGCGCCTCCAGCGATCGGATCGGACGTCACTCCACATCCAACCGCCACGACCACCAACCCGGCGAACCAACGCGGTCACAGCACTAGTAGTTGGTCGTGTCGCGCACGACGTGCGCGTCGGCGGGGACGAGGAAGGTGCGGGTGCAGCTGAAGACCCGCTGGTCGTGCTGGTTGTAGCCGGAGATCCGGCAGGAGACGATGCCGTTTTCGGGGTGGCTCTTGGAACGGCGGGCGGTGAGGACCTCGCTCTGCGCGCGGAGGGTGTCGCCGACGTGCAGGGGCTGCTCGAAGCGCACCTCGTCCAGGGCGAGGTTCGCGGTCGTCAGGGCGCTCGTGGTGCGGACGGTGAGGCCCAAAACGATGTTCATGGTGAGGATCCCGCAGACCAGCACCTGGTCACGGCCGGTCCGGTTGCAGAACTCGATGTCGGAGTGGACCGGTGCCTCGTTCCCGGTGAGCGCGAGGATCTGGACGTGTTCCGTCTCCGTCACGGTCCGGGCCGGCCGGTGTTCGATGACCGTGCCCACGATGCCGGCGAAGTCCTCAAGACCGAGACCGACCGATTCACGGATCCGGTTCTCGCTGATGCGGCGAAAGCCCTGCGGGAGGCTACTCACTGCCGGCCTCCGCGGACGTGACGGATGCGGGCACGGCGCCCGCCCGGGCGGTCACGGCGCGGGCCGCGGCGACGAGCGGCGGGCCCACCATGTGACCGTCAACGGTGGTGATCTGTCCGTGGGCGGCGTCGGCAGCGGCCACCACCGCCTGCGCTGCGGCGAGTTCCTGGATGGTCGGCCGGAACGCGTCCTGAATGATGGGGAGTTGGCGAGGGTGTATGGCGACCTTGCCGAGGTACCCGAGTTCCACGGCTTCTTCGGCCTCGCGCTTGAGCCCGTCGGGATCACGCAGGTCGAAGTACGGCGAATCGATCGCGGGCAGGCCCGCGGCCGCGGCCTCAGCGGAAAGAACGGACCGCGGGAGCCACAGTGCCCGGCTGTTGAGACGGCAGTGGGCGGCGGCCGCGTAGTCGGCGGCCCCGAACAACACTCCCGCCAGCGCCGGGGCCTGCAGGATGGCGCTCAGACGCCGGATGCCCAGGGGCGTCTCGATCAGTGCCCAGACGCGACGCTGCCCGTCCTCGGCGCCGGTGATCTTCGAGACCATGTCCACGTCCCGCGCGGACTCGACCTTGGGCACGATCAGCACGGCGGGCCGCACACCGGACTCGGCTATCGCCACCAGGTCCTTCAGGCCATGCACCGTTCCTGGAGCGTTGATCCGTACCCCCAGAACCGTGTTGCCGGAGCCAACGCTCTCCGCACTCGCGGACAGACAGCCGATCACTGCCGTCCGGGCCGCGGTCTTGCCGTCAGCCGGGACCGAGTCCTCCAGGTCCAGCAGGGCGACGTCCGCGCCCGAGCCGGCGGCTGCTTCGAAGCGGCCGGGAGTGGACGCCGGGGTGACCAGCCAGGTGCTGTGGTCGCGGTTGGGCGCACTCTGACTGCTGATGGGGAGAGTTGGGGAACACTGCATGCCGCCTCCTGTGGTCTGCTGCTGCCCCGTCTGCTGCGACTTCCTGAGGATGGGCTCAACTGTTCGACTTCGTCGACCGGTTGAAGGGGGTCCCGAGGGGGTCCCGTACCGCGAAGAAGTCACCGGGCGGGTGCACTGAGTGATTGGATGGAGGTGTGGAAGACACCACCCGTCACCCCCTGGTTGTGGCACGTCTCGCGTGCGGAATGACGATGGAGGAGCTCGTCTCCGGCATCCGTGCCGCAGCCGCCCGGCGCGGTCTGCGTTCCGGCACCGACGAGGCGCGGGTGCGTAAATGGCAGAAGGGCGTCAAGCCCAACGAGGAATCCCAGATCTACATCGCCGAAGCACTCGGCTGGCCCGCAGACATCGTCCGCGCCGACGACTGGCCGAACTGGCTGCCGCTCACCGCCGACGGCGTGGTCCCGCTCGGACCCCACAGTTCTGTGTCCGCCCTGAGAGAGGCTCTGAGAACAGCGATGGACCGCCGCGCGTTTTTCACGATCTCCGGGGCCGCCCTGTCCGGCCTGGCCGCGGACTGGGCCGCCGGCCCCTCCACCGCCCTCGCCCGGGCCCACGGCGGCAAACCGATCGGCGACGACTTCGTCGCCTTCCTCGAGAACTCCACCCAGCACCTCGCCACCCTCCCCACCGAGCAGCGACAGCACACGACCATGCTGCTGGATGCCCACCTGTCCACGGTGACCGAACTGCTCGAACACGGCCGCTACAGCCCGGCCGTCGGGCAGCGCCTGCACACCCTGGCCGCTTCCCTGTCCCAGACCATCGCCTGGCACCGCTTCGACCTGGGAAACCACACCCACGCCAGCCAGAACTGGGTCGCCGCCCTGCACAACGCCCACGCCGCCGGCGACCACGACATGGGTGCCGGCCTCCTGGGCGACCTCGCCTACCAGGCCGCCTGGCAGGGTGATCACACCACCGCGGCCAGCATCCTCAACCACGCCCTGACCCGCGCCCGCAACCCCGCCGCCCGCTGCCTTCTCCAACTGCGCCTCGCCCGGACCCTCGCGGCGCGAGGCGACCTCGGGGAACGGCGCTCCGTGCTGCGCGCCCTCGCAGCGGCCGAGAAACACCTCACCGACGCCGGAGCCGACCGGCCCGCCTGGTGCGCCTGGGTGTCCGAAGCAGACCTCGCCGTCGACTCCGGACAGGCCCTCCTCGACCTCGGCGACACCGCCCGCGCCCATCAGCTCATCACCGAAGGCGAACGACTACTGCCCCCGGCCCGGGACAAAACCAAAGGCGTGTTCCTCACCTACCGTGCCGCAAGCCACCTCGATCTGAAAGAACCCGAGCCCGCCGCGGCCGCCGCAACCCAATCCCTGCTCCTGGCCCGCCGCATCGGCGCCCCCCGCTGCGTCCAGCTCGTCGAGGACCTTCTCCCCCAATTCCAGCCGTACCACCACGCCCCGGGCGTTCACGAACTCCTCCAGCTCGCAGCCGCTTAGAACTCCTAACAAAGTGGGAGGTTCCTCAGCCGTCGCCAGCAGATGATGCTGCAGGCCAGGCTGAGGAAGGCTTCGTGGATGTCGTCGCGGATCTCCCAGCGGATGCGTAACCGGCGGAACCAGTGCAGCAGTGCGAAGCTCTGCTCGACGACCCAGCGATGGACACCCAGCCCGGATCCGTGTTCGGTGCCTCGGCGGGCGATGACCGGGGTGATCCCGACAGCGCGGACCTGCCTGCGGTACTTGTCGTGGTCGTAGCCGCGGTCGGCGTAGATGGTGTCGGGGCATCGGCGGGGCCGTCCGCGCCGGCCGCGCACCTGCGGGACGGCCTCGATCAGGGGCATGAGCTGGGTGACGTCGTTGCGGTTTCCGCCGGTCAGTGAAGCGGCCAGCGGGATGCCGTGCGCTTCGGTGATCAGATGATGCTTGGAGCCTGTTCGGGCACTGTCGACCGGGCTCGGTCCGGTTTTGGGCCGCCCTTCATGGCTCGCACGTGGGAGCCGTCGATCACCGCCCTGGACCAGTCCAGAGCGCCGGCGGCGTGCAGCTCGGCCAGCAGTGACTCGTGCAGACGCTGCCACACACCCGCGTCGTTCCAGTCCCGCAGCCGCCGCCAGCACGTCATTCCGGAACCGAAGCCCAGCTCCTGAGGCAGGAACTCCCACGGAATCGCGGTGTACAGCACGAACAGGATGCCCGACAGTACTTTCCGGTCGTCCAGACGCCTGCGGCCCGGGTGATCAGCCCTCCTCGGCACGACCGGAAGCAACGGCTCGATACGCGCCCACAACTCATCGGGCACGACCCACGGAAGCTGCTCACCCTTTCTCACATGAAGGCTAACGCTCCATCAGACATGCACATTCCAAGGGAAGAAGCGCCACTTTGTTAGGAGTTCTTAGCCCGAGGCAGGGCAAGGCCCCCGGGCGTGGGCCTCGCTTCATGGGTGGTGGAAGCCACGGTCGGGATCGCGGGCCTGGTCGGGATCGAAGGCGGTGAACCATTCCTGCGGCGCGAGGTTGACCATGCCCAGTGACTGGTGGATCTCGTTGTCGGGCTGCTCGATGCCGTCGAGGGATTCGTCGAACAGCATCAGCACGTCGTGGTTGGAAGAGGACGTCGGAGCAAGCGTCCCAGGCGAAGTCCGCACGGTCTACGGGCAGTCCGGCCACCGTGTCCCCCACCAGACGCGGCCGGTTGCGGGTCAGCTCCAGGGCGCGGGCGATGCCGAGGTGCAGGACCATCTCCTCCCCCGTACAGCGCGGTTCGAACCGCAGGCGTCTGACGGGCCATGTCAACGCGGTGACCGGCCGCGGCCGGCACACCACCACCTCGGCACCGCGGCGCCGGACGGGCAGTCGGCGGCCAGGCCGTCGAAAGTCCGCGCCATCTGCCGCCGCCACGCACTGCTCTGGTGCCAGGTCAGCCGCGGCAGCGCGCCGAACTCCAGGGCTGGTATCCGGTCCTCTGCGATGGTGCGGCTGTGTCCTCACCGCCCGAGGTGATGAGCCTGGTGATGTACCGGGCGAGCTCCGTGCCTCCCCCGCCGTACCCGGTGCCGTAGCCGCCTGCCCTTGTCTCCGGCAGTAGCGACAGCAGGCCGTCCCTCGTCCGGATCCAGAGGGGCCCGGTCTGATCGATGATCAGCCGGCAGAACTCATCGCCTGGCCGCAGATCGAGCGGGGCGTAGGTGAGACGGGTCCATTACTCGATGTTGCCGCCCACGGTGCGGTAGTGCCGCGCGACGACGGGCAGACCGAATTCCTGGTCGACGAAGGTCTGATGGCACACGCAGCCGGATCCCCCACAGCTGGGCTGTCCTTGTCGTCCCGCACGCAGGCGTGGAACAGGTCGGGGATCTTTTTCCGACGTCACGAGCGTCGTGTGCAGGGCTGAGGGGGGTGCGGACGGCAGAGCAGGCCAGAGACAATCACCCGCGGGTTTCTGTCGGTGGCCGCGCCGAAGGGCTACAGCGAAGTGGAGGCGGTGTTGCTGGTAGGAAACCGGTACCGGCCGATGCTTGAGCCTGCGCCAACGAGGCGTGGTGTGAGCGGCTACCGGCGGCGGCAGCAGAACTCCGCATGGGTGGGACGGGGAAAGTCACGGGAGACGATGTCGAACCCGGTTCGTCGCAGCATCCCCTCGACAATCCAGGAGTAGGTGGAGAACTCCTCTCGGACGTGGGCTTCGAAGTCGGCCCTGGTGAAGCCCTCGCCCTCCGGGCGGCCTGCTGTATCGATCCACTGCTGCAGGTGTGTGTCTGCGCTGGAGGGCTCGAAACTGAAGATCACGTCCCACAAGTAGAAGGCCCCGCCGGGACGGAGCATCCCGGCTGCGTTGATCAGCGCCCGCTGCTTCCAGAAGTCCGGAAGCTGGTGCAAGGCCGACTTCGTGGTCACCACGTCGGCGAGAGGGCCCTGGTGGGCGTAGTCGAGAAAACCGGCATGGTGCCATTGCGGTGCAACACCGAACCGATCGGCCCGCGCCTTGGCGAAGGCCAGCATTTCCTCGGAAACGTCCACACCGTGCGCGACTGCCCCGCGCCGTGCGGCCTGGACGGCCAATGAGCCGGTACCGCACGCAAGATCGACCAGTTGGGTGCCCTCGCTGACGCTCAAGCGGTCCAGCAGCTCGTCATCAACATGCGGGTCAGTGCCCTGGTTTCGGTCGTAGGCAGCGACTGCGGCCTTGCTGCCCAAGTCGATGCCGACCGGCGCATATTCAAAGAAATACCAGACGGGACGGGGATGCGTGGTTTCGCTTCGTGGCATGCCCCGTTTGTAGGCTCCCCACAGGACTTACGGCAACGGCAACTTACGGACCGCTGCATTGCGAAAGGTGAAAGGTGCAGGACCACGACCAGTACCGGCTCTTCCTCCACCTCGCGGAGACGCTCAGCTTCACCCGCACCGCGACGGACTGCCACGTCAGCCCTGCCACGCTGTCCCGGACCGTGCAGCGGCTTGAGGCCGCCACCGGGCATCGCCTCCTCGACCGCGGCCCTCACGGGGTATGCCTGACCCGACACGGCCGCGCCTTCCGCCAATATGCAGCCGAAGCCCTGGACTTATGGGCCCGCTACCACACGACGATTCAGCGGACGGCGACCTCAGCGGACACCTGCGGGTGTTCGCCTCCGTCACCGCATGCCACACCTTCCTGCCCGACCTGCTCACCCCCCTGCGCGACGCGCACCCGCGCGTGAGCATCTCCTTACGCACCGGCGACGCCGCAGCCGCTCTTGCCCTGCTCGACCAGGCCGAGGCCGACCTTGCCGTCGCAGCCCTCCCGGCGCGGATTCCCGCCACCCTGCTCGCCCGGCAGATCACACAGACCCCGCTCGTCCTCGTCCAGGCAGGTCCCGCAGTGGCCGACGAGGAGTTCACCACCGCGTCGGAGCCCTTCGTCCTGCCACGGCGAGGACTCGTGCGCGCTGCCGCAGACCAGTGGTTCCGAGACCTGGGTATCCGTCCGCACATCGCTGCCGAGACCGACGGCCATGAAGCGCTGCTCACCCTGGTCGCTCTGGGCTACGGCACGGGCATCGTCCCCGATCTCGTCCTGCAACACAGCGGACTCCGCGCCAGACTTCGCCAGGTGACCGCCTCATCCGTACCAGATCGGCTCGCCATCGGCGTCTGCATCCGAAGGGCGGACGTACACCGCCCCTTGGTCGCCGCAGCCTGGGCGGCAACCCAGCCCGACCAGCGCACCCGGGCAGAACAGACCGCCTAACTCAGGCTGTGAAGGGGGTTCGAAAATCTCTTTAGGACCTCGTCCGCAGGCCCCTTTCCGATCATCCTGCTCAGGCCAGGCCGTAGCCCTCCCCCGGCTGCGTCTTGCTGCAGTGTCAGGAGTTCGTCGACGGGCAGGCGCAGTGCGTGCGCCAGTGCTGCCACGGTCTGCGGCGACGGCACCGGCCCACCAGCCCACCAGCCCACCAG
>NZ_WVUG01000395.1 GCF_017614965.1 Streptomyces griseorubiginosus | reverse complement strand
GTGCGGGGGTGGCGGGAGGTGGTCCTCCGGGGCGCGCACGGTCCGCAGGTCCACCTCCGTCGGCGGGTGCGGTGCGTTTCCGGTCAGGGACGCGCGCAGATCGGAGACGAAGGCGAGGCAGGAGGGGTGGCGCTCGTCGGGCGGCTTGGCGAGGGCCTTGGTGAAGACCGGGTCGACCTCGGGGGCGAGGTCGGGGCGGGACTCCGTCAGCGCAGGCGGCCGGTCGTACTGGTGGGCCCACAGCAGGGCCATGTCGTCGTCGCGGCGGAAGGGCGGGTGACCCGCGAGGGACTCGTAGACGACGCAGGCGAAACCGTAGACGTCGCAGCGTCCGTCGACCGGGCGGCCGGAGATCTGCTCGGGCGCCACGTAGTCGAGGGTGCCGACGAACTGGCCGACGGTCGTGAAGCCGGTCAGGGACAGCGACTTCTTCGTCAGGCCGAAGTCGGTGAGGTAGCTGTGCTCCGGGTGGTCGCTGTCGGTGCCGCGGGCCACCAGGATGTTGCCGGGCTTCACGTCCCGGTGGACCAGCCCGTGTTCGTGGGCCGCGTCCAGCGCGGAGGCGACCTGCGCGGCGATCCGGACCGCGACCGAGGGGGCCAGCGGTCCGCGACGGTCCAGGACATGCCGCAGGTCGCTGCCCTCGACGTAACGCATCGCGATGTACAGGACGCCGTCCGTCTCGCCCGCCTCGTAGATCGGCACGATGTGCGGGTGGTCGATGGCGGCGGCCGCCCGGGACTCGTGGGTGAAACGGAGCCGGAAGGTGTCGTTGCGGGCGAGTTCGGGGGCGAGCAGCTTGAGCGCGACCGTGCGGTCCAGGCGCAGGTCGCGGGCACGGTAGACGACGGCCATGCCGCCGCGCCCGATCTCGCGCTCGATGCGGTAGTCGGCGACCTTGGTACCGACCAGCTCGGAGGGGCGGCCCGAGAACAGGCCCGTGTCACGGGCCATCGGGCGTCACGACCTGGGTCGGGGCGTGCCCGGCGTCCGCCGCGGCCGCGCCGGGTCCGTCGTCGGTGGCGTAGGGGGCCAGTCGCGCTCCGTCGCCGTACACCCACCGGCGCTGCTCGGTGTCGTACAGCCACACGGACTCGCCGTCGACGACGACCCCGAGGCGCAGCCCGCGCGTACGGCCGCGGAAGGACTCCCCGTCCATGCCGCCGGCGAGATCCTCGACGGCGGCCCGGTCATCGACACCCGCAGCGGCCGCACCACCAGCCTGAGCGTGCCCGACCACCGCCTCGTCCTCACCTTCGACGACGGCCCCGACCCGACCTGGACCCCGAAGGTCCTGGACGTGCTGAAGAAGCACCACGCGCACGCGGTCTTCTTCGTGACCGGCACCATGACCTCCCGCCACCCCGGCCTGGTCAGAAGGATGGTGGCGGAGGGCCACGAGGTCGGCCTGCACACCTTCAACCACCCCGACCTCTCCTACCAGTCGACGAAGCGCATCGACTGGGAGCTGTCCCAGAACCAGCTGGCCCTCGCGGGCGCCGCCGGCATCCGCAGCTCGATCTTCCGCCCGCCGTACTCCTCCTTCGCCGACGCCATGGACGACAGGTCGTGGCCCGTCACGCGGTACATCGGCACCAAGGGCTATCTGACGGTCGTCAACGACACCGACAGCGAGGACTGGCGAAGGCCCGGCGTCTCCACGATCATCCGCAACGCCACCCCGCGCGGCGGCAAGGGCGCCATCGTCCTGATGCACGACTCCGGCGGCGACCGCCACCAGACGGTGCGGGCCCTGGACCGGTTCCTGCCCGAGATGCAGGCGAGGGGCTACCGGTTCGACAGCCTCACCGAGGCGCTCGACGCGCCCAGCGCGCTCACCCCGGTCACCGGGGCCGAGCTGTGGAAGGGCAGGGCGTGGATCTTCCTCGTCCGGGCCTCCGACGACATCACCGGCGTGATGGTCGCCGGCCTCGCGGTGGTCGGCGCGCTCGTCATCGGCCGGTTCGCGCTGATGCTGCTGCTGTCCGGCGCGCACGCCCGCCGGGTCCGGCGGCGGGACTTCGGCTGGGGGCCGCCGGTCACCCAACCGGTGTCGGTGCTCGTGCCCGCGTACAACGAGGCCAAGTGCATCGAGAACACGGTCCGTTCACTGATGGCGAGCGAGCACCCCATCGAGGTGATCGTCGTCGACGACGGCTCCGGCGACGGCACCGCCAGGATCGTCGAGGCGATGGGCCTGCCGAACGTCCGGGTCGTGCGGCAGCTGAACGCGGGCAAGCCCGCCGCCCTCAACCGGGGCCTCGCCAACGCCCGCCACGACATCGTCGTGATGATGGACGGCGACACCGTCTTCGAACCGTCCACCGTCCGCGAGCTGGTGCAGCCCTTCGGCGACCCGCGCGTGGGCGCCGTCGCCGGCAACGCGAAGGTCGGCAACCGGGATTCGCTGATCGGCGCCTGGCAGCACATCGAGTACGTGATGGGCTTCAACCTCGACCGCCGTATGTACGACATCCTGCGCTGCATGCCGACGATCCCGGGGGCCGTGGGGGCGTTCCGCCGCTCGGCGCTGGAGCGGGTCGGCGGGATGAGCGACGACACGCTCGCCGAGGACACCGACATCACGATGGCCATGCACCGCGACGGCTGGCGGGTGGTGTACGCCGAGAAGGCGCGCGCCTGGACCGAGGCGCCCGAGACGGTCCAGCAGCTGTGGTCCCAGCGCTACCGCTGGTCGTACGGCACCATGCAGGCGATCTGGAAGCACCGGCGCGCCCTCGTGGAGCGGGGTCCCTCGGGCCGCTTCGGCCGGGTGGGCCTGCCGCTGGTGTCGCTGTTCATGGTGGTGGCCCCGCTGCTCGCCCCCCTGATCGACGTCTTCCTCCTGTACGGCGTCGTGTTCGGCCCGACCGAGAAGACGATCGTGGCCTGGCTCGGGGTGCTGGCGATCCAGGCGATATGCGCGGCGTACGCCTTCCGCCTCGACAAGGAACGCATGACCCATCTGATCTCGCTCCCCCTGCAGCAGATCCTCTACCGCCAGCTCATGTACGTCGTGCTGCTCCAGTCCTGGATCACGGCCCTCACCGGCGGCCGTCTGCGCTGGCAGAAGCTGCGCCGCACGGGGGTCGTGGAGGCGCCGGGCGGGACGGTGCCCCGCCAGCGCAGCCGTACGAGCCGTACGAGCAGTACGAGCAGTACGAGCAGCAGTGATCGGAGGCCCGTGGCATGACGCACGGACACACGACCGACGTCCCGCACCGGCCGGAACCGGCGCCCGCGTCCGCTGCCGCGCCGGGGAAGCCGGGCCGTGACCGGTACCTCGACCTCCTGCGCTCCATCGCCCTGGTCCGGGTGGTCGTCTACCACCTCTTCGGCTGGGCGTGGCTGTCGGTCCTCTTCCCCTCCATGGGCGTGATGTTCGCGCTCGCCGGCTCGCTGATGGCACGGTCGCTCGGCCGCCCGGCGCCGAGTGTGGTCCGCGGCCGGATCCGCCGACTGCTGCCTCCCCTGTGGGCGTTCAGCGCCGTCGTCGTGGCCATGATGTTCGCGGACGGCTGGAACCCGCTGAAGGACCCGGACACCGGGGGCGCCTGGGGGGTGGCGGACCTCCTCAACTACGTCGTCCCGGTCGGCGCCCCGCCCTACCCCTGGCACCTCGGCACCGACGGGGGCCTGTTCGACTCCACCTGGGCGGACCAGGCGGCGGGACCGCTGTGGTACCTCCGCGCCTATCTGTGGTTCGTGATCGCTTCCCCGCTGCTGCTGTGGGTCTTCCGCCGCGCGCCGTGGCCGACACTGCTCGCCCCGCTCGCCCTGACGGCGATCGTCGGCACGGGTGTCGTCACGGTCCCCGGCGAGACAGGCAACGCGATCACCGACTTCGGGACGTACGGCGCCTGTTGGGTCCTGGGCTTCGCCCACCACGAGGGGCTGCTGCGGCGCGTCCCCCGTTACCTCGCGGTCTCCGGCTCCGCGCTCGTGATGGCGTTCGGCCTGTGGTGGGCGTCGGGCCATCCCGGCGAGGACGCCTGGGACCTGAACGACATCCCGCTGGCCCAGGCGACCTGGTCCCTCGGGTTCGTCGTCATCCTGCTCCAGTACTCCCCGTCCTGGCAGGAGCTGCCGGGCCGCCTCGCCCGCTGGGACAGGCTGGTGACCCTCTCCAACAACAGGGCCGTCACCATCTACCTCTGGCACAACCTCCTGATCATGGCGACGTTCCCGATCATCGACCGCGCCTACGACCTTCCCTTCATGGACAGCGATACGGCGTCGTCAGCCCTGGACTCGACATACGGCTTCTGGACGTTCGTCCTGATCTGGCCCCTGATCGGCCTGGCGATCCTGGCGTTCGGCTGGATCGAGGACCTGGCCGCCAGGCGCAGCCCACGCCTGTGGCCGGACGGGAGGCGACGCGGGGGAGCCCGACGCCTCTCTCGTTGAGGTGAGGGCCCTGTCGTTCCCCCTGGGTACGCTGACCTCACAGGCGAGACTCCGTCCCATGGGAGCACCGATGAGCGCCGTACGCGACGACCGGCCGGACAACGAGCCGGCCTACCGCTGGCCGATTCCGCCAGCCGGGGGCTGGACCGCGGACGACCTCGACCGGATTCCGGGCCTCCCGCCGCACACGGAATTGATCGACGGGAGTCTCGTCTTCATGAGTCCACAGACCGCGTTCCACGCGCGGTGCATGCGTCTGCTGGAGATCAGCCTCCTGGAACAGGCGCCGGACCACCTGGACGTCATGCGGGAGATGACCGTCAGGCTGGACACGAAGAACCGGCCGGAGCCGGACATCATGGTCTTCCCCCTGGAAGCGAACACCGGTCCGAACCAGACCTCCTACAACCCCGAGGACATCCTCCTGGCCGTGGAAGTCGTCTCCGCCGACTCGCGTGAACGGGACCGCGAGGTCAAGCCCCGTAAGTACGCGGCTGCCGGCGTGCCGCACTTCTGGCGGGTGGAGCAGGACGGCGACAAGGGGCTGCCGGTCGTCTACGTCTACGAGCTCGACCCGGCCACCGGTTCCTACGGCCTCACCGGCATCTTCCACAACCGCCTCAAGGTCTCCGTGCCCTTCGAGATCGACATCGACCTCACCACTGGACGTCCGCGTCCGGGGAGCCGTTCGTAACGTGTGGCGTCGGAACCTCTCATCCCGCCCCCGCGCCGGGTGAGAGCAACGTTCCCTTCCGGTCACCCGGTGCCACAGGGCGGTAACGCCGCCTCCCTACCTTCGGGACTCATCACCGCTCATCTGCCCCAAGCACGACCGAGCCCCGGAGAACCGTGGAGGCGTCATGACAGCCGCTAGTACAGCCCCCGCATCCAGCAGGGGAGGCCGCTGGATCCAGCAGTGGGATCCCGAGGACGAGACCTTCTGGAACGAGACCGGAGAGAAGATCGCCAAGCGCAACCTCGTCTTCTCCGTGCTCTCCGAGCACATCGGGTTCTCGATCTGGACCCTGTGGTCCGTGCTGGTGCTCTTCATGGGTCCGGAGTACGGGCTGACCCCGGCCGACAAGTTCCTGCTGACGTCGATGGTCACGCTCGTCGGCGCCGTCGTCCGCGTCCCCTACACCTTCGCCGTCGCGATCTTCGGCGGCCGGAACTGGACGATCATCTCGGCCGGTCTGCTGCTCATCCCCACCATCGCCGCGTTCGCGGTGATGAAGCCCGGGACGTCCTTCGACACCTTCCTGCTCGTCGGCCTGCTGGCCGGCATCGGCGGCGGCAACTTCGCCTCCTCGATGACCAACATCAACGCCTTCTTCCCGCTGAGGAAGAAGGGCTGGGCCCTCGGCCTCAACGCGGGCGGCGGCAACATCGGCGTCGCGGCGATCCAGCTCGTGGCCCTCGCCGTCATCGGTGCCAGCGGCGGCCCGCGCGTGCTGCTCGGGATCTACATCCCGCTCATCGTCGTCGCCGCGGTCCTCGCCGCGCTCTTCATGGACAACATCGAGAACGTGAAGAACGACACCGGCGCCGCCAAGGACGCCGCCCGGGACGCCCACACCTGGATCATGTCCGTCCTGTACATCGGGACGTTCGGCTCCTTCATCGGCTACAGCTTCGCCTTCGGGCAGGTGCTGACCAACCAGTTCGGCCGTACACCGCTGCAGGCCACCTACCTCACCTTCATCGGCCCGCTGCTCGGCTCGCTGGTGCGGCCCGTGGGCGGCTGGCTCGCCGACAAGTACGGCGGCGCGAGGATCACCCTCTACAACTACATCGCCATGGCCGCCGCCACCGCCGTCCTGGTCCTCGCCAGCATGCAGAAGTCGCTCCCCCTGTTCGTCGCCGCGTTCGTCGTGCTGTTCGCGCTCGCCGGCCTCGGCAACGGGTCGACCTTCAAGATGATCCCCGGCATCTTCCAGGCCAAGGCCCTCTCCAAGGGGCTTCAGGGCGAGGAAGCGGTCAAGTACGGGCGCCGGCTCTCCGGTGCCTCGATGGGCCTCATCGGCGCGGTCGGCGCGCTCGGCGGCGTCGGCATCAACATGGCCTTCCGGCAGTCCTTCCTGTCCTACGGCTCCGGAACCGGCGCGTTCGTCGCCTTCCTCGCCTACTACGCTCTCTGCTTCGCGGTCACCTGGGCCGTATACCTTCGCCGCCCGGCCGCAACCACCGAGGCCGCGACCGCCCCAGAGGCGAAGCCGCAGCTCAGCTATGCCGAGGTGTGACGTAACACCGGCGACATGAAGCCGAACCGAGCCTGTCACGCGCCGTTGACAGGCTCGTTCGGCATGCAGGTACCGCCGTACCTCCTGTACGACGACTCGAGTTCGGGACGAGAGCCATGGACGACGAACAGCAGCGACCGCAGCCCGGTCAGCACGGCCCGCTCGCGGGATTCACCGTGGGTGTCACGGCCGCGCGCCGGGCCGACGAACTGGGCGCCCTGCTGCAGCGACGGGGAGCTGCCGTCCTGCACGCACCCGCTCTGCGCATCGTGCCGCTCGCCGACGACAGCGAGCTGCTGGCGGCGACGAAGGACCTGATCGACCAGGCACCCGACGTGGTCGTGGCCACGACCGCCATCGGCTTCCGGGGGTGGGTCGAGGC
>NZ_WVUG01000394.1 GCF_017614965.1 Streptomyces griseorubiginosus | reverse complement strand
CCGTGGCTCCGGGCCCGCCCTGCCCCGCGGTTCCGGGCCCGCCCTGCCCCGCGGCTCCGGGCCGCCCTGCCCCGCGGCTCCGGGTCCGCCCGGCCCCGTGCCGTCCGGGCCTCACCCCACGCCTCCCCGATCACCCGTGCCAGGAATGCCACAGTGCCGCGTATGCGCCCTCGGCCGCGACCAGGTCGTCGTGGCTGCCCAGTTCGCTGATGCGGCCGTTCTCCACGACGGCGATGACGTCGGCGTCGTGGGCGGTGTGCAGGCGGTGGGCGATGGCGACGACGGTGCGGCCGTCGAGGACCCGGGCGAGGGAGCGTTCGAGGTGACGTGCCGCTCGCGGGTCCAGCAGCGAGGTCGCCTCGTCCAGGACCAGCGTGTGCGGGTCGGCCAGCACCAGCCGGGCCAGGGCGATCTGCTGGGCCTGCGCCGGGGTGAGCGCGGTCCCGCCCGAGCCGACCTCGGTGTCCAGGCCGTCGTCCAGAGCCCGCGCCCAGCCGTCGGCGTCGACCGCCCCGAGGGCCGCCCACAGCTCGGCGTCCGCCGCGTCGGTCCGCGCGAGCAGCAGGTTGTCGCGCAGGGAGCCCACGAAGACGTGGTGCTCCTGGTTGACCAGGGCCACATGGGAGCGGACGCGTTCGGCGGGCATCCGGGACAGTTCCGCGCCGCCGAGGGTGATGCGGCCGTCCCGGGGTGCGTAGATCCCGGCGAACAGCCGGCCCAGGGTGGACTTGCCCGCGCCCGAGGGACCGACCAGCGCCAGCCGGGTGCCCGGGGCGACATCCAGGGAGACCTGGCGCAGCACGTCGACGCCCTCGCGGTAGCCGAAGTGCACCCGCTCGGCGCGAACCTCGCGTCCGTCGGGTGCCAGGGACTCGTCCCCGGCGCCCGGCTCGATGTCCCGCACACCCACCAGCCGGGCCAGCGACACCTGGGCCACCTGGAGCTCGTCGTACCAGCGCAGGATGAGGTTGACCGGGTCGACGAGCATCTGGGCGATCAGGGCGCCCGTCGTCAGCTGGCCGACCCCGATCCAGCCCCGGAGCACGAACACGCCGCCGATCATCAGCACCGAGGCGAGCACGGTGGTGTGGGTGAGGTTGATGACCGGGAAGAGGACCGAGCGCAGCCACAGCGTGTAGCGCTCCCAGGCCGTCCACTCCCTGACCCGGCGCTCCGACAGCTCGATCCGGCGCTGGCCGAGGCGGTGGGCCTCGACGGTGCGTCCGGCGTCCACGGTCTCGGCGAGGGCGGCGGCCACGGCGGCGTATCCCGCGGCCTCGGAGCGGTAGGCGGACGGTGCCCGCTTGTAGTACCAGCGACAGCCGGCCACCAGCAGCGGCACGGCGACCAGCACGGCCGGAGCCAGCGGCGGCACCGTGACCACGAGACCGCCGAGCAGCAGCACCACCCACACCACGCCGATCGCCAGCTGCGGTACGGCCTCGCGCATCGCGTTGGCCAGCCGGTCGATGTCGGTCGTGATCCGGGACAGCAGATCGCCGGTGCCGGCCCGTTCCAGGACACCCGGGGGCAGTCCGACCGACCGGACGAGGAAGTCCTCGCGCAGGTCGGCCAGCATCCGTTCGCCGAGCATCGCCCCGCGCAGCCGCACCTCGCGCACGAACACCGCCTGGACCGCCAGCGCCAGCGCGAACAGCGACAGGACGAGCGGCAAGTGAAGCTCCCGCGCGCCGTCCGACACCCGCTGCACGAGGTCGCCGAGCAGCCACGGGCCCACCAACGAGGCCATGACGGACGCCGTGTTGACGCCGATCAGGACCAGGAAGGCGCGCCGGTGCCGGCGGAACAGCTCGGCCACATACGCGCGTACGGTCGCGGGGGCGCCGACCGGCAGGGTGTTCGCCGTCCTCGGGGCCGCCGGGTCGTAGGCCGGTGGCGCCACGCCGATCATGCTGTCTCCTCGATTTCTTCGAGTTCCTTCAGTACGCCGCTCAGCACGGCCTCTTCTTCCGTCTCCCGGGTCACCACGGCCCGGTAGCGGGGCTCGTCGTGCACCAGTTCGCGGTGCACGCCGACGGCCACGACCTGGCCCTCGTGCACCAGCACGACCCGGTCGGCGTGGTCCAGCAGCAGCGGCGAGGAGGTGAACACCACCGTCGTGCGCCCCTCCCGCAGCCCGCGTACGCCCTGCGCGATCCGTGCCTCGGTGTGCGAGTCGACGGCCGAGGTCGGCTCGTCCAGCACCAGCACCTCGGGGTCGGTGATCAGCGACCGGGCCAGCGCGAGCCGCTGCCGCTGCCCGCCGGACAGCGACCGTCCGCGCTCGGTGATCCGCGTGTCCATGGGGTCCTCCGCGTCCAGCGACGCCTGGGCCAGCGCCTCCAGCACGTCCTCGCACTGCGCGGCCGCCAGCGCGTCCTGGGCACTGACGTTCCCGGAGGCGGGCACGTCGAGCAGCTCGCGCAGCGAACCGGACAGCAGGACCGGATCCTTGTCCTGGACGAGGACGGCCGTACGGGCCGTGTCCAGCGGCAGTTCGTCGAGGGGCACCCCGCCCAGCAGGACGGACGTGTCCTGGTCCGCCGGGTGGCCGCCCAGCCGTTCGGCGAGCAGTCCCGCCGCGTCCGGGTCGCCGCACACCACCGCGGTGAGCCGGCCGGCAGGGGCCAGCAGACCGGTCGCGGGGTCGTACAGATCGCCGCTCGGCACGTCGGCCCCGCGCACGCCCTCGGTGTCCGTGGCCCGCTCCAGCGACAGCACCCGCGCGGCCCGCTTGGCCGAGGGGCGCGAGAAGGAGTAGGCCATGGCGATCTCGTGGAAGTGCTGGAGCGGATAGCTCAGCACCATCACCGAGCTGTAGACGGTGACCAGTTCGCCGATGGTGATGCGCCCCTGCTGGGCCAGATGGACGCCGTACCAGACCACGACGATCATCAGTACGCCCGGCAGCAGGACCTGGACGGCGGCGATCAGGGACCACATGCGGGCGCTGCGCACGGCGGCGTGGCGGACCTCCTGGGAGGCGCGGCGGTAGCGCTCGAGGAACAGGTCCTCGCCGCCGATGCCGCGCAGCACGCGCAGGCCGGCGACGGTGTCCGAGGCCAGCTCGGTGGCGCGGCCGGCCTTCTCGCGCTGGAAGTCGGCCCGCCGGGTGGCCGGGGGCAGCAGCGGCAGGACGGCCAGCGCCACCACCGGCAGGCCCACGGCGACGACCACGCCGAGCGCCGGCTGGTAGAGGACGAGGGCGACGCAGACCACGACCACGGTGAGGGCCGCCGCGGTGAACCGGGAGACGGCCTCCACGAACCAGCCGATCTTCTCCACGTCACCGGTGGAGACGGCCACGACCTCACCGGCCGCCACGCGCCGGGTCAGCGCGGAGCCGAGTACGGCCGCCTTGCGGGCGAGCAGCTGCTGCACCCGGGCGGCGGCGGTGATCCAGTTGGTGACGGCCGTGCGGTGCAGGAAGGTGTCTCCCAGCGCGATGCCGATACCGCACAGCGCCAGCAGCCCGCCCGTCAGGGCAAGCCGGGTACCGGAACGGTCCACCACGGCCTGCACACTGAGGCCCACGCAGAACGGCAGCGCGGAGACCGCCACGAAGTGCAACAGCCCCCAGGCGAGCGACTTGACCTGTCCGCCCAGCTGATTGCGGCCCAGCCACCACAGGAATCGGGGACCCGAACGCGCGTCCGGAACGCCGGGATCGGGATAGGGAAGGTCTTGAATCTGCATGACGACTGACGTCCCGGTGGCTCGTGTCAGGGGGTGGAGGGAACCGCTCGCGGCGGCAGCAAACCGTGACAGGTTCGCCTCGCAGCGTGGTCGCTGGCAAACGGTTTTCCGGCCGGAGGAGCCCCGGTCCTCCTGCTGACGGAGGCCTCATTGCCATAAGGGGGTGACTCGCCGTAGAACACCGGCCATGAAGAGACGGATCGTCATGTTCATGCTCGCCGGGGTGACCCTCCTGGCGAGTGTCCTCCTCGGGGCGGGGCCGGCCCAGTCCGCCGACGTACCCGCCGAGTTCGGCACCGACTGGCACGACCCGGTCACCGCGGCCCCGCCCGTGGCGAAGCCGCACGGCACGTCCTGCCAGGTGACCCTCGCCGAGGCGCAGTTCCGGGACTTCACCCCCTACAAGGGCACCTACACCCCGCCGTCGGGCTGCGGCGACCGCTGGAGCAAGGTCGTGCTGCGCCTCGACGGCAAGGTCAAGGGTCGGCAGTACGACCGGCTCGGCTATCTGCACGTCGGCGGCGTCGAGATCCTCCGCACCTCCACCCCCGAGCCCTCGCCCGACGGCATCGCCTGGTCCGTGGAGAAGGACGTCACGCGGTACAGCGACACCTTCCGCAGCGGCCAGGACGTCGAGATGCTCATCGGGAACGTCGTCGACGACACCTACACCGGAGTGATCGACGTCAAGGTCACGCTCACCTTCTACGCCGGGAGACCGACCGCCGCCGCGACCCCCGACAAGGTCCTCACCCTCGGCGACGGCAACACCCTCACCACCCCGCGCAACAGCGAACGCGTCCTCGCCGAGGTCTACGCCACCGGATCGGGTGGCGGCTGCGAGGAGTTCTGGTACCTGGCGGTGCCCGACAAGGCGCCGTACTCCTGCCAGGCCGACGGCGGCCCCTACCGGGAGGTCCAGATCAAGGTCGACGGCCAACTGGCCGGAATCGCCGCGCCGTTCCCGCACGTGTGGACCGGAGGCTGGTCCAACCCCTTCCTCTGGTACGTGATTCCGGGCCCCCGCGCCTTCGACGTCAGGCCGATCGAGTACGACCTGACCCCCTTCGCCGGCCTTCTCGACGACGGCCGTCCGCACAAGCTCGAGGTCTCGGTCGTGGGCGTGCCCGAGGGGCAGAGCGGCTGGAGCGCACCGGTCAACGTGCTGGTGTGGCAGGACGCCAAGAGGGCGCGGGTGACGGGCAAGCTGATCGAGAACCGGTCGGGGACTCTCACGAACTCCTCCACCTACACGGCCGGTTCGCCGGAACGGGTGGACACCGCGGCCGACCACGCGCTGACCGTCTCCGGATATGTCGACACCTCGCACGGCCGGGTGACGACCACCGTCCGCCGCACACTGGCCAACACCTCGGTGCACCGCTGGACCGACGGCGAGAACGTCGACGGCCTCGACGCCACCTGGACCGACGACGAGTCCGTCACCGTCGACGGGCGCGGACCGGCCCGGACAACGGCCACGCACCGGACGTACACGATGGACGGCTCGACCACGATCGGCGACGACGCCCGGCTGCGCACCGTGCTGACCCTCGGCGACCGGGCCGCGGTGAGCGAGACGCGGGGCGGCCGGCGCACCGGCTGGTCGCGGCTGGACGACACGGTCAGCGGTGACGCCACGTTCACGACCGGGGTTCCGCGCGACCAGCGGCACGCGGTCGGTACGACGAGCGAGCGGTACCGGCTGTACGGGTCGCACGGGTGCTACGACCGCTCCCTGACGACCGTTCAGGGGGTGCTCACGGAGGACCGCACGCGCTGCTGAGCGCAGTGTGTGCGATGGGTCACACGGGACGGGATTTACGTGTGTGCAACACGGAGGTTTCTGGCGGGATCAACGGCGCCCCGAAAGTGATCGTCACGGAAGCCGCTTTCCGTATCGCAGAAGTCTCCCCGGCTGCTGCGAGGTTGACGTCCCCCCACAAGGAGTGCCCGTGCCGTCGTCCGTCCCGTCCGCCCCGCGACGTGTCGCACGCATACTGCGTACCTCTCTGTTCGCGCAGGTCCTCTGCGCGCTCGTGCTCGGAATCGTCGTCGGGAGGCTGTGGCCCGGCTTCGCCGCCGATCTGCAGCCCCTCGGCGACGGTTTCACCCGGCTCATCAAGACGATCATCTCCCCGCTCGTGTTCTGTGTGGTCGTCGTCGGCATCGCCAAGGCCGGTGACCTCAGGGCGTTCGGCCGGATCGGTCTGAAGGCGCTGGTCTGGTTCGAGGTGGCGAGCACGTTCGCCCTGCTCATCGGGCTGCTCGCGGCCAATGTCGTGCAGCCTGGTGCCGGGATGCACGTGGACCCGGCCACGCTCAGCGCGAAGGCGGTCGACGCGAAGACGGGCGGCGGTTCGCTGCCGTCGACCACGGAGTTCGTCCTGAACGCGCTGCCGACCAGTTTCATCGGCGCCTTCGCCGAGAACTCCCTGCTCCAAGTCCTCGTCCTGGCCTGTCTGGTGGGCGCCGCGCTGCTGCACCTGGGGCACACGAAGGTGCCGCAGGTGCTGCCCGCCGTCGAACAGGCGCAGGAGATCATCTTCGCGGTCGTCGGCTTCGTGATGCGGCTGGCCCCGATCGCGGTGTTCGGCGCGATGGCCGTCCTGATCGGCCAGTACGGGCTCGGCGTGATCGAGACCTACGCCAAGCTGATCGTCCTGTGCTACGTCGCCGCCGCGCTGTTCATCGTGCTGCTGGCCGTCGCCCTGCGGATCGTCACCGGGCTGAGCCTGTGGAAGTTCCTGCGCTACATCCGCGAGGAGATGATGCTCGCCCTCGGTACCGCGTCCACGGAGTCCGTGATGCCGCGCGTGATGCAGAAGCTGCGCGCAGCCGGGGCGCGCGACGACGCGGTGGGGCTGGTGCTGCCCACCGGGTACTCCTTCAACCTCGACGGCGCCTCGCTCTACCTCTCCATCGGCACGCTGTTCATCGCGCAGGCGGTGGGTGTCGACCTCGGGGTGGGGCAGCAGATCACCGTGGTGCTGGTGCTGATGCTGACCAGCAAGGGCATGGCGGGCATCCCCGGCTCCGCCTTCCTCGCGCTGTCCGCGACGGCTTCCTCGCTGGGGGCGATCCCCGCGGGTGCGGTGGCGCTGCTGCTGGGCGTGGACCGGATCATGGACTCGATGCGGGTCGTCACGAACCTGCTCGGCAACTGCGTCGCCGTTTTCGCCGTGTCCCGCTGGGAGGGGGCGCTGGATCTGGACCGGGCGAGGCGGGTGCTGGGCGGGGAGACGGCCGCGGAGGTGGAGACCCCGGTGCCTGTCGCCCAGTAGCCCGGGGGGTTCTGCTTCGTGGGCGGCTGCGGGTGGTTCGTGGCTTGTCGCGCAGTTCCCCGCGCCCCTGGAGGTGGGTCCACTGGTCCGCCCCAAAGG
>NZ_WVUG01000393.1 GCF_017614965.1 Streptomyces griseorubiginosus | reverse complement strand
GAGTGCGGGGTGTGCGGGAGGGGTGGTGCGTCAGCGCGAGGTGTCGAAGACCTCGTCGCGGGTGGCCGCGAGGGCGCTCTCCAACGCGCCCCGCAGCACGGGATGTTCACGGACGTCGCCGATGACGAGCCGGGGGCGGGCGGCGGCCAGCTCCTCCAGCTCGTCCTGGACGAGGGCACGCAGCGGCTCGCCGCCCGAGGTCAGGGAGGCGCCGCTGAGCACGACGAGTTCGGGGTCGAGGACGGAGACGAGGGCGGCGAGACCGGTGGCCAGCCGGGTCGCGTACGTCTGCAGCAGCTCGCGGTACAGGCCGGTGTCCTCGGCGGCGGCGCGCTCCAGGAGCGCGGCGGCCACCTCGGCGTACGGCCCCGACGGGATCTGCGCGATGCCGAGTTCGCGGGCCAGACGCGGGACGGCCTGGGAGCCGGCCAGCTCCTGGTAGCCACCGCTGTTGGCCTTCGTCACCTGCCGGACCAGGGGTGCGCCCGGCACCGGGAGGAAACCCACCTCGCCCGCGCCGCCGGTCCAGCCGCGGTGCAGCCGGCCGCCGAGGACCAGGGCGGCGCCGAGGCCGCCCTCGTTCCAGAACAGCACGAAGTCCTCGTGCCCCCGTGCCGCGCCCAGCCGTTGTTCGGCGACGGCGACGAGGTTGACGTCGTTCTCGTACTCCACCGGCATCGGCAGCGCGGCGGCGAGTTCGTCGAGCAGGGCCGGGGTGTGCCAGCCCGGGAGGTGCGAGGCGTAGCGCAGCCGGCCGGTGTTGGGGTCGAAGGCGCCGGGGGTGCCGATGACAAGCCGGTGGACGTCGTCGCGGGCCAGCCCAGCCGCCTTCACCGCGCCGTCGAGGGCGTCGGTGACCTGCCGGACGACGGGCTGGGCCGGACGCCTCCCGGGGGTGGGGAGTTCGTACGAGCCCACCGTGCGGCCGGTGACGTCGGCGACGGCGGCGAGGATGCGTTCCGGGGTGACGTCCAGGCCCGCCGCGTACCCGGCGGCCGGGTTGACCTCGTACAGCTGGGCGTTGGGGCCGGGCCGTCCCTCGGTGGTGCCGGTGGCGAGGACCAGCCCGGCCGCCTCGAGGCGGGCGAGCAGCTGGGAGGCGGTCGGCTTGGAGAGGCCGGTGAGCTTGCCGATCCGCGTGCGGGACAGCGGCCCGTGCTCCAGGAGGAGGTCAAGGGCGGCGCGGTCGTTCATGGCGCGCAGGACGCGCGGGGTGCCCGGCGTACCGGCGGATCCTGCCATGGGTCGACACCTGCCTTTCGACTGTCCAGCTTCTCATTCCACCACTGTTAGGAAAGTTTCCTATTGGCTGGAAAGGAACGTAAGCCCAGGGCGAAGGGGGCGTCAATAGAAGCCGCCCCCGTGGCAACAGACTCGTTACCTCGGGGGCGGTGGGAGCGGGGGAGGGGCCGGCTACTTCGGCGCGGTCCGCTGCGGCGCTATCGGCGTGGCCGCAGCCGACTGCGGGGAGTCCGGGTTGGAGTGGGCGGACGGGGCCGCGACCGTCTCCGTCGGGTCGGCGGGGTCCAGGGCGCCGGCCACGGCCGTCTCGCCGCCCACGATGCGGATGTCCGCCGCGTCGAAGGCCCGCTTGACGCGCCAGCGCAGCTCGCGTTCGACGGCGAGGGACTTGCCCGGCATGGTCTTCGCCGAGATGCGCACGACCATCGAGTCCAGCAGCACGCTGTCCAGGCCGAGCACCTCGATCGGGCTCCACAGGAGCTCGTTCCAGGGCTCCTCCGCGCTCATCTTCTCGGCGACCTCGTCGAGGGTGGCCTTCACCTTGTCCAGGTCCTCGTTCGCCTTCACGGTGACGTCGACGCCGGCCGTGGCCCAGCCCTGGGAGAGGTTGCCGATCCGCTTGACCTCGCCGTTGCGGACGTACCAGATCTCGCCCTCGGCGCCGCGCAGCTTCGTCACGCGCAGGCCGACCTCGATGACCTCGCCGGAGGCCACGCCCGCGTCGATCGTGTCGCCGACGCCGTACTGGTCCTCCAGGATCATGAAGACACCGGAGAGGAAGTCGGTGACGAGGTTGCGGGCGCCGAAACCGATCGCGACACCGGCGACACCGGCGGAGGCCAGCAGCGGGGCCAGGTTGATCTGGAACGCGCCCAGGACCATCAGCGCCGCGGTGCCCAGGATCAGGAAGGACGCCACCGAGCGCAGCACCGAGCCGATGGCCTGGGAGCGCTGCCGGCGGCGTTCGTTGTTGACCAGCAGACCGCCGAGCGAGGTGCCGTCGACCGCCTCGGCGGTGCGGGTCATCCGGTCGATCAGCTTGGTGATCGCCCGCTGCACGACCGCTCTGAGCACTCCCGCGACCACCAGGATCAGCAGGACCCTGAGACCGATCGCCAGCCACGTCGACCAGTTCTGCTCGACCCAGCTGGCCGCGTTCGTCGCGCTCTCCTGGGCGTCCTGGAGCGTCGGGACCGTCACGGCCGTCGACCCCGAGGGGGACGGCGACGGCGAGGGCGACGAACCGGCGGCCAGTAGGACGGCGGGCAAGGACACGGCGGGTACCTCCAGGTGCAGCGGTCCGCCCCCCGGCACGCGACGCGGTCAAGGTCACGAAAAGGTCACCGGAAGGGCAGGCCCACCACACTATCGGGGCACGGTGTGGGAATCCTTGCGGTCTTCTGAGGAGACTTGGTGCGCACCCGGGATGAGCAGGTGGGATAAACACATCCCGCTCGGGGGGATGAATCACGTGTGGTCGAAAACACTCCCAGCCCGTTACCGGGACATGGTGGCGCGTCCACCAGGCAAGAGGGGAGACTGACCTACAGATCGTCCCGGCGCGAGCCACGCGCCGCCGACGCCCAAGGAGGCATCCGTGCCGCATGTCCTGGTCCTCAACGCGTCGTACGAGCCACTCGGCGTCGTACCGCTCCGCCGCGCGCTCGTCCTCGTCCTGGAGAACAAGGCCGTCTCCCTCGAGGAATCGGGCGCCTTCCTGCACAGCGCGACCGTCACAGTCCCCGCACCAAGCGTGGTCCGGCTCAAGCGATTCGTCCGGGTTCCCTATCGGGGGCCCGTTCCTCTGACCCGACGCGCGCTGTTCGCGCGTGACGGGGGCCGGTGCATGTACTGCGGTGGCGTCGCAACCAGCGTCGACCACGTCATCCCGCGCAGCCGCGGGGGCAAACACGTCTGGGACAACGTGGTGGCGTCCTGCCGCCGCTGCAACCACGTCAAGGCCGACCGACACCTGATCGAGCTGGGCTGGCGGCTGCGCCACAAACCGGCCCCGCCCACCGGTCTGGCCTGGCGCATCATCGGGACCGGCCATAGGGACCCGCGCTGGCTGCCCTACCTGCAGCCGTACGGCGCGGAAGACGCCATGGCCCGGATCGACGGCATCTCCGCCTGACGGTCCGGGCCTTCGCATTCCCCTGGTCACAGGGAGTGCGGCAGCGTACGGCCCGGCCCGGGAGCCCCCCGCGCTCCCGGGCCGGACAGTCATGCGGTCAGGCGTAGCGCAGCTCGGCCGGGTGCAGGGTGCGGCGCAGCAGGGGGAGTGAGGTGGCGGCGGCGAGCAGACAGCAGGCGTAGACCGCGAGGGGGACGAGCGGCGCGGCGTACGGCACCACGAGGTGGTCCGCGGTGAGCGAGGCGTACCAGACGCCGATGCCCGTGCCACCGACGCCCGCCACCGCGACCGCGGGCAGCAGCGGCAGCGCGGTCTCCAGCAGCAGCGCCCGGCCCAGCACCGCGCGCGGCACCCCGGCGGCGGTCTGCGCGGCCAGGCCCCGGCGCCGGGTGGCGACGGACTCGGCGGTGCCGACGGCGAGGGCGGCGATGACGATCGTCAGGGCGACGCCGATCGCGGCGCCGGTCAGGTGGAGGCCGCTGGAGTAGTACGAGACGTCCATGGCGAGGCTGTGCTCGCGGTGGAGGGTGGCGAGGTCGGCCAGCAAGGCCTGGCGCACGCCCACGAAACCGGTACCGACCACCGTGACCAGCAGCACCGCCGCGTGCGTACGGGCCGCGGCCCACGGGTCCGCCCGCAGCCGCTCCGCCGCGATCAGCACGGCCGCGCTCCCGGCCCGGGAGGCGAGGGCCTCGCCCAGCCGGCCGGACCACCAGCCGGTCAGCCACACGGCGACGGCGCTGACCAGCAGACAGAGCGCGAAGACGGCCAGCGGGCCGACGGCGAGCCCGAACAGGGGCAGCGAGAAGGGGTCGCCGACGAAGGCGGCCGCCGTCACGAACAGCGCGGAGACGCCCAGCAGGACGGTCGCCACGAGGAACAGCCGCCCGGGACCGGCAGGCCGTGTCCGCCGTACGACCCCCAGCGGGGAGGCCACCACGCGACGCAGCGACAGCGTGCTCACGGCCGCGCCGGCCGCCGGGACCAACAGGGCCACGGTGACGATGCCGGCCCAGGCCAGGGGAGCGGGGTGGTGCCACATGCGGAGCAGAACGGCCACCGAGACCACCGTGGCCAGGACGGAACCGGCCAGACAGGCGAGGCCCGTCTCCAGCCCCGCGATCCGCCGCACCTGCGGGGGCGCGGCCCCCGCGAGGCGCAGCGCGGCCAGTCGCCGGTCGCGGTGCACGGCACCGATGCGGGCGCACTGGCCGAGGAACCCGAACACGGGCACGAGCAGCAGCGTCAGCGCGACGACCACGCCATCCCGGGTCCCCGGCTGGTCGAGCAGCCCGCCGCCGACACCGATGTGATACTGCCCGTCCATCGGCACGAGCACGGCGATCACCAGCCCGAGCCCGGCGGCCCCCGCGGCCCCGACCACGGTCAGCCCGACCCGCCACCACTCCCGCCGGTCCGACCCCTTGGTCAACAGCCAGGCGAGCCGTACATCACCCGCGGGACCCCCGGTCCTCGCCCGTGTGGTCTTCGCGTCGCTCATGCCGTGACCCCCGCTGCTGCCACGACCCCGTCGGTCATGCGTATGTCCCGGTCCGCGTAGGCCGCCACCTGGGCGTCGTGGGTGATCAGGAGGACGGCGGTGTGGGTCTCGCGGGCCGTGTGGGTCAGGGACGTCATGACCTGTTCGGTCGCCAGGGAGTCCAGCGCGCCCGTCGGTTCGTCCGCGAAGACGATCCGCGGGCCGGTGACCAGGGCGCGGGCCAGGGCGGTGCGCTGGGCCTGGCCGCCGCTCATCTCGCCCGGGCGGAGCTCCCCCTGGCCCCGTACGCCGAACCGTTCCAGCCACTCACCGGCCCGTGCCCGGGCCTCTCCCCGCGAGGTCCCGGCCAGCATCAGCGGCAGTGCCACGTTGTCCAGTGCCGTCAGCTCCGGTATCAACTGCCCGAACTGGAACACCACCCCGAAGTCGCTCCGGCGCAGTTCGCTCAGCCGCCGCTCCGGCAGCCGGTCCAGCCGCTCGCCGGCATACGTCACCTCGCCCGCGTCGGGCCGCACGATCCCGGCGAGGCAGTGCAGCAGCGTCGACTTGCCGCTGCCGCTCGCGCCGGTCACGGCGAGGATCTCGCCCGCGCCCAGCTCGACCGAGGCACCGCGCAGGGCCTCGGTCCTGCCGTGCGCCTTGGTGAGGCCGCGGGCCGCCAGCGGCACCTTACCGTCCCCGTTGTTCATGCCGAGTCGACCTCCGCGGTCAGGGTGGTGAGCCGGGCCGCCGTCGTGGTCATCCAACGGAGGTCGGCGTCGAGGTGGTTGAGGGCGTAGTCCGCCGAGAGCACGGTCGCCAGATCGGCGCCCTTGGCGGTCTTCACCGCCGTGAGCTCCCGCATCCGCTCCATGTGCGCCTCGCGCTGGGCCCGCAGATAGGCCCCCGCGTCGCCGCCGGACAGGATCGACACGACGACCTTGGCGAAGATCTCGTTCGTCACGAAGGGCGCGGGCGGGGCGATCTCCCGGGCCCAGCGCGCCAGTTCACGCGAGCCGTCCTCGGTCGCGCGGTACGTCGTCCGTTCCGGCCCGCCCTCCGACTCCGTGCCCTCGATCCGTGCGAGACCGTCCCGGACCAGGCGCTGCAGGGTCGTGTAGACCTGCCCGTAGGCCAGCGGACGGGCCTGCGGGAAACGCTCGTCGTGCCGCCGCTTGAGGTCGTAGCCATGGCTCGGCCCCGCGGCGAGCAGGCCCAGCAGGATGTGGCGGGTGCTCATGGGGATCAGTATGCACTCAATACATGTAGTGAGTGAATAGTGTCCCAGGATCATGGGCGGGTGACGTGCCGGGCGCCCGGGCCCAGAATGTGATGAGAGGCACGTAGTTCCTTCCTGTACGTCTGTCGTCGCGCCCGCTGGGTAGGGCTGCGGTAACCGCCCGCAAGGTCGCCGTACTCGCGAAGGAGGCCCCTCGTGGCCGCACCGGCACACCCGCTCTCCAAACCCGTGGCGCAGCTGCCGCCCCTCGAGGACGAGCCGCACTTCTGTGTCTTCAGCGCGGAGGGCGCCTGCGCCGACACCCCGCTCACCAGTGAGCCGCCGCTGCCCGAGGCCGAGCCGCTCACCAGCGAACCCCCGCTCTCCGAGGCCGCGCCGCTGACCAGCGAGGCGGTGGCCCCCGAGCCGGACTGCGCGAGGCCGTAGATGACCGCGCAGGGGCCGGCCGAACCGCCCTCCGAGGAGCTGACCCGGCTCGCCGAGCTGCACGGTGTGGCCGCCTCCTACAGCCCCTCCCCGGACCGTACGGTCACCGCATCGGCCACCGCCGTCACCCTCACCCTGGCCGCCCTCGGCGTGGACGCCGGCACCGAGGCGTCGGTCCGCGCCGCGCTCGCCGCCCGCGAGCGCGAACTGGCCGAGCGGCTGCTGCCGCCCACCGTGGTTCTCTGGAGCGGCGCCCCGTCCCCCGCCCTGGACGCCCTGCCGCCCGGCACCCGGCTGAGCGTCGAGACCGAGGAGGGCGAGACACGGACGTCCGTCGAGCGACTCCCGCCCGGCGTCCACCGGTTGAGCGTCGCCGCCCCCGACGGCCGCACCGCGGCGGCCCACCTGGTCGTCGCCCCGCCCCGCCTGCCGACGCCCACCACCCGCTCGTACGGCCTCCTGGTCCAGCTCTACTCCCTGCTCTCCCGCCGCTCCTGGGGCATGGGCGACCTGGGCGACCTGGCCGAACTCGGCGACTGGGCCGGCCGCGCGCTCGGCGCCGGCTTCGTCCAGGTC